>CAZPBJ010000026.1:38622-39408 GCA_964584685.1 uncultured Christensenella sp. | reverse complement strand
AATCCGCTGCTTGAGAGTCTTTGTGCTTGATTTGGCGGTTACTCAGCAGGCACTATATTAACAACAATTACTTTGATGCAACAGGATTTTCAGGTACACCAACTTTACGATTTGTAACCCTCGAGCTTATACCTATCCAGAAATCTACGCTAAACAAAACGGACCAATTTGGCATGCCATTACCAGGTGCAATCTTCCAGGTTACGACCGCATCCGGTGCAATCAGGGAGTATATTTCTGATGCAAACGGAATCGTTTTTGATGGATATAAGCTTTACAAAGGCGATACTATTCATTATAAGGAAATCTCGGCCCCACCAGATTTTATTATGAAAACCCCAACACCAGAAGGTGACTTTACATACAATATAGAAAATCCCTGCTCATTTGAAAATCTCAGTGCAACCGTTAAGAACATAGAAGTGGTCGACATTCCGATCGAGAAAGTATGGGCGGGTGATTCCGGTTATCCCAGTCTGCGGCCTGATAGCATTACAGTCCAGCTATTACAAAACTGGACGCCACTCAAAGAGCATACACTGAGCGCGGGCGATGGGGTCTGGGACTCTGCTGAACTGACATATATTTTTGAGGATGTGCCCAAATACGACCCAAGCAATACGACTCCTCCTTACACAGAGTATGTCTACACGATAACGGAATCACCTGTTACAAATTATTCTACAAGTATAGATGGCTATACAATTACCAATACATATGCACCGAGCACAACGCTGACGCTCAGCGGGACAAAGACGCTCAGCGGGCGCACGGATGACACGCCGG
>CAZPBJ010000026.1:0-38522 GCA_964584685.1 uncultured Christensenella sp. | reverse complement strand
AAGTGACGGGCCTTGAGGATGACACGCCCAAGACGACAGCGCTGGCCTTCACCAATACCTACGACGCCAGCACGACGCTGACGCTCAGCGGGACAAAGACGCTCAGCGGGCGCACGGATGACACGCCGGACAGCTTCACCTTCACGCTGACGGCTGCGGCGGGCGTGCCGATGCCGGCGACGGACGCAGAGAAAACCGATACGCTGGACTTTACGGGGAATGCCGCAGACGTGCCCTTCTCATTCGGCCCGATCAGCTACGGCCTGGCGGATGTGGGGAACACATACGCCTACACGGTGACGGAGACCAACGGCGGCACGACAATCGCCGGGATCACGTACGGCGGTCCGTCCTACACGGTCTACTACAAGATCGTCGACAACGGCAACGGAACGCTCAGCGCGGTTGAAGTGACGGGCCTTGAGGATGACACGCCCAAGACGACAGCGCTGGCCTTCACCAACAAATACAATGCCACCGGCTCCGTCATCATCGAAGGCGACAAAACCCTTACCGGTCGCACCGGCGCATTCAGCGACACTTTCACATTCACACTCAACGGAGACAATACCCAAACCCTGACCTTTAACACCAACGGCACGAAGGGCTTCGTCTTCTCCCCCATCACCTACACCCTTGCCGACCTGGGTGGCGCAAGCAGCAAGGTCTTCACCTACACCGTCAAGGAAGTTCTGGGCAGTGATCCCAACATGACCTATGACAGCACAGCCTTTACAGTGAAGGTCACTGTAACCGACAACGGGGATGGCACCCTGAGCGCAGAACCGGACATCGTGCCGCACTTCAAGAACAACTACGTGCCGGCGCCCACACCCACCCCGACTCCCACTCCCACACCCACGCCTGCCCCCACCCCCGAACCCTACATCCCAGTCATCATCAGCATCAACGTAGGCGACTTGATCGACTGAGCCATGCGCCGGTCCCCGGGCCTGCCGTCCTGCAGGCCCGGGCAGCATCCGTAACCAAGGAGGTCACATGAAACGAATCTTTGCAAGCCTGCTGTGCGTGGCGCTGATGATCGCGTCCCTTGCCGCCGCGGCCTCCGCCCCGCAGGACCCCGGAACCCTGACGGTGGCGAATCAAACCCGGCTGAGCGGCAACTTCTTCTCCGATGCCTTTGGCAGCAACTCGGCGGACATCGATATCCGCAGCCTGATCCATGATTACCCGCTCAGCGCCTGGACGGGCGACGGCGGCTGGCTGGTCAACCGCGGCGCGGTCCTTTCCTCCGCTCAGGCCCCGGGCACGTCGGGCGGCGTTACCTACACCTATCAGCTGCGCAGGGACCTGAAGTATTCGGACGGCTCGCCCATCACGGCGCGCGACTATGTGTTCGCATTCCTGCTGCTCTCTTCCCCGCAGCTGCGCGAGCTGGGCGCCAACAACACCGGCGCGGCGTATGTCCTGGGCTGGGATGCTTATGCCAATGGGCAGAGCAAGGTGTTCAGCGGCCTGCGCCTGCTGGACGACTACAGCTTTTCCGTCACGGTGGACAGCAGCCATGTGCCCTACTACTACAGCAGCGCCCTGATCAACGGAAACCCCTTCCCCATCGGGGTCCTCGCGCCCGGCGCGCAGGTAGCCGATGACGGAAACGGCGCCTATATCGGGGGCGATTTCAGCGCGGAAACGCTCAGGCAGACCCTCCTGGATCCGCTGACCGGCTACCTTTCCCATCCGCAGGTCACCAGCGGGCCCTACCGCCTGACCGGCTATGACGCGCAGGCCCATACGGCCACGCTGGAGATCAACCCCTACTACAGGGGCAACTATGAAGGGCAGAAACCGGCCATAAAGCGTCTTGCGGTGCGCGCCATCGAAGGCGCCGGCATCGCCGACGCGCTGCGCGCCGGCAGCGTCGGCCTGGTCAACAAGGTCTCCGACGGCACGGTCATCAGCCAGGCGCTTGGCATACGCAGCAGTGCCGGCATCGGCTACGTCAGCTATCCCCGTTCGGGCGCCGCCTTTCTGTCTTTCGCGGCGGAGCGGCCCCTGCCCTCCTCCCTTGCCATACGGCAGGCCGTGGCGCACCTGATCGACAAACAGGCCCTTAGCAGCGCCTTCCTCAAAGGACACGGCAGCCCGGTCTACGGCTATTACGGCCTGGGCCAGTGGATGGCCAGGGAAACAGGCAGCAACCTCAGGCAGCTGGACCTTTACCCCTTCAATATCCAATCAGCCGCCGCCCTGCTGGCACAGGACGGCTGGATGCTGGACGAGGCGGGGCAGCCCTATGACGCCGGCCAGGCAGGAAGCATCCGCTATCGCACGGGAACTGCCGGGCTTGAGCCGCTGACGCTGAAGCTGGCCATATCCGGGGACAGCGCGGCAGGCGAATTGCTGGCTGCCATGCTGCGGGATAACGCGGCCAAGGCCGGCATGCAGGTCGAGGTCAGCCTGCTGTCCACCGACGCGCTGTTCAGGCAGTACTACCGCCAGGAAGTGCGCGAATATGACATGATGTTCATCGGCAGCAACTTCACCTACCTCTTTGATCCCTTCCCCAATGTCAACCCCGGCGAGCCCTACCAGGGCGCCCTCAACACCACGGGCATTGGCGATGAGCGGCTGTTCATGCTGGCCGATGCCCTGCGCAGGACACCGCCCTACAACCGCGCCAAATACCTGGACAACTGGATGGCCTTCCAGCGGCGCTGGGTGGAGGTGCTGCCCATGGTGCCGCTGTACTCAAACACCTACTATGACTTCTTTGACACTGCCCTGATCAACTACAAGCCCAACGAGCACTGGAACTGGGGCAGCGCCATCCTCTACGCGCGCCTGACGGATTGATCCGATTCATCCCATCAAGTCACAGGCTCCGGGACCGCAAGGTTTCGGGGCTTCTTGATTCTGCCATAAAATAACCAAAATCCACAACCCGGCCAAATAAACCCAATCGAGCCGGGTATAATCTTTTCGCTGTCGCGGATTGATTGTTTCAGCTTCACCCTTTACCGAAAGGAGGCCTGCGGCGCACGAAGCCATGATGAAGTTTACGGCCTTGGCGCCACCATTTTGGTGATACTATCGCAATGAACCTTGTCTATTTTGTGCATCTGGGCTATAATGAGCCTGCGAAAGCATTTGAGGAGGATATTTGATGTACAAGCTCCTGCTCGTCACGGACCGGGCCGAGGTGAAGGACGCCTTCCTGAATGTGACGGACCTGAAGGACATGATGTTCGCCCCCATCACCATCATCGATAATGCGCTGGATGCCATCGATTACCTTGAAAGCAACGCCATCGACGCGGTTGGCTATTCGGTCAGGCATACCGATGTAGGCCCCCTGCACCAGTACCTGGTGGAATCCCGCCCCAGTCTGCCCATTTTCCAGTCGCACGAGCACGATGACACCCTGCGCCAGGAGCTGCACCGCATCCGCAGGTTCCTGGACAGCCTGCACGCCGATTACAGCGACGATGACTATGACGAAGCCTCGATCCTTGAGTACCTGCGCGATGAGCTGATGCACCAGATGATGGCGCGCGAAGTTGAAACCAGGGATGAGATCAAAAGCCGCCTGAAACTGGTGCGCGCGCACCTGAACACGGACAAACCCTGCTACCTGTTCGACTTTGACCTGCCCCAGGGCGAGGTTTACCTGGCCGACCGCTGGCACTACGGCCGCGAGCGGCTGGAACATGCCCTGCGCGGCAACTTCTTCAACCGTTACGTTGACGGCGTCTACTACGCCGTCGCCGTGCTGACGCCCCGGCACATCCGTGTGCTGGCCTGCGCGCGCCAGAACAGCCCCGACAAGAACGCCATCGACCTGGGATATGAAGTGCAAAACCATGTCGAGAAAAAATTGGCCGAGATCAAGGAATACCTTGACCTTGACCTTGACCTTGAGCAGTTTACGGTGCTCAACTCCATTTTGGATCTGGCGGGCGGAAACCCGCGGAACTAGATAGACAACAACCGCAAGGAGGGCTTCAACATGGGAATCTTCAAGATGATCAAGGGCCAGTTGATCGACGTGATCGAATGGACCGACTCCAGCACCAACACCATGGTCCACCGCTATGAAAATGACGGCAAGGAGATCATGATGGGCGCGCAGCTCACCGTGCGCGAAAGCCAGGTGGCCATCTTCGTCAACGAGGGCAAGATAGCCGACGTGTTCCAGCCAGGGCGCTATGAGCTGAGCACCCAGAACATGCCCATCATGACTGCCCTGAAAAGCTGGAAGTTCGGCTTCGACAGCCCTTTCAAGGCAGAGGTCTACTTTGTCAACACCAAGCAGTTCCTGGATCTCAAGTGGGGCACGTCAAACCCCGTGATGATGCGGGACACCGACTTTGGCATGATCCGCCTGCGCGCCTTTGGCATCTACTCCTTCCGCGTGGTCGATCCGGTCGCCTTCCTCAAGGAAGTGTTTGGCACGTCGGATCTCTTCACGGTGGAGGGCGTGGAAGGCCAGGTCAAGCGCACGATTGTGTCCGCCCTGTCCGACGCCCTGGCGCAAAGCAAGATACCCGCCCTTGACCTCGCCTCCAACTACGATGAGCTGGGCCAGTTCGCCCTGCAGACCATCAGCCCCAAGGTGGCGCCGCTTGGCCTGAAGCTTGAGAGCTTCGTCATCGAGAACATCAGCCTGCCCGAAGAAGTGGAAAAGGCCATGGACAACCGCACCTCCATGGGTGTGGTGGGCGACCTGGGCCGCTACGCGCAGTACCAGACGGCGGAAGCCATCCGCGACGCCGCCAGCAATCCCTCCGGCGTGGCCGGCATGGGCACGGGCATGGGGGCAGGCATGGCCATGGGCCAGATGATGCAAAACAGCTTCCAGCAGGCACAGCAGCCCGCACAGGCCGCCCAGGCGACTGTCCCCTGCGTCAGCTGCAGGCAGCCCATCGCGCCAAACAGCAAGTTCTGCCCGGAGTGCGGCGCCAAGCAGCTTGTCGCCCAAGGCGCCTGCGCCGCCTGCCACGCGCCTCTTGAGATTGGGGCCAAGTTCTGCCCGGAATGCGGCGCGAAGCAATAAGGCAAACATAAGAGACCAACAGATCAGCCGAAGATAAAACGGAGGCCTGCAAGTACGCGAATGCGCTGCCTGCAGGCCTCCTGCTTTCAGGGTTGTTTAGCTGGGGTCGCCTTGTCCTTCACCAGGCGCCTGACGCCCTTCCTTTTTGGCATCAGCGCCTTGCCCCCTTCCAGCACGGCGTCCCACACGCCGCCCACAGCGCCCGACAGCAGCAGGCCGATCGCCTTGCGCAGGCCTGCGAACACTTCGGGCGGGATATCCCGGGTAGCCCGGAGGATCATGCGCGCCTTGCGGCGGTCGGTATGAACAAGGTCGCCCAGGGTCTCATCGCTGGCGGCGGTAAGCACCTTGTAGATCGTATCGCAAAACAGACGCCTGTCATCCGGGCTCAGCCCGCCTATCCAGCGGTCCAGCGCTTTGTCGACATTTCTGCTTTGCCGGCTCAGGCCCCTTTGGCGTACAAAACGGGGCTGGCCCGAAACGACCTCCCAGCTGAACACATTGTGCTGGAAGATGCTCAGCGCACCTGACTTCACCACCCGGTAGGGCCTGTGCTGGTGGAAGATCACGCCCACCAGCGACTGGCGCGGCAGATAGGAACGGATGCGCCCGCTCACCCGCAGGTAGCCGGGCGACTGCGCGTCTTCATCAGTCAGGCCGGGCCCGTCAAAGGTGTAGGCCGCAAGCAGCCTGTCCTGCACCTCGCTTGGGGCATGGGCCGCCGCGTAGACAGCCAGGTTGCCGCCCTTGGAGTGCCCCAATACGATCAGCGGCGCCACGCTCTTGTCCGCGACCATCCGCAGATAGTCAAGCGCCGCCTCCTGCGCGGGCACTGGGCTGTCAAAAGACATGTTGAAGTCCTCTTTCCAGCCCACCAGGGTCAGGTCCGTCCCGCGGTAACAGATGACCTTGATGCCGTTTTCCAGCGTCAGGGTCACCGCGGAGAACTGCGTCTCATCCTGCGTTGAGATCTCGTCGACAAAGTCGCTCAGCAGCAAGTCCTTGTAGCGGGGCGCCCCGCCCATCAGCTGCAGGGCCTGCAGCCGCTGACGCAGGATGAAGGCGTACAGCTTGCGCGCTTCCTCATCGCCTTCCAGCGCCTTGGCGGCCTGTGCCACACTGACCTCCTGACGGTCCGCCAGCGCGTTCTCCAGCTGCAGATAGACCAGCTGGGACAGGGCAAGGCTGTCCAGTTCGTTGAAGGCCAGGTCCCGCATGCCGCGGGAGCCGGCCCACTCAAGGTAGGTGAGCACATTATCCATTGACGGCCTCCGTCATATAAGGCTCAGTTGCGCCTCAGGGCGCTCCGCAGCCTGGGTGCCAGAAAGGCGGCCAGGGCGATTTTCACCGCGTCGCCCGGCAGGAAAGGATAGACACAGTAGCCCAGGCTCAGCGGCAAACTCAGCCCGGTGACCAGCATGAACCACAGCGTGCCGGGCACATAGCAGCCCAGCAGCCCCAGCGCGCAGGCAAGGCAGCGTTTGGCGAAGGTACCCGCCCAAAGCCGCATCGATGCAGCAATCGCCGCGGTGCACAGGTAACCCAGCAGGAAGCCGCCGGTCTTGCCAAACAAGGCCGCCGGGCCGCCCTGAAAACCCGCGAACACGGGCAGGCCCACCGCTCCCAGCATCAGGTACAAGCTCACGCTCAGCAGCGCCCAGCGCCTGTCCAACAGGAACGCCGCCAGGTAGACAGCCAGGAGAGCCAGGTTGACGGGCACCATGGGCAGCGGGACAGCTATTTGCGAATAGACCGCCAGCAGCGCCGTGAACATCGCGCACTGCGCCATCCGCTTTGTCCGGGTTTGCGTCCTGCCCGTCTGCACTGCAACTGCCGCCCTGCCGTCCGTCATCGTTTGCCATTCCCTCATCTGCCGCGTCTTCGCGCGTATCATAGCACGGGTGCCGATAAGGGTCAAACGCTCAGGGCACGGATGCCTGACAGCGCCTCGTGCGCCTCATCGACCAGCAGGCGGATATGGAAATCATCCGGCGCTTCCCCCAGACCCGGCACGATATCCGCCAGGAATTCGATATTCCCCTTTGGACCCTTGATGGGCGACCAGGTGAGGCCCTGCAGCGTCCAGCCGATGCCGGGGCAGAAATCGCGGATCTCGCGCAGCACGCGGGCATGGGTCTCTGCCAGGCGGACAACGCCGTTCTTGCCGACCTGGCCGCGCCCGGCCTCAAACTGCGGCTTGATCAGGGTCAGGAAGCGGCCTGCCTGCCCCATGACGGCGGCCGCCGCGGGCATGATCAGGCGGATGGAGATGAAGGAGACATCCATCACGCACAGGCCGGGCTTTTGCGGGAACTGCCCGGGCAGAAGCTGGCGGGCGTTGGTCCGTTCCATCACAATGACGCGGGGATCCGTGCGCAGGCGCCATTCCAGCTGCCCGTATCCCACATCCACGGCATAGACCAGGGCGGCCCCGCGCCTGAGCAGCGCGTCCGTAAAGCCGCCCGAAGCGGCGCCGATATCCATGCAGACAAGCCCTGCCACTTCTGCGTTAAAGAAGCTGAGGGCTTTTTCGATCTTGTGGGCGCCGCGGCTGGCAAAGGGATCAGCCTCACCGCGCACGGTCAGCTTGGCGTTTTCTTCAAGCAGCTGGGAGGGTTTGAGCACCTTGACCTCATCCACATAGACGTGCCCCGCCATGATCAGGCGCTGGGCCTGCTCCCGGCTGGGCGCCAGGCCGTTTGCCGCCAGCAGCGCGTCGACCCTTTGCTTCACGCGATCTTTTCCATGATGCTATGGACAGCCTGCGCCATGCTTTCGCCATCCAGTTCCAGGGCCCGCAGCAGCTTGTCATGCGAGCCGTGGGGGATGAACCGGTCAGGCAGGGCAAACAGGTGCAGGGGCAGGCGCAGCCCCTCCTGCACGCAGTATTCGCCCACGGCGCTGCCCAGACCGCCGGCCAGCACCTGTTCCTCCATGGTGACATAGGGCAGGGCCTGCTGGCTCAATTTGCGCAGCAGCGCATGGTCCATGGGCTTGACGCTTGAGGCGTTGACCAGGCAGACGCTGAGGCCGCGCTCCTTGAGGATCTTGTGCGCCTTGATGGCTTCATTGACCATAGGGCCCGTGGCGATGAAGGCCAGGTCCTTCCCCTCCGCCAGAACCTCCCAGCGGCCCGGCTCAAAGGCAGGGCAGGGATACATGGCCTGCGCCATCTGCTCGGCCCGGGGATAGCGGATAAAAACAGGCCCGTCGTGCGACATGGCAAAGCGCAGCATGTGCAGCATCTCATCCACACAGCGGGGCGCCAGCAGGATCAGCCCGGGGATATGGCGCAGGAAGGAAGCGCCAAAGACGCCGTGGTGCGTGGGCCCGTCCTCGCCACCGATGCCCGCGCGGTCAATCAGGAAACAGACGGGCAGCTTTTGCAGGCAGACGTCCACAATCACCTGGTCATAGGCACGCTGCAGGAAGGTATCATAGACCGCGACCACGGGGCGCAGCCCTGCCTGCGCCATGCCGGCCGCCATGGTGACCGCGTGCTCCTCGGCGATGCCCACATCGAACAGACGATCGGGGAAGCGCTGCTGGAAAGGCCGCAAGCCCGTCGAATCAGCCATGGCGGCGGTGACGGCGACGATGCGCGCGTCCTTTTCGCCCAGCTGCGCCAGCAGCGCGCCTGCCGCCTCGCCAAAGGAGCGCGCGACGGACGTCACCCGGGGTGAGCCGTCCAGCATGTCAAAGGGCGAAACGCCGTGCGTCAGGGCCGGCGCGTTTTCGGCCATGGGGTAGCCCTTGCCCTTTTGGGTGACGATGTGCAGCAGCACAGGCTGTTCAAAGGCCTTGGCGCGGCGGAGTATCTTCTCAAGCCCCGGCTCGTCGTGGCCGTCGACCGGCCCCAGGTAGCGCAGGCCGAAGGACCGGAACATCTCGTCCCGGACAAACACATTGCGGATGTGGTTCTTGAAGCGCTGCATCAAATCGTGCAGCGGCCTGCCCGCCACGGGGATGCGCAGCAGGAAAGCCGTGACGCGCTTCTTGGCCGTCAGCCAGCCCTTGCTGGTGCGCAGGTAGGTGAGGTAGTTGGAAACCGCGCCGACATTGGGCGCGATGCTCATCTGGTTGTCGTTGAGGATGGTGATCAGCCGGGTATTTGAGCTGCCCGCGTCGTTGAGCGCCTCATAGCACATGCCGCCAGTAAAGGCGCCGTCGCCCACGACGGCGATGACATGCTCCCCCGTGCCGCGCAGGTCGCGCGCCCTGGCCATGCCCAGCGCCGCCGACATGGCGGTGGAAGCATGGCCGGTGCCATAGGCGTCATGCTCAGATTCGGACGGCTTGGGGAAACCGCTGATGCCGCCAAACTGGCGCAGCGTGTCCATCCTCTCCCCCCTGCCGGTGAGGATCTTGTGCGCATAGCACTGGTGCCCCACGTCAAAGACGATCTTGTCCCTGGGGCTGTCAAACACGCGGTGCAGGGCGACGGTCAGCTCCACAATGCCCAAATTGCTGGCCAAATGGCCGCCGGTCTGCGATACCGAGGCGACGATCTGTTGGCGCAGGGCGGGGATGAGCGCCGCCACCTGCCTGGGACTGTACTGCTTGAGCTGTGCCGGGTCCGGAGCCTGCAAGTGATCCATGCGCTCTCCCTCTTGCGTTTAGTATACGCAAGTATAGCATAATCGGCCCTGAAGGACAATTGGACGATTTGCTCAAACAAAGGGCTGCGCCTGCCGCAATCAGCCGGGCAATGGGTCTGAATGCGCGATTTGCGTGTATAATTTAAACACAAGGAAGGTGATATCATGGACGCAAACGAGAACAGGAATCCGCCCGGCAATGATCATCCGCTCAAAAAGGCAGCCATGGCCGCCATCGGGGCGATATCCGGCGCCGTCGAAAAGGTCGCCGATGCGATAGGCGAGGCGACCACGCAGGAGAACATCGACAAGATGGCCAGGAAGGGTGAGGATGTCTTCCGGAAAGTGAAGGACTTCGGCGCCGGGGCGGCGGAAAAGGTCAAACATGCCGTCGATGAAACCAAGGCGCAGCAGCGAAGCGAGGCCCTTGGGCATGCCAGGGACGCCTTGGCGGAAGCGCTCGAAGGCCTGCGGACCCTGGCCGCTCAGGGCAAGGAGGCCGTCAGCGGCGCCATTGACTCGGAAAGCTTCAAGAAGTTCACGGATGACTTGAGCCGCGGCCTGAAGGCCGGCAAGGAAGAGATTGAGCGGCTGGTGCGCCGCGTGCGTGAACTGGAAGCCGATGAGGACGCGATCCCGGAGGAAGACGACGACGCGGACGATATCGACGAAACCAAAGTCCCGGAGCCCAAGGAGGGTGAAATCGTCTATATGTCCGACCGCGCGCCCAAGAACCCGGATGACAAGGTCGCCTACGAGCCCGCGGACGATGATGCCGCCTCCCCTACCGCGCCGGATGATGAGAACAACACCAACAAGCTCAAGTCGGTGGACATGAACGACCACATCCCCCAGTCCGTGCCGCCGGAGTATTGAGCACTGGAAGAACCTGATAACAATGCTGCGGACCTTACGGTCCGCAGCGTTTTGTATTGTCTGCCGTTTATGCGAAGGCTGCCCGGGGCGTGCTGCGCGCCTGGAATTTCTGCCAGACGATCACCAGGGCGATCAAACCGATGCCAATGAGATCCGTGATCAGGCCGGGATCGATCAGCATCAGGCCGCCGCTGAGCGCCATCAGCTGCTGGAGCACATTAAGCCTGGTCAGGTAGAACTTTTGCAGGGCCATGGCCACGCCAAACATGCCAATCAGCGCGGTTGCGGTCATCTGCAGGATCTGGTACCACTGCGCGTTGATCATCAGCAGCTGCGGGCTGAAAATGAAGATATAGGGGATCAGGAAGGCGGCGATTGCCAAGCGCGTCGCTTCCAGCCCCGTCTTGAGCGGATCGCTCTTGGCAATGGCAGAGCCTGCCATCGCTGCCAGGGCGACAGGCGGCGTGATATCCGCGACGATGCCAAAGTAGAAGGTAAACATGTGCGCGGGCAAATTGGTAAACCCCGGGCCCGCAGCCTGAAGGCCGGCAAAGACGTCAGGCAGCGCGATCTGCATGGCCTTGATGACGACGGGCGCCATGACTGATGAAGTGATCAGGTAATTGGCCGTCGTGGGCACACCCATCCCCAGGATGATGGAGGTGATCATGGTGAAAACAAGCAGGAGGATCAGGTTCCCTCCCGCAAGGGCAGTCAGGCCGCCGCCGATGCGGCCACCGATGCCCGTCACCGTGATGACGCCCGAAACGATGCCCGAGGTGCCGCAGGCCAGCGCCACGCCCAGCACGGCGCGCGCGCCCATCTGCAGCGCGTCCTTGTAATCGCGGCCCTTGAGGCCCGGCCGATTTGCCATGATGGTCTCTATGGGCTTGTCGCTGGGAATGATGAGGTCAAGCAAGGTTTTGACATAGCCGCCCACAGCGGCAACGATCATCCCGATCAGCGCCGCGTAGGCGGGGGTCAGCGAGGTGCCCACAAGGATGTAGATGATGGCAAGCAACGGCAAAATGAGATAGCCGTTTTCGCTCATCAGTTTCTTCACCTTGGGCAACCTGTCCTTTGGCATCCCCAGCAGATTATGCTTTTTCGACTCCAGGTCGATGATCATGTAGATGCCGGTGAAATAGAGGATCGCGGGGATAATGCCCGCCTTGACGATGGTGCCGTAGTTGACGCCGACCGAGTCTACCATCAGGAAGGCAGCGGCGCCCATGACTGGGGGCATGATCTGCCCGCCTGTGGAGGCAGCGGCCTCTACCGCGCCGGCGAACTGCGCGCGGTAGCCCATCCGCTTCATCATGGGGATGGTGAAGCTGCCCGTTCCAACCGTATTGGCGACCGAGCTGCCCGATACCGTGCCCATCAGCGCTGATGAGATGACAGCGACCTTCGCGGGGCCTCCGCGCCGATGGCCGGCAATGGCGTTAGCCAAGTCAATGAAGAATTGCCCCACTCCGGTCTTTTCAAGAAAAGCGCCAAACAGCATGAACAGGAAGATGAAGGTGGCGCAAGCTCCTATTGCCGCCCCAAAGACTCCTTCCTTGTCATACCACAGATGTTCCACGATATTCTTGAACCTGAGATCGCTTTTCAGGAAGCCCGGCAGGTACTTGCCAAACAGGGCGATGAGGATAAAAACGCTTGCGATGACGACGATGGGCAGCCCGACAACGCGGCGCGTGGCTTCAAGCAGCAGGATGATGCCTGCCACGCCCAGCCAGATCTCATAGGGCTTGAGCCTTAGGCGGGCATTGATCGCGCCTTCGTTGACCACTTGATACATGCAAATGCCAAAGGCAAGCACCGCCAAGGCGAAGTCATACCAGGGCAGCGTGTTCTTTCGCATGCCCTTTTTGGCCGGATACAAAAGAAAACCCAGCAGCATCACTAAACCAAGGTGCAGCGGGCGGATGAAGGTGATGGGGTTGAAGGTGTTGTACAGCTGGATGATGGAAAAGGCAACACAGATATACCCGATAACCTTGCCGCGGATGTCCGGCAGCACGCGGAAAGCGCTTTCCCGGTCATACTTGGTCATGATGGCTTCGATTTCCGCTTTGTTGACCTCTTCTGCCGGCTGCGGATGCTCCTGCTCGGGCGGCATGCCCTCCGGCATGCCGGGCATGGGCTTGTCCCGGTCCGTCATCGCTGACTCATCCTCCTTCAGCGCGAAACAAGGGGTACCCGCGGGCAGCGGGTACCCCTGCGCGCCGTATTATTTCATCTGGGACTGTTCGGGGATCGCTATGCCCAGCTCGCCGTAGTACCTGGCCGCGCCGGGATGGATCGGGCAGGGGATGCCTTCCACCGCGAACTTGGGATCAAGCACCTGGGCCTTGGCATGGGTCAGCTCGCCCTTCTTCTCAAAAAGGGTCTTGGTCAGGTTGTATACGAGTTCCTCATCCAGATCCTTGGCGGCAATGATCACAGCGGTGATGGAGGGGATCACGATATCGCCGTCCTGGCCGGTATAGGTGCCGCCGGGCAGGGTGACGGGCACGTAGAAGGGATATTTCCCCTGCAGGGTGGCCATTTGCTCGTCACTCAGGCTGATCAGACGCACCGGGCGCTTGATGGCGGCTGAGATGATGCCCGTGTTGGGGATGCCGGCAGTGACGAAGAAGGCATCGATCGTCTGGTTCTGGAAAGCCTCGGAGCTCGCGTCAAACGACAGCCACTGGGCCTTTGTATCTTCCAGTTTCAAACCTGCCAGCTCAAGGATCTGCAGCGCGTTGACAGAGGTGCCTGAGCCCGAGGCGCCAATGGAGATGCTCTTTCCCTTGAGGTCTTCGATGTTCTTGATATCGCTGTCGGCTGCCACGACCAGCTGGACAGCTTCGGGATAAAGGGCAGCTACCGCATAAAACTTGTCGAACACTTCCCCTTCAAAAATATCCTTGTCACCGTTGTAGGCGTAGAAGATGGTGTCGTTTTGCGACCAGCCAAGCTGGTATTCACCGTCGCAGATCTTGACGATGTTGGCCTTTGACGCGCCGGTGACAAGCGGCGTTACCTCAATGCCCGGCACGTTCTTGTTCCAAAGGGTGGCGATCTCGGAACCAAAGGCGTAGTAGGTGCCGGCAGTGCCGCCGGTGCCCATCGTCAGCACCGTCTGTGCGGAAGCGGACAGGGCCAGGAAGAGGCACAGTGCCAGGGTGAGTGCAAGGATCCTTTTCATGATGTAAAGCTCCTTTCGATATGTGGGTCTTTCCGAAAACCAACGGACTGGAACGGCTTCAGATTATCAGAATACACCCGGGCTGTCAATAAAGAAACAAAAGGGGAACGATTCACGGCGCCGGCTGTTCATTCAGGCTTCACACAACTGACGCATCCGCTCAACTGCCGCCTGCGCGCCCGAAGAATAGTAACTTACATGTCCCGCATGCCCGCTTGGCGTGAGCAGGTCAAGCGCCCGCAGCTGTTCCTGCAGCCGCGCCGCCACCTGCGGGCTGTCGTCTATCAGGACGGCTTCGGGGAAAAACGGCTGAATAGCGGTGCTGAGGAAGGGATAATGCGTGCAGCCCAGCACCGCCACGTCGATGGTTTTTCCTATATAGGGCTTGAATAAATCCCGCAGGAAGGCTTCCAGCCGCGGCCCCTTGAGCTCAAGGCGCTCCACAAAATCCATCAGCCCGGGCGCCGGCAGATCAAGCGTGTGCTGGCCAAACCGGGCCTTGAGCGCGGCGTAACGGGCTGTCTTGAACGTGGCGGGCGTGGCCAGCACCAGGATCTCCCCCCTGCGGCGCAGGCGCTGCGCCGCTTCAAGCGCCGGTTGGATGCCAAGCACGGGAATATCAAGCGCCGCCTGCAGATCTGTGAGCGCCACGCCGCTTGCGGTGTTGCAGGCAAGCACCAGCGCCTTGACGCCCCGATCCAGCAAAACCTGCACGCCGGCCCGGGTCAGCGCTTGTATTTCCTCTGGCTTTTTAATGCCGTAGGGCGCGTTGGCGCTGTCGCCGAAGTAACAGATGTCTTCATTGGGTAAAAGCCGGCGCGCGGTTTTTACCACGCTCAAACCTCCCATGCCGCTGTCAAAAAAACCAATGGGCTTATCGGATGGCACAGGCATCCCCCCTTTTCGCGCAGTATACCCCCGCGCCGGGGACCTGTAAAGCCTGCGGCGCCGGCTGCGCCGCGTTGACACGGGTGTTCACGGCTTGTAGAATGCATCCATCAGGCAGCGGAGGGGCAATATGTCGGACAGCATCAAGAATATCACGGGTTTCCTTTCACAGGCGACGGCGGATACCATCCTGCGCATCATCGGCGCGCTTGTCATGCTGTTCGCGGGCTTTTTTGCCATCAAGCACATCATGCGCTGGCTGGAAAAGTCCATGGCCAGGAGCAAGCTGGACCTGGCGCTGCTGTCCTTTGCCGGCAGCCTGGTCTCCATCCTGCTCAAAGCCATCCTCATCATCTCCATCGCCACCTACCTGGGCGTGCCCAGCACCAGTTTCATCGCGCTGCTGTCCACACTGGGGCTGGCCATCGGCCTGGCGCTTCAGGGCAGCCTTGGCAATTTCGCAGGCGGACTGATGCTGCTGCTCTTCCATCCCTTCCGGGTGGGCGACTACATCAAGTGCGACGCGGTGGAGGGCTCGGTGGTCAGCATGAACATCATGTACACGCAGCTGGCCACCTTTGACAAGAAGAAGGTGATCGTGCCCAACAGCGCCCTGTCAAACGGCGTGGTCACCAACTACTCCGCCTTTGAGCAAAGGCGCGTGGACCTGAGCTTCACCCTGCCCGCGGACGCGGATATTGAAACGGTCAAGGCGCTGATGAACAAACAGGCCGCGGGCCATCCCCTGGTGCTGGGCGACCCGGCGCCCGACGCGCGCATGGGCGCCGTGCAGGGCGGCCAGCTCGTCTTCACCCTGCGCTGCTGGTGCAGGACCCCCGATTTCTGGCAGGTGACCTTTGACCTGAACGAAGGCATCAAACAGGCCTTTGACCGGGCCGGCCTGCGCCTGCCGCCGCCCCAGAGCGCGGTGCGCGTCATGGACAGGGAGGTTTGACCCATGGCAAGCTCGCTTGATTTCGTAACCTATGTGTGCGACCAGGTCAGTCATTGCGGAAATGTGCGCTTTCGCAAGATGTTCGGTGAATATATGGTGTATGTGAACGACAAGCCCCTGCTGCTGGTATGTGACAACAGCGTATTCGTAAAAAGGCTGCCCGAATTGGAAAGTCTCATGAAAGACGCGCCGCTTGACGCGCCTTATCCCGGCGCCAGGGAACACTACGTGCTGGACATAGACAACGCGCAGCTGGCACAGGCGGTGGTGGATATACTGGAACCGCTCACGCCTTTGCCCAAGCCGCGAAAGAAATAGATCAAAAAAGGGCCGCGCACCGGCGCAGCCCTCCCCTTATTGCCTGAACGGACGGCGCCCGCCTACTTGATGATCTCCCCGTATACGGTGCCCGACGCGCCGGCGGCGTTTGATTCATCGGTATCGATGTGCATCGCCAGGGCGTAGGTGGGGTGGACGCGCACGACGGTATCCCCAAAGATCAGCGAGCGGCTTTGATTTTCGACCTTGACCATGACGACATCCTTGTCCCTGACGCCCAGCTTCACGGCATCTTCGGGCGTGGCATGGATATGGCGCTTGGCGATGATGACGCCTTGCTCAAGCGTCACTTCACCATGCGGACCAACCAGCCTGCATGGCGCCGACTGCGCGATGTCGCCCGACTCGCGCACGGGGGGCATAAGCCCAAGCGTCCTGGCATCGGTCAGGCTGACCTCCACCTGCGTGGCCTTGCGTACAGGCCCCAAGATGGTCATCTTCAATTCACCCTTGGGCCCCTTGACGGTGACCTTTTCATCAGCGGCGTACTGACCGGGCTGGGACAGGTCCTTTTTAGGGGTCAGCTGATGACCCGCGCCGAACAAGATCTCCAAGTCCTCCTGCGTGACGTGGAGGTGGCGGGCTGAGGTTTCAACAAGTATTTTCATTATCTCTTCTCCTCTTTGCGTTTGATTGCATTATAGGGCTTCAAGCCTGATTTGACAAGCGAAGCCCCGGGTCTATCCGCCTGTAAAAGGCCGGTAGACGGAGGTCTTGAAGATCTCAAAGATGGTGAAATAGCGCGGATGCTCACGCCAGCCGCCAAGGGTGGAGTAACTCCTGGCGTCGATGCGGCAGCCGGGCAGCGCAGCCTTCAGCCCGGCAGTTACTTCCTGCTTGACGGGATCCTTGGCGCTGTAGTTGTTGCTGTTGTACAGCCACAGGCGCTCGAGGGTACCAAGCTTTTCAAGCACGCCATAGTCCTTGATGTAGTTGAAGCAAAGGTTCAGGTCCAGCATCCGGCCCATGTTCTGCAGCGGCGTGATGTCCGTGATCTTGTTCTTGAACAGCTCCACGTACTCCAGCTGCGTCAAATTCTTCAGCTGGCTGATGTCGCTGATCCGGTTGACAGCAAGGATCAGCACCCTGAGTTGGGTGAGACCCTCAAGAAACCCAAGATCGGTGAGGTCGTTATGCCCCAAATCCAGGGCTTGCAGTTTGGTGCAGTACCTGAGCACGTCAAAATCCGCGCTTGAATGCGTGGGTGACTTGTTGTTGTGCAGGGTGGAAAAAGCGGTCTGGTCGGTGCGGATGACATGCTCGGATACGCGCAGGGTAAAGCCGAAGAACACCCGCGGATAACGCGCTGTCAGAGCCGCCATCTGCTCCCCGGGTACACGGCTGGCGTACAGGCTGACCGTTTCCAGTTTAGGCATTTGATCAAGCAGCGCGGTCAGGACATTAAAATCTTCCACCTTGGTCTCACCCAGGTCGACCAGGGTGGCCTGGCTGTCAAACTCCATACCAAACGCGCTGAGGGGCTGCGCGGTCCGGCCGGCGCCGGCAGACGGGGGAAGGTATAACAAACAGCAGAAAAACAAACACACCAACGCCTTGCGCATCCTCTTCCCTCCCCTTGACGGTTTTGTTTTTTCCATTGTATCCAGCCCAAGCACGCTTGTCAATCGCATGCCAAGCGATTGACACAGGGTGACCGAATGGGTAAAATAAAGGTATAGTAAAAGGGAGGACATGACATGAAGCTGTTCAAGCCTGCCGGCGCCGTCGCTTGCCTGCTGTGTTTGCTGCTGGCATGTTCGCCCTGCAGCGCCGGCGCGCAGGCCCTTGCCCTGCCGCTTGATGACAGTCCGGGCTTCGCGCCGCTGCAGGAAGGCTATACAAGCGATCTGTCCTACCGGGACCCCTCGATAGAAGTCACCATTGAAGCGGGGCGCGCCTACAGCACCGACTACTGGGTAGCGCGTATCAAAATTGCCCATCCCAGCCAGCTGCGAACGGCAGCGGCCGCCAGCTTTGACTCAAACCGCACCACCAGCGGCAAGGCGCTGGGCAGACGCATGCAGGCGGTGCTGGCCCTCAACGGCGACTACTTCTCCTACATCAACGACGGCTACCTCATCCGCCAGGGCGTCCTTTACCGGGATTTCCCCCGCGGCGCGCGGGATGTGCTGCTGATAGACGCGCAGGGCGACTTCCACATCGCCATTCAAGCCACGAAGGAAAGCCTGGCGCCCTACAGCCAAATGAACATCGTCAACAGCTTCAACTTCGGCCCGGGCCTGGTGATCAACGGCGAGCGGGTCAAGCGCTTTTTTGACAATAACAATGCCGCCAATGACGGCCGCCAGCGCATGGCCATCGCCCAGGTTAAAACGGGGAGCCTCGAATACATCGCGGTCGCCTGCGCGGGGCCCAAGGGCGACAACAGGGGCATGACGCTGGACCAGTTCAGCAGTGTCCTGGCCGGCCTGGGCGTCGAAAACGCCTACAACCTGGACGGCGGCAACTCGACCATGATGCTTTTCAGGGACATGCATGTCAACGCCATGCACGAAACCACCATGCGCCCCATCAGCGACATCGTCTACTTCGCCTCGGCCTACGCGCCGCAGGGAAAGTGAGCTTCATTGGTTAATCTGTCTGCCTACCTATTTTGCCTGCTTGGCGCGGCTGTATCCGGCTGCGGCCAGTATGTCTGTTTGGCCAGACGGGCAGGCTACAGGGCAAGCGCCTTGTGGCTGCCTCCGCTTGCGTCCCTTGTCCTGGGCATTTTATGCTCCAGACTGTTCCATTTCATGGTGCATACCGACCTGCTGCTGCCCAACTATGGCTGGGCGCGCTTTTTTGACTTTGATGAGCGGGGCCTTTCCTTTGGCGGCGCGCTGATTGGACTGCTCCTGTCAGGCCTGGTCAGCGCCAAAAGGCTGAAGAAGCCCCTTCATCACATACTGGACCTGATGGCCCCGGCAGCTCTGCTGACGCTTGGCCTGGGCAGGCTGAGCGAGTATTTTGTCGACTTCGGCCAGGGCAGCTATGTGGAAAATCCTTCGCTTCAGTTTTTCCCGCTGTCCGTGATGAACAGCTGGGGCGAATGGTATTACGCCATCTTCATGCTGGAGGCGCTGATCGCGCTGGCGGCGCTGGCGTATGTCCTGAGGAAGCGCCCGGCCGGATCCGGCGCGATATGGCAGCCAGGCCTGGTGATCATCCTGTGCAGCCAGATCTATTGCGAGAGCCTGCGGTCCGACACGCTGCGCTGGGGTTTTGTGCGGGTGCATCAGCTGCTGTGCGCATTTGGGCTGGCTGCCATGCTGGGTCATTATCTGCTTCTGGCAGCCAGGGGAGGCCGGCCCATCGGCAGGCTGCTGTACCTTCCCGCGCTTTTTGTCCTGGGCGCGGCGCTTATCATCGGCATCGAGTTCGCGCTGGACAAATGGGATGAAATGCCGCAGCTCCTGCTTTACGCTGTCATGGCGCTGACACTCATCATGATGGCCCTGCTTGTCCGCAAGGCAGGGCGGCTGGCCAAAGGCGCCTATGGGCCACTAACCGGCGGATGAAAGGGGAACAGCCTTGGCGACAAGAAGAAACCGGCTATACCGCCTGCGCTATGCGCAGGTTCCAGGCATTGTTGTGGTGACGGCGATGCTGATCGTCATTGCCGTCTTCAGCTTGATCAATTCCCGGCTTGACTCCGGCATCAGCCAGCTGCGCGGTCTTGTGGAAGAAGCCTCTTACCTGACGGCCATGAAGCAAAAAGAGGTGCAGGAACTGACGCTGAAACTGGAAATGGCCGGCACCGATGACTTTATCGCCAACGAGGCGCGCACGCAGTACGGCTATCTGGCGCCGGGCGAGATCCGGTTCATCGTCACCAACAAGGAAGCGCTCTGGGGCGATCCAAGCCCTGTCCGGCCTTGACGCCGCGGCGCGTGGGCCTGATCGCCATCGGCTCCAACTCCACACGCATGCTGACGGCGAACCTTGATCCGGCATTGTCCGACCCCGTGCGCGGACGCGAGGAAACCGCGCTCTACCTCTCAATGGATGACAAACTGCGTTTCAGCGAGGAAGCCATGCGGCGCGTGGCCGAGGCAGTCAGCAGGCTGTGGCGCCAGGCCATCGCGGCCGGCGCGCAGGAAGTGCGCATGATCGCCACCAGCGCCATGCGCGACGCCGCCAACCGGCACGAGCTTGATTTCTATATCGCGGCCCTTTGCCCCATGATGCTCAACCGCATCATCTCAGGCCGGGAGGAGGCCCTGCTCTCCTTCCTGGGCGCCTGCTGCATCCCGCCCCAGCAGGGATTGCTTGGCATGATCGATATCGGCGGCGGCTCCACCGAAGTGGCCCTGGGGACAGCCGGCGAGGGCCTGCTCAGCGCGCACAGCCTGCAGCTGGGCGCATCCCGCATGCTCAAGGCGCAGCAGGTGAACAGTTTGGACGACATCGCCCCCGCGCGCGCGATAGCGGACAAGACCATTGGAGAATGCCTGCCCGCCCTGCCCGGACCGGCCCGGCGCTGGACGCTGGTGGGCGGTACAGGCACCACGCTGCTGGGCCTGGTCACTAGTCTGCCCCAGTCGGAGGCATTGCCGGAAGGCCGAAGCATCAGCCGGGAACAGGTGAGCCGGTGGCTGAGGAAACTGGCGCCGCTGACGCCCGCTCAGCGCGCGCAGGTGCCGGGCATGCCTGCCGCGCGGGTGCATATCATCATGACGGGCCTGGTTATCCTGGAAGCGCTGCTTGAGCGCCTTGACCTTGGGGAGATCACGGTTTCCCTGCGCAACAACCTGGACGGGTACCTCTACCGCTTGTATTCAAACCCGCTGGAGGACGCCGATGCCTGAGTGGACAGCCAAGCAGCGGGACGCCATCGGGGCGCGCAACCGCGATATCCTGGTCAGCGCCGCCGCGGGCAGCGGCAAGACAAGCGTCCTCATTGAGCGGCTGATGTCGCTGCTGCGCGGCGGGGCTTCGCTTGACAGGATGCTGGTGGTGACCTTTACCCGCGCCGCGGCAAGCGAGATGCGCCAGCGCCTCAGCCAGGCGCTGCAGAGGGAAGCCGGAGAAAGCCGCCACCTGCGCCGTCAGTACGCCATGATAGGCCGCGCGGATATCAGCACCCTGCACACATTTTGCAAAAAGCTGATCAAGCGGCATTTTCAGGCAGTGGGCGCGGACCCAATGTCCGATGTGGCAGAGGAGAGCCGTACGGGCGCCCTGCGCGACAAGGCCCTGCAGGAAGTGATGGAAGCGCTCTACATTTCCCCCGGCCCTGACGGACAATGCCTGATCGACCAGTACAGCGATACGCAAATCGAAGAGATGCTCAGGGACCTGTACGGCTTCCTGATGGCGCAGGACAGGCCCTGGGCCTGGCTGGAAGAGCATTTGCGGCTGCCCGGCGCGCAAGGGCTGCCGGGGCATCCCTGGTACGGGTATGCGCTCATAGACGCCATCGACACGATGGAAACAGCGCTTGCGTTGACAGAGGAATGCCTGCTCATCGCGGGAAGCCCCGGCGGCCCGGCCCGATACCTGAAAAACGCCGGGGAAGACAAAGCGCTGGCGGTCATGATACTGGGCAGCCTGCGCGAAACCGGCAGCCTGCCGGCGCACTGCAACCCGCAGTTTGTCAAGCTGCCCGGTGTCAAGGCGCCTCCAGGGGAAGACGAAGCGCTGCGTGAAAGCTTCAAGCAGCTCAGGACTGAGGCCAAGGCGCTTATCCTTTCAGCCTGCCAGGCGCTGCCCGACGGCCGCGAGAAATTGGATGCCCTGGCGCAGGACATCGCATTTACCGGCCCCGCCCTGCGCGCGCTGAGCGGGCTGACGCGCCGCTTCCATGAGCGCTACGGCGAGCTGAAAAGCGCGCGCCGGCTGTGGGACTACAACGACCTGGAGCATCTGGCCCTGGGCTGTCTGCAGGACCCGCTTGTGCGTCAGGACATCGGGGAAAGTTATGACGCCTTGTTCGTGGATGAGTACCAGGATATTTCGCGCATCCAGGAGGCCATCATCGTTGGCCTGCACGGCGGAGGGTCCACGCTGTTCATGGTGGGGGATGTCAAGCAGTCCATCTACCGCTTCCGCCTGGCCGACCCGGGACTCTTCCTGGACAAGCAAAGCCGCTTCTCCCAGGCGCCCAATGCGCAGCAGCGCGTGATCTTCCTGAGCGAAAACTTCCGCTCCCGCCGAAACATCCTGCAGGCGGTCAACCATGTATTCACGCAGACCCTGAAAGGCGGCGCGCTGGAAATCACCTACGATGCCCAGGCGGCGCTGTATCCGGGCCTCGACAGCCGGGACGACCCGCCCGTGGAGCTGCATCTGATCATTCCCGACCGGGATGAAGCGGCAAAACCGGACAATCAGGAAGACGAAGGCGAGATCGCAAGCGCCCCCGAGCAGGAAGCCGAACAGATCGCCGGGCGCATCCTGCAGCTGCTGAACACGCCCATCCAGGAGGATGGAAAGACCCGGCTGCTGCGCTTCCGCGACATGGTGATCCTGCTGCGCAGCGCATCGGGGCGCGCGGCGCAGATGGCGCAGGTCCTCCAGCGCCGCGGGATCCCCGTGTATTCCGATGCCGACGCGCAGTATTTCGACCTCATCGAGGTGCAGGATGTCCTGAACCTCCTGCAGGTGCTGGACAACCCCTTCCAGGATATTCCGCTGCTGTCCGTGCTGGCCGGTCCGGTCTTCGGCTATACAACGCGCGATCTGGCCGCGCTGCGCGCGCGTGGCGGGGACGCGCAGCAGCCTTTCTGGGAGCTGTTCCATGCGCTGCGGGACAAGGACCCGCGCATCGCCCGGGTGACCGCGCGGCTGGATGAGTGGCGCTTTCTTTGCAGCCACCTGCAGCTGGACGCCTTTTTGCGCCGCCTGATCAGGGAGACGGGCCTCTATGCCCGCGCCGGCATTAAAAGCCAGGGTCCGCTGCGCCGCGCCAACCTGCGCCTGCTGTGCGAGCGCGCCGCGCCCGATCCCCTGCCCCAGACCCTGCAGGGCTTTCTTGCCCGGGTCAAGGAAGCCCGCAGGCAGGAGAACACCAAGGCCGCCGCGGCGCTGGGCGCGGGTGAGGACCTGGTGCGCATCATGACGGTGCACAAGTCAAAGGGCCTGGAATTCCCCGTGGTTTTCCTGCCCGACCTTGGCCGCCGCTTCCGCCTGTACAACGGGGGCGCGCTGCTGCATATGGACGCGGACAGCGGCTTGGCCCTGCGCAAGGTGGATCCGCAGCTGCGCATGACCTATCAGACCTTCGCGGGCAAAGCCATCCAGCTGAAGAAAAACCGCGAGCTGCGCAGCGAAGAAGCGAGGCTGCTCTATGTGGCCATGACACGCGCCAAAGACAGGCTCATCCTGCTTGCCGCGCCCAGCAGCCCGGATTCCGCGCGCAAGCGCTGGGCCAGGCCCGCTGGCGGCCATGCCGCGGGCAGCGCCGGCAGCATGATGGACTGGCTGGGCCAAAGCCTGTGGCCTGCGCTGGAAATCAGCCGGGATACGCATTGGCAGGCCCCCAACGGCAGCTTGTGGGATATCCGCCTGCACAAGGCGCTCCCCACTGTTAACGACGCGCGTGATTCGGCCCTTGAGCAGGTCACGCTGTCCGCCGCCGCGCCCAGTGACGCCATGACAGCGCAGATGCGGCCGCTTTCTGGCAGCGCCTCCCTGCCCCTCAAGCTCTCGGTCACCCAGCTGATCCACAGGCAGGCGCAGCAGATGCCGCAGGATGGCGAAGAGACAGCGCAGACCAAGCGCTATGCCCTGTCCATGGCGCCGAGGCCCTTGCCGGGCCTGCGGCTTGATCCCCTGGCGGGGGCAGTGCAGCGCGGCGTGGCCACCCACCGCGCGATGAGCCTGGTGCCGCTTGAAAGCTTCACCAGCCTGCGGGGCGAAGCTCTGCGCCTGGCGCTGGAGGGGGCCTTGAATCTCCTGGAAGCGGACGGCAGGCTGCAAAGCGCGGAACGCGCGCAGATCGACCTTGGCCATATGCTGGCCTTTTTCGAGAGTGACCTTGGCCGTCGGCTGCTGGCCGCGCGTGAGGTCCAAAGGGAGTGGTCCTTTTCCCTGCTGGCGGAAGAAGACCTGGTGCTGCAGGGCGTGCTGGACTGCTGCTTCATCGAGGACGGCGCCTGGGTCCTGATCGACTACAAGACCGACCGCGCCCGGCCCGAAGACATCCTGGGCCTTTACCGCGGCCAGATGCGCTGGTATATGCGCGCCCTGCGCGATATCACGGGGCTGCCTGTCAAACAAGCCGCGCTCTACGCGCTGCACCACGGCATTGCCATCCCGGTGACCGAGGATGAGCCCATCCGGCTTGATTACGCTCAGTTCCAAAGCAGCCTGCAGGCCCCCGTTTTGTGAGGCTGCGTCACCCCGTTTTATGAGGCTGCGGCTGGCTTGCTTGTATACCCCTGCTGTTTGAGGTATAATCTTCACATTACCGGTTGAGGAGTGTGGTTAATGCATGGGTGAACCCTATCACCCGTCTGTGCTGGGCCCTATCGTTACGATCCTGATTTTGACGCTGATCAACGCATTTCTGGCAGGGGCCGAGATGGCCTTCGTATCCCTGAATCCCGCAAAAATCAAAGACCTGGCGGACAAGGGCGACAAAAAGGCGCTGCGCGTTCAGCGCGTGCTCAAAGACCCAGACTCCTTCATCTCCGCCATTCAGGTGGGCATCACCTTCGCCGGCTTTTTCAACTCCGCCGCTGCCTCGCGCACCTTTGTGGGGCTGCTGGCGCCGCTGCTGAACATGGGCCAGGCGGCCGAAACCGTCTCCACCATCGGGGTCACCCTGCTGATCTCCTATGTGACGCTGGTGCTGGGCGAGCTGTACCCCAAGCAGGTGGCGCTGCAGGTGCCCGAGCAGTACGCCCGTGGCGCGGCGCTGTCCATCCTGGTGCTGAAGGCCGTCTTTCGTCCTTTCATCTGGCTGCTCAACGCGTCCACCGGCCTGCTCAAACGCCTGACGCCCATTGACTTCACCAAGAAGGAAGAGCGCCTTACCCGCCAGGAGATCAAGGCGCTGCTCAACTCCAGCCACAACGACGGCGCCATCGACATGGATGAGTTCAACATGATGCGCGGCGTGCTGTCGCTTGACAGCCGTATGGTGCGGGAGATCATGGTGCCCCGCGTGGCCGCCGACATGATCGACGTGCAGGACCCGCTGGAGGAGAACATCGCCTTCCTGCTGCGCCAGCGTCACTCGCGCATCCCGCTTTACCGCGAAACGCGTGACGAGATCATCGGCATCGTTCACCTCAAGGACATCCTCATCCACCAGGAGGCACTCAACCAGGGCAAGGAAACCCTGGAGCAGGTGGCCCGCCCGGCGCTGCTGGTGCCCGATACCCTCTCCACCGATGAAATGCTCATCAAGTTCCAGAAGTCAAAGCAGCACATGGCTGTGCTGGTGGATGAGTTTGGCGGCGTGGTAGGCATCGTCACCCTGGCCGACCTGCTGGGCGAGATCATCGGCGAGATCCGCGATGAATACGATGACGATCCCGACGATTACCGGGTGATAGACGACCACGAGGTCATCATGAAGGGTTCCATGCCCGTCAACGACCTGAACCGCCTGTATGATTTGAATATCGAAACCGAAGACGCCGACACCGTCGCCGGGTATATTATAGAGCAGCTGGGTTACATCCCCCAGCAGACCGCCCAGGAGGTCGTCAGCACCGCCCGCTATTCCTTCACCGTGGTGGAGGCCACCGGCACCCGCATCGAGACCATCCTGATGAAGCTGAAGACCCCGGAAGACAATGCCCGGACACGGGAGGAAGATGATGGACAGACCCCCTGAAGATAAGCAAATCGGCTGCGCCGGCTGTAACGGCAGCTGCGCCGGCTGCGGCCGGCCCAATGTAAGCGGAACAGGCGAAAGGGCCGACACCGTAAAGCCCGGCAGAGTGCCTTGGCTGCTGCTGGCGCTGCTGCTCTTTGTCGGCGCCGGCATCCTGTATTCCCAGCTGTTCGCCGGCAAAGGCAAAGCGGCGGAAGCAAGCCCCCAACCCAGCGTACAAATCGAAGGAGACACCACCGTGAGCAAGAAAAGCGACATTTCAGGCAAAACCTATACCGTCAAATCAGACGCGGAGCTGAGGGAAAGCCTTACACCTCTGCAATACGCCGTAACCCAGGAGGCCGATACCGAGCTTCCTTTCCAGAATGAATACTACAATGTCTTCGAGCCGGGCATCTATGTGGACATTACGTCGGGTGAACCACTGTTCGTCTCGGCGGACAAGTTTGAGTCCGGCTGCGGCTGGCCCGCCTTTTCAAAGCCCATCAACAAATCCCTGATCGAGGAGCTTACCGACACAAGCTTTGGCAGGATCCGCACCGAGGTGCGCAGCCAACTGTCCGACGCCCACCTGGGCCATGTCTTCACAGACGGCCCCAAGGAACTGGGCGGCCTGCGCTACTGCATCAACTCGGCTTCCCTCAAGTTCATCCCCAGGGCCGAGATGGAAGCCCAGGGCTATGGCGCCTATCTGCCGCTGATCCCCTGATGCGAACTTATCAGGGAGGCATGCGATGGACTTGAAATACCTGCCCTCCGCCGGCATCAAACTGTCAGCGCTGACCCTGGGCACGATGATGTTCGGCGGCCAAACGGATGAAGGCGAGAGCCTGCGCATCATGGACATGGCCTTTGAGCGCGGAATCAATTCCTTTGATACGGCCAACGTGTACAGCCAGGGTGAGAGCGAACGCATCGTGGGCAAAGGCCTGAAAGGCCGCCGCGGCAGCGTGATCCTTGCCACCAAGGTGTACGGACAGATGGGCAGGGATCCCAACGATATGGGCCTTTCGCGCCGCAATATCCTGGCCGCGGCGGAAGCGAGCCTCAGGCGGCTTGATACCGACTATATCGACATCTATTACCTGCACCGGCCGGACGTGCATACGCCTGTGGAAGAGAGCCTCTCCGCGATGGACAGCCTCATCCGCTCGGGCAAAGTGCGCTATATGGGCATCAGCAATTTCGCGGCCTGGCAGGCGGCGGACGCCCTGCATATCAGCGGCCGGCTTGGCTGCAGCGCCCCGGTGATCACGCAAAACGTCTACAACCTGCTCACCCGCGGCATCGAAGGCGAGCTTATTCCTTTCCTGCAAGCCCATCCGATGGGGCTGGCTGTCTATAACCCCATCGCGGGCGGCCTGCTTGCCGGCAAGCACCGTGCGCACAAACCGGAGGAAAACACCCGCTTCGCGCTGAACAAGGTCTATTACCAGCGCTACTGGTCGCAGGAAAACTTTGACGCGGTGGAGCGCCTGCGGACGATTGCGCAAGACAACGGACTCAGCCTCCTGCAGCTGGCCTACAAGTGGCTGGCCATGAGGCCCCAGGTCAGCACCATCATCTGCGGCGTGAGCAAATTGGCGCAGCTGGAAGAAAATTTGAATCTGCTGGAAGGTCCGGCGCTCAATGAGCAAACCCTGGCAGCTTGCGATGACCTGTGGCAGCGGCTTGCGGGGACAAGGTTCGCGTACAACCGTTAAGGCACCGTGCTGCTTCAGCAGATAAAAGGAGAAGACAAGTTGAATAATGAACACCTGACCTACGAAGCGGTCAGGCAAAATGAGGCGGTCAATGCCTACATCCGCATGGCCGATGAGGCGCTGACCGCAAGAGGCTATACGGAGCACAGTTTCGCCCACGTCACCAGGACAGCGGCTGCCGCCTCAAGCATCCTGGCGCAGACCGGGCACAGCCCGAGAGAGCAGGAACTGGCGGCCATTGCTGCCTACCTGCATGACATCGGCAACGTGGTCAACCGCGAGGGCCACGAACAGACAGGCGCGCTGATGGCTTTCACCCTGCTGAACGACATGGGCGCCAAGGCTGAGGAACTGGCCCAGATCATCGCCGCCATCGGCAACCATGACGAAGGCACCTCCTTCCCCGTGACCGATATCGCGGCGGCCCTTATCCTGGCAGACAAGACCGACGTGCGCGCCGGCCGCGTGCGCAACCGCGATACTATCAGCTTTGACATCCATGACCGCGTCAACTACGCTGTAAAGAAGGCCGACCTGCAGGTGGACATGGACAGGAAGGACATCGCCCTGCACCTGAGCATCGACACCGAAATCTGCCCCATCTCCGAGTATTTTGAAATTTTCCTCAGCCGTATGCTGCTGTGCCGCCGCGCGGCGGAGAAACTGGGATTGAAGTTCAGGCTGGTCATCAACGGGCAAGGGATGATGTAGGATTTTACAGGCAGCTATCTCCGTCAGATCAGCGTGGTTTGACGGAGTTTATGCTGCTCAATTCCTTGATTTCGTGACAAATACGCATTTTGAATTTGTTGTTTTCGAGATTTACGGTATCAATATCCCTGCCTATATGGCGGATCTGCTATAAAACCGCTGACTCATGTGTTCACCCAAACATCGCCTCTTCCACCTGCGCGCACAGCCGGTGGTAGAGGCCCATGTGCGTTTCCTGCACCAGATGCGTCAGTTTGTCATCGGCATCCAGCAGCAGTTCGGCCAGCTCGCCAAGCTTGCCGCCGCCCCTGCCGGTCATGGCGATGGTGCGCAGCTTGAGCGCGTTTGCCGTCAGCATGGCACGGCGCACGTTTTCGGCATTGCCGGAGGTGGACAGACCCAGCAGCACATCGCCCGGACGGCCGTAGGCCAGCACCTGCTGGGCAAACACATCCTGCCCGTCGATATCATTGATGACAGCGGTCATGACGGCGGCGTTGGCGCTCAGGTCAATGGCCGGCAGGCCCTGCTGCAGGCGCTGCGCGAAAGGCTCGCCGATGGCGTCCTGCAGGGCCTGGGGCAGCCTGCGCGCGAGCAGGAAACCCTTGCACAGCTCGCCCGCGATGTGCGCGCAGTCCGCGGCGCTGCCGCCGTTGCCGCACAAGAGCAGCTTGCCCCCGGCCCGGAAGCAGGACGTCAGAAGCTGCGCGGCTTCCTCCACGGAATTTCTCATGATACATCTCCTTTTGATCCGTCGATGGCGACTGACAGGGCGGCAATATCGCCGATGGCATCCCCCAGCGCCGCAGGAAGCACCCGGCACAAGGCGCGGGACGCGGGGAGCGCCTCTTCCGTTATCACCCGCTCCATCTCCTGCCTGAACCAGCGCTCAGCCCTGGCGAAGATGCTGCCGATGACGATACGCTCCGGGTTGAAGAGGTCGATCAGCATCGCGCAGGCCATCCCAAGCGCCTGGCCGCTGAGCCTGAGGACCGCTTCCGCGCCGGCGTCCCCTTTTTCTGCCAGGAGCACCGTCTCCCTGGCGCTGATGCCTGCCAGTTGGGCAATGCCGCCGCCCGAGCAGAAACCTTCGTATGAGCCGGCTTTGCCGTAGCCAAGCGGACCCTCAGGCATATACCGGACATGCCCGATTTCCCCTGCCATGCCGCCAATGCCGCGGTAGAGGCGTCCATCCAGGATAAGGCCGGCGCCAAAGCCTGTGCCAAAGGTGAGGAAGACCATGCTGCGGCAGCCCTGCCCGGCGCCAAAGCGCCATTCGGCCAGCGCGCAGGCGTTGGCGTCATTCTCAAGGAAAGCCGGCGCGCGGTACCGCCCGCTCAGCCAGGCAGTGATGGGCACATCGTCCCAGCCGGGCAGGTTGGGCGGCGACAGGATCATGCCCTTATCACTGTCCAGCGGGCCGCCGCAGCTGACGCCGATGGCCGCAGGCTGCCCCGATTGAGGCATAAGCCCGAGCAGCAGCGCTTCCCAGCTCTCCGCCTTCCGGGTCTCCGCTTCCCGGCGTGAAAGGACATGTCCATTTTCATCGCCCCTGATAAAGGCGGTCTTGGTACCGCCGATATCCAGGCCCCAGTACTCCTTTACCATGCGGCCCTTACTTCTCCCGGACTGGCCGTGCCGGTCATGCCGATCTTTGCCACCGTCACCGAAGCCGCGGTATTGGCGAAGTCTGCGGCGTCCCTGAGCGGCAGCTTCGCCGCGACAGCCAGGGAAAGCGCCGCCAGGAAGGCATCGCCTGCGCCTACGGGATCGATGGGCGGCGGCACTTGGCGCCCCGGTACCCAGGTCAGCTCATCCCCCTGCACAAGATAACAGCCTTCCCGGCCCAGGGTGACAAAGACGGGACGGCCGGTCATCCGCGTCAGGCGCAGCGCCGCGGCTTTGCTGTCCTCTTCCCCTGTTGCCTTACGGGCTTCCATCGCGTTTGGCTTGACGATCACGTTTTTGAATAAACCAATATGCTCGCGGCTGTCAACCAGAATAAGCAGGCCCTCTTTGCCAAGCCGAGAAACGCGCTCACGCACCCTGGCGCTGACGCAGCCCTGGGCCATCTGATCGCAGACCAGCAGCACGTCAAGCTCCTCATCGGCCTGCGCCAGGGCTTCCAGCAGATGCTTTTGCGCCGCCCGCGGCAGGGGGCCGCGATGCTCAAAGTCAAGGCGCGGATCCTCATAGATGACGTCGGAGATACCCATGCGCAGCGGTTTGATGTACGCATTGCTGCAGTAATCATCCAGGCAAAAAAAGCGGCTTGTATCGATGTTCGATTTCTCCAGCAGTTCCTGCATCAGGCTGCCTCGCCAGTCGTTGCCGTGCATTCCGTACGCGGCAAGCGATTTGGGCCTGAGCGCAGCCAGACATGCCGCCACATTGCCCGCCGCGCCCAGGGAGACGCGTTCCTTCACGATGGGCAGCGGATGGTGCGGCGTCTCCAGCGACAGCTTGCTCAGGCGCATGTCCGCCTGCCAGTACATGTCCAGGCAGAAATCCCCCAGGACCCCCACGCGCAAGCCGCTGATGGCGTCAAACAAAGCGTCCAGGTTCATGGCATTTCCCATCCTTTCCGCCGCAAAGCCTGATAGAGGCCGGGGATCGTCTGCGCGTGATCGCCGCTGAAGTGCCAGCCTTTGCCGCCGCGGCTGACAGGCCGGTTGACGATGTTCTTGCGCGGACGGTAATAGTAGTCCGGGTCGTCATATCCAATGCTTGTCCTGTAGTCGGGCAATGGCTTCAGGTCAAAATTGGCCGTCGTGATGTCAAAGGTGGCATAGCCCAGGTTGCGGGCGATAGACAGCGCCTTCAGGAAAACCTCCGGCCCGATCACCGCGGAGCCGAAGTTGAGGAAAACGCCGCCGTCCATCCGTGACACCGCGTAACAAATGCGCCGGAAATCGCGCTGGGACGTCTCCCCGATGGCGCCAAAGTCGCAGCTCGGGTGCTGATGGATGATGTCCGTGCCCAGGGCAATGTGGTAGGTGCAGGGGATGCCCATTTTCCATGCCCGGTAAAGCACGCAGCTGTCCTTGTATGGGAAGCGGTCCGTATGCGTGTCCATATACCTGGCCAGCGCCTCGCCGCAGCCCCAGCCGCTCTGCGCGCCCAGCCGGATAGCCTCGTTCATCCAGCGCCCCGTCTCCTCCCACATGCCAAAGCTGCCGTCCTCAATGGCCGAGGGCACGTCTTCGGAAGTTCCGCCCAGGTAGGCCAGCTCAAAGTCATGGATGGCGCAGGCGCCGTTGCCGGCGATGTGGGTGATGATGCCGGCCTTCATCAGCGCGATCAGGTAAAGGGACAGGCCGCACTTGATCACATGCGCGCCCTGGAACCAGATGACGGGCCTGCCGGCCTTTCTGGCCCTGATGACGCGGTCGGCCAGCTCGTCAAAGCCTTCGGCTTCCCAGGGGTTGGGCTGTTCGCCCGGAACAAGCATCGTATCGACGCGCACCAGGTTGACGCGGCCGAAGGCCGACTGTGTTTTGACGCCTGCCAGGTCCAGTTCATCGTATGCCATCCGCTTTTGCCCTTTCAGGTTTCGAAAATGGGGGTCCGGACTGATCCGAACCCCCTTAGTTCAGGTCAGTCTACTTTGCCAGGAGATTGTTGGCCTCAATGAAGGCCTTGTCGACTACGGTGACGCCGGTGTCATAGTTCTCGGCGCCAACGATCGCGCCGCCCTGGAGGATGGACACCGCGGAGAGCATGCCCTGATAGCCCATGACATAGGGGTTCTGGGCCATGGTGCATAGCAGCGCGCCGTCATTGACCAGCTGGAGGATGGCATCAGACTTGTCAAAGCCAACGCCCACGACCTTGGCATTCGCCTCTTTGATGGCGTTGCCTGTGCCGGTGGTGCTGCCTTCGTTGCAGCCGAAGATGCCTACGACGCCCTGGGTGATGAAGTTTTCCGCGATGGTCTGGGAAGGAGCGACCTGGCCCTCGCCGTACTGGGTCTCCAGGATCTCAAACTTGGTGCCTGCAAAGGCGGCGCGGAAGCCGGTTTCGCGGTGCTGGGTGGAGGTGGTGGCGGCATTGACGTTGACGATGCCGATCTTGCCTTCGGTGACGCCCTCAGCGGTCAGCTTTTTGATCATTTCCAGGCCCGCGGTGTTGCCTGCGGCTGTGTTGTCGGTCGCCAGAACCTGCAGGGCAGGGGTGTTGGCGGGGCTGTCCACGTAAATGAACTTCACGCCTTCCTTCTGGTACTGCTGGATGGTGGCCACCTGGGTGTCGGGGCCGTTGGAGGCGAGCAGGATGGCCTGGGCGTTGTTGGCGAAGGCGTTGTTGATGCTTTCGATCTGCGCAGCGTCGTTCTTGCCCTGGGTGGGCGCGTCCCACTTGTAGTTGACCGTGACGCCCTTGCTGGCGAATTCCTTGACGGCATCCTGGCAGCCGGCGTCAACGTTGACCCAGTGCTGGTCCATCAGGTCCATGGTGATCAGGTAGATGGTGTACTCTTCGGCCACGGCGGCGAAGCTGCCCACGACCATCACGAGCAGGAGAGACAGGGCGATGAGTTTTTTCATGGGGTGATCTTCCTCCTTTTTTTATCTAAACGCTTACTGCGTTTGGATTTTTCTGCCAAAGGCCGCGCGGATGCGCGCCTTGTTGAGCGCCCCGCTGCGGAAAACGACATCGGTCAGCACGGAGAGCACCACGATGATGCCCACCACGATATTGCGCCAGGCAACGGGCGCGCCCATGATCGACAGGCCGTTGTACATCGCGCCCCACACGCTGGCGCCCACGATCTCGCCCAGCAGGATGCCCTGGCCGCCAAGGGTGGATATGCCGCCGATGACGGAGGCGGCCACCGCGTAGAGCTCATAGCCCGTGCCCGCGTCCATGGAGCCCATCCCGGCCTGCGCGCAGGTGATCAGGCCAACGACGCCCGCGCAAAAGGCGCTGACCAGGTAGGCGCTGCGGATAGTCCTGGCGACATTGACGCCCGAGAGCTTGGAGGCCTCCACATTGCTGCCCACCGCGTAGATATGCCGGCCCGTGCGCGTGCGGGATAACAGGTAGTTGAAGCAAAACCAGATGACCAGCGCGATCCAGAAGGTGTTGTAGACACCCAGCGACTTGCCGTAGTAAAAGATGTTGCGCCAGGTCTCCGACGCGGTGCCGATGGCGTCGGTATTCATGTTGCCGTTGACCAGCTGGGCGACACCGCGGGCGATGGTCATCGTACCCAGTGTGCCGATAAAGGGGGGCAGCTTGCAGGTGGCGACCAGAAAGCCGTTGAGAAGGCCGATACCCAGACAGGGCAGCATGGTGATCAGGGTGACCAGCCAGGGGTCCGTGCCCCTGGTCATCATGGTGGCCGAGATCATTGTGCTCATGCCGATGACCGAGCCGATGGACAGGTCTATGTTGCCGGTGATGAGCACATAGCCCTGGCCGATGCCGATGATCAGGTAAGGCGCGATCTGGCGCAAAAGGTTGGCGACGTTGCGCTGGGAGAGGAAGTTGGGGTTGGCCAGGTAAAACGCGATGCACAGCGCGATCAGGCCAAAGAACACCGTGATGATCTGCCCCATGCCGCGCACGGCGAACAGCCGCCTGTACCAGCCTTTTTTGCGAGCGTCCTGCGTCATCTTTGCATGCCCTCTCTTAAAACCAATTTACGCGCTGACGGCGTCGATCTTCTTTTCAAACTGGGTGGCCAGGGCCATGATCTTCTCCTGCGTGGCGTCCGCGCGCGCCATTTCGCCGGTTATGCGCCCGTCGCACATCACAATGATGCGGTCCGCTATGCCCAATATCTCCTGCAGTTCGGAGGATACGCAGATCACGCCGATGCCCTGCTGCTTCAGGCGGTTCATCAGGTGATAGATCTCGACTTTCGCGGCCACGTCAATGCCGCGCGTGGGCTCGTCAAACATCACCATGCGCGAGTTGCGCACCAGCCACTTGGCCACGACCACCTTTTGCTGGTTGCCGCCGGACAAACTGGCGGCGTCCACCGTATCGGCGGGCAGGCGGATGTCCAGCTCCCTGATGGCTTTCGTGACAGCCGTGGAGACCTTCTTTACGTTGACCTGGCCTGCCTTGGAGGACAGGATGTCCAGGTTGGGCAGCTCCACGTTGCTGCGCACGCTCAGCTTGACGCACAGGCCGTCGTGCTTGCGGTCCTCGGGCACCAGCACCAGCCCCCGGCTGATGGCGTCCATGGGCTTGTGTATCTTCAGCTCTTTGCCATCCAGGAACACCTGGCCCGACTCCCTTGGCGCGGCGCCGAAGATGGCGCGCAGGGTCTCGGTGCGGCCTGCGCCTACCAGGCCCGCGATGCCCACGATCTCGCCCGCGCGGGCTTCCAGGCTGATGTCGCGCACCAGCCTCCCTGCGTTGAGGTGCCTGACCTCCAGCACCTTTTTTCCGGTTTCGCAATCGACCCGGGGGAATTTCTCCTTGATGTCGCGGCCCACCATATAGCTGATGATCTCGGGCAGGGATGTGTCTTCCCAGGGCATCGCGGCGACGAACTGGCCGTCGCGCAGGATGGTGACATGGTCGACGATATGCTCAAGCTCTTCCAGGCGGTGGCTGATGTAGACAATGCCGCGCCCCTGTTCGCGCAGTTTGCGCACGATGGCAAACAGTTCCTGTATCTCGCGGGAAGTCAGCGAGCTGGTCGGCTCGTCCATGATGATCAGGCGGGCATTGGTGGACAGGGCCTTGGCGATCTCCACCATCTGCTGCATGAACATGGGCAGCGTGCCCACGATGCGGGTGGGGTCCAGGTCGATGTTCATGCTCCCCAGCACTTCTGCCGCCTGCTGGTTCATCGCCCTGGTGTCAAGACGTCCGCCCTTGAGCAGGATCTCTCGCCCCAGGAAGATATTCTCGGCCACGCTCAGGTGGCGGCACATGTTGAGCTCCTGGTGGATGATGGCGATGCCAAGCGCCTGCGCCTTGCGGGGGGTGAGGTTCACTTCCACGTCCTTGCCAAAGACCCGCATCTGCCCCTCGTCGCGCTGGTACACGCCGGCGAGTATCTTCATCAGGGTCGACTTGCCCGCCCCGTTCTCCCCCAGCAGCGCCATGACCTGCCCAGGCTCCAGCCTGAAATCGACCTTGTCCAGCGCCTGAACGCCCGGAAAGGCCTTGCTGATGCCCAGCATCTCCACCATGCAGTTCATTTCACGTGCGCCCGCCGCCTGCTCCATGTCCACCCCTCTGCCTGCCCGCCGCATATCAATAGAATGGGTCCGCTATGCGCTCTGTATGTGGGAATTATAGCGGAATGCGGACGGATTGGCAAGGGATTGCTTGCGTGACGCTAAAAAAGATGGCCCTCAGCGTCTTGTACAAACAATTTCTGAGGCCCATCTGTCATGGGCTTGCTAATAGGAACCGCCCCTCACGTCCTGTCCCGGATCATCTCCTTGACCTTCATCAGACGGGTGAGGCTGCCGCGCTCGTTTTCGTCCAGTTTCATGCTGATGTAGCGGATGGTGTCCTCGAACTGGGGGATCATCACATGCTCCAGGGCGTTGACGCGGCGGCGGGTTTTTTGGATTTCGTCGGCCAGCATGGCGCAGGTCTTTTCGACCTCGGCCAGTTTGATCAGCTGCGGCAGGGCCTGGGCCATGGCGGCGATGGCCCGGTCCAGCTGGGAGCTGGTCTCCGCCAGGCCGTAGGGAATCGTTGAAGATTGCAGGCTCTCCTCATCCACGGTGATCTTTGGCACCTTGACGGAGAGGATGTTCTGGGTGGAGATGGCGATCTTGGCCCGGCGCGCGGGATACATGAGGGCCTGGCGCAGGGAGCCGGGCTCCATCAGGGCGCCTGCCAGGGCGAAGGCGCCAAAGGCCTGGCCCAGTTCGCGTTCCACCTGGCGGCGCAGGGCGGCGTTTTCGCGGATGCGCAGCAGGAACTGCCGCACCATCTCATCGCGCTTGTCCTTGAGCAGCTTGTGCCCGCGGCGCGCTGTCACCAGGCGGCGCTTCATGGTGGTCAGCTCCATGCGCGTTGGGTTGACCTGCAGGATGGATGCCATTACGCTGTTTCCTCTCCGGTCTGGGGCAGGAACTCATCGACCATCTCGTCGCGGATGCGCTTGAGCTCGCCCCTGGGCAGCATGGTGAGCAGCTGCCAGCCAAGGTCCAGGGTCTCCTCGATGCTGCGGTTGGTTTCATAGCCCTGGGAGACATACTGCTTTTCAAAGGCGTCGGAAAACGCGGCGTACTTCTTGTCCGCGTCGCTCAGGCTGGCTTCGCCCAGGATGACGGCCAGCTCCTTGGCGGCCTTGCCGCGGGAGTAGGCGGCAAACAGCTGGTTCATGGTGGCGGCGTGGTCCCTGCGCGTCTTGCCCTCGCCGATGCCCTTGTCCTTCAGGCGGCTGAGGCTTGGCATGGCGTCGATGGGCGGCACGATGCCCTTGCGGTGCAGCTCGCGGCTCAGGATAATCTGCCCCTCGGTGATATAGCCTGTCAGGTCGGGAATGGGATGGGTCTTGTCATCCTCGGGCATGGACAGGATGGGGATCTGCGTGATGGAGCCCGGCTTGCCCTTGATGCGGCCGGCGCGCTCATAGATGGAGGCCAGGTCGGTGTAGAGGTAGCCCGGGTAGCCGCGGCGGCCGGGCACTTCCTTGCGGGCGGCGGATACCTCGCGCAGGGCCTCGGCGTAGTTGGTCAGGTCCGTCATGATGACCAGCACGTGCATGCCCTTCTCATAGGCCAGGTATTCGGCGGCGGTCAGGGCCATGCGGGGCGTGGCGATACGCTCGACCGCGGGCTCGTCGGCCAGGTTCATGAACAGCACGGCGCGCTCGATGGCGCCGGTGTGCTGAAAATCGCTGATGAAGTAGTTGGCCTCTTCAAAGGTGATGCCGATGGCGGCAAACACGACGGCGAAGTTGGCCTCGCCGCCCAGCACCTTGGCCTGCCTTGCGATCTGCGTGGCCAGCTGGGCGTGGGGCAGGCCGGAGCCCGAGAACACGGGCAGCTTTTGCCCGCGCACCAGGGTGTTGAGGCCGTCGATGACGGAAATGCCCGTCTGGATGAACTCGCTGGGGTAATCGCGCGCGGCGGGGTTGAGGGGCTCGCCGTTGATGTCCATGCGCTTTTCGGGGATGAGCGCGGGCCCGTCGTCGCGGGGGTCGCCCATGCCGTCAAACACACGGCCCAGCATGTCCATGGAGACAGACAGCTCGATGCCCCGGCCCAGGAAAACGGCGGTGGATGAACTGATCTCCAGGCCGTTTGATGCCTCAAACAGCTGCACCAGCGCCCTATCGCCCGATATCTCCAGCACCTTGCCGCGGCGCTTCTCGCCGCTAGCCTGCCTGATCTCCACCAGCTCGTTGTAGGTGACGCCCTTGACGCCTTCCACCAGCATCAGCGGCCCCACAACCTCTTTGATCGTCTTGTATTCCTTGAGCATACTCGCTTAAATCCCTTCCCGGGCGTAGAGGCCCGCCATCTGCCTGCTCAGCTCCGCGTCAATCTGGGCGAAGCGTTCCGGCTGGTCTTCGGGGATGAATTTGCACCTGGCGATCTGATCACGCACCGGCAGGCTGAGCAGATCATTGAGGCCAGCGCCCGCGTCCAGTGCCGCGCGGCCCTTGTGGCCATAGGAGAGGATCAGCTTGAGCATCTCAAACTGTTTGGGCAGCGAGGTATAGGTATCGATGTCGTCAAAGGCGTTCTGGTGCAGGTAGTCCTCGCGGATGGACCTGGCGACTTCCATCGTCAGCCTGTCCTTCCAGTTGAGGGAGTCCATGCCCACCAGGCGCACAATCTCCTCCAGCTCCGCCTCCTCCTGCAGGATGCGCATCGCCTCGGCGCGCTGATCATTCCACTGGGGGGCGACGTGGTCGGCATACCAGCCGGACAGATTGTCGGTATACAGCGAATAGCTGGTCAGCCAGTCGATGGCCGGGAAATGGCGGCTGTAGGCCAGCCTGGCCGACAAACCCCAGAATACCTTGACGATGCGCAGCGTGGCCTGGGAGACAGGCTCGGAGATATCGCCGCCGGGGGGTGAAACGGCGCCGATGGCGGATATGGCGCCCTGCCTGCCGTCGGAGCCCAGGCAGTTGACCTTGCCGGCGCGCTCATAAAATCCGGCGATGCGGCTGGAGAGGTAGGCGGGATAGCCTTCCTCGCCGGGCATCTCCTCCAGGCGGCCGCTCATCTCGCGCAGCGCCTCGGCCCAGCGGCTGGTGGAGTCGGCCATGATGGCCACCTTATAGCCCATGTCGCGGTAATATTCGGCGATGGTGATGCCCGTATAGATGGAGGCTTCGCGCGCGGCGACGGGCATGTCTGAGGTATTGGCGATCAGCACCGTGCGCTTCATCAGCGTCTCGCCGGTGCGGGGGTCGTGCAGCTCCGGGAACTCCATGAGCACGTCGGTCATCTCATTGCCGCGCTCGCCGCAGCCGACGTAGACGATGATATCGGCGTCGGCCCACTTGGC
>CAZPBJ010000025.1:0-39751 GCA_964584685.1 uncultured Christensenella sp. | reverse complement strand
CACTTCAGATGAACGGGATTCTTGCTTGTTGAATGACTGTTTTGTTACAGCCCCTGAAAGGCAGGGATATCGGCGGCTACCGCTTGTCCAGGCCCGCTCCGGGCGTTGACGCCATCATCGAGACGGTCCTGGTCAGGCAGCTGGAATTTGATCAACCCGAAGCGCTCAGGCAGCAGATAGAAGAGGGGCTGATGGTTTTCATCCGGGACATGACAATGATATTGAGATCGTAAAGCAAAGGAATTCAGCAGAGAGCATTACTGATAGATTGTGTATTTTTTTCAGTGGAAATGTCCACTGTTTACTTTCACGCTCTTTTCGATTATGATTAGAGCGTGAAAGTTAGGTGATATATATGGGCAAATTCGAAATGCTTGACGAACTGCTGCAAAAAAACAATGGCTACATCAAAGCATCGGACGTTGTCCTGGCTGGCGTCTCAAGGCCTTATCTCAGCCAATATGTAAAGAGCAGAAACCTGGAACGCGTCGCTCATGGCCTGTACATGTCTCAAGATGCATGGGAAGACGGCATGTATGTTCTTCAGGCAAGATATCCCCTGGCAGTGTTTTCACACGAAACGGCGCTTTATCTGCTGAAATTTGCCGTACGGGAACCGGTAAGATATTCCCTTACATTGAAAACAGGCACGAACACTGCGGAACTGAGTAAACAAGGCGTAATCGTATACAAGATAAAAACGGACCTGTTCACTGAGGGGATTACACAGGTGAAATCACCCGCCGGTCATGCTGTCAGGATGTATGATATGGAACGATCAATCTGTGATCTTTTGCGCAGCCGCAGGAATATTGAGATCCAGGATCTGCAGGAAGCGCTCAGGGAATATTTGCGCAGCAGGGAAAAAAATATCCCGCTGCTCATGCGATATGCAAAACTTTTTTCTGTTGAGAAGATCGTCCGCCAATACATTGAGGTACTGCTGCCATGATACATACTTCCAGACAACTGAAAGCGCTCGTACGAAATATGTCCAATGGGGACAGCAACAAAGCGCAGACAATCATCCACATCTATATCATGGAGCGTTTTCTTGAAAGGTTATCTGTCTCAAAGCATCGGGATAACTTGATTCGTAAAGGGGGACTCCTGGTTGCTTCGATCATGGGACTTGTTCACCGCTCCACAATGGATATGGATGCGACGGTTAAAGGCCTTGCGTTGTCTCCAGAGAATGCCCAGAAGATTGCCCAGGAAATTATCTCCGTTTCCCTTGATGATGGAATAACCTTTGAGATTCGCAGTGTCGCTCCTATTATGGATGATTCCGAGTACCCCGGTGTTCGGGTTACATTAGAAGCATCCCTTGAGACAATGTATACGCCTCTCAAAATCGACTTCTCAACCGGAGATGTAATAACCCCCAGAGAAATTGATTACTCTTTTCCACTTCTGTTTGAGAGCCGCTCAATACCTATATTGGCATATAATCTGGAAACTGTGTTGGCGGAGAAGATGGAAACGCTTATCACTCGAGGTTCCGCAAACACCCGTATGAGGGATTTCTATGACATCCATATCCTCGAAACCGCACGATCTCATGCAATTGATACTGACATATTAGGAAACGCCTACGTAAATACTAGTAGAAACCGAGGCTCATTTGCGGTTAACAATGACACTGCTCAAATTCTTGACGAAGTCGAAGTCAGTCACGATTTACAGTCTTTATGGACAGATTATCAAAGTAAATTCGAATATGCTCATGGCGTAACCTGGAATGATGAAATAATGTCGATCAGAAAACTGTTCAATCTCATCACAGTGTTGAAGTAAAATGAATCCTGTTAATAAACACTCCTTGAGTCTTGCCACCCATTGATACAACTTGCCAGATTGAGGATAATTAAGTGGATAAAACAATAACTTGGCTGCTTAAGGGTGACGTATCTGTCCAATACATGGTACACCGCTGGCTGTTGGACGCGGATGAATCCACGCTGACACAACTGCAAAGCAGGATCGCGCTGGAAGGTTTCGGGGCGAAATTCCTGTCCTGCCAAAACCCGAACGGACACTGGGGTTTTTATTACTACCAGACTAAGTGGATATCGACCCATTACACCCTGCTTGACCTGCAGTCGCTGTGCGCGCCAAGGTCCCTTCAGCCCTGCAGGGACATCATCACCAGAATGTTTGACCAGTGCATGAAGGCGGACGGGAGCCTCAATCTGGCGAAAAGCGACCTGCCCGGCGATATATGCGTGGAGGGCATGGCGCTCAACTACAGCGCGTACTTTTGCCCTGACGATCCGCGCCTGGGGAAATTGGCCGGCCACCTGCTGTCCGCCCAAAAGGCGGATGGGGGCTATGCATGGGATATTGGTTCATACACGGGGGACCTTCATACCACGATATGCGTTTTGGAAGGACTGGGGCAATACCTGAACGCAGGCCCTAAAGGCAGGAAAACGGAAATAAAGGCCGCGCAAAGGAAAACCGCCGACTTCCTGCTGTCAAGGCAAATGTTCATGGATGACAAGAACAGCATGTTCCGCAAGCTCTCCTTTCCCTACCGCTACCGCTTTGATCTCCTCAGGATGCTTGAATGCTGCGCTGAGCAGGATATGCCCTACGACCCGCGCATGAAACCTGCCCTCGACTGGCTGCAGGGCAAGAGGAGAAGCGACCGCCTGTGGTACCTTGAGAACATACACAAGGGAAACGTGCACTTTGTGATGGAGGAGCTGAAGGCGCCCAGCCGTTTCATCACCGTCAAGGCGCTGCGCATCCTCAGGCACTACGCGGACGCCATCGGATAAGCAGGATAAACTGATTGAACAGCCCCTAACATTCCGCCGCGAAAGGAATATCGGGGGTTTTTGTTTGCAGCCCTTCATTTATGCGAACATTTGTTTGCATTTATGGTACGCCTATGATATCATCATATGAGAACATTTATTCTCTTTTTGGAGGGCGTAAGCATGGACCTGGCGGAGAAACTCGCTATCCTGACCGACGCTGCAAAGTATGATGTATCCTGCGCCTCAAGCGGCAGTGAAAAGGCGGGCAAGAAGGGCAGCATCGGCAGCACGGCCGCCAGCGGGATCTGCCACACCTGGACATCGGACGGCCGATGCGTCTCGCTGCTGAAGCTGCTGTTCAGCAATGTCTGCTGCTATGACTGCGCCTACTGCGTCAACCGCCGCAGCAACGACATACCGCGCGCAAGCTTCACCCCCGAAGAACTGGCCAAGCTGACCATCGCGTTTTACCGGCGCAATTACATCGAGGGCCTTTTCCTCAGCTCCGCCGTGGCGGTCAGCGCGGATCATACGATGGAGAGGCTGATCCGCGTGGCGGAGCTGCTGCGCAATCAGGAACGCTTCAACGGCTACATCCACATGAAGGTCATCCCGGGTGCCAGCCCGGCGCTGGTGCAGCGGCTGGGCTATCTGGTTGACCGCGTGTCCGTCAATATTGAGTTTCCCACCGGCAGGGAACTGGCCCTGCTTGCCCCGGACAAGGATCCGCTCAGCATCAAAGGCAGCATGCTGAGCATACGGGACAAGAAAATGGAGCTGCTGCCTTCCCTGTACAGGGGAGCCTCGCCTCCCCGCTTCGTGCCGGCAGGGCAATCCACCCAGATGATCGTCGGCGCCGGTGAAAGCGATGACAGGGACATCCTCACCTGCGCGGAAGGGCTCTACCAGCAGATCCAGCTGAAGCGCGTCTACTATTCCGCCTATGTGCCGGTCAACCGGAAGATCCTCCCTGTCGGCGCCGTCCAGGCCCCTTTGCTGCGCGAGCACCGCGTCTACCAGGCTGACTGGCTGATGCGTTTCTATGGTTTCCAGGCCGGTGAGATCCTCGGCGGCCGCCGCTTCTTGGACCTCAAGGTGGATCCGAAGATCGCCTGGGCCATTGACAACTATCAACTCTTCCCCCTGGATGTCAACACAGCCCCCCTCGAAATACTGCTGCGCATACCGGGCATCGGGCCGCGCAGCGCCCAGCGCATCCTGGCAAGCCGGCGATTGGTCCGGCTTACCTATGAATCGCTGAAAAAAACCGGCGCCGTGATGGCCAGGGCGCGCTATTTCCTGAGCGCGGACGGACAGCTGCCTTACCCCCGCCTGAACGACCCGGGCAAAGTGTACCATGTCCTTTCCGGTTTGGATGAGGAGAACTTCAAGCAGCTGTCGTTCCTGGAGGCAAATTGATGCACTGCGTGTTCGACGGCGGTTTTGACGGCCTGATGAGCCTGGTCTTTGATACGTACAGCATAAGGGATGACGTCGGCGCGGTGAGCGAATACAGCGGCGTGGACAGCCTTCTGCCCTCGCGGTATTTCGCGCTCAATCCGGAAAAGGCACGGCGCATCAAGGCATATATCGATAAAAAACTCGGGACGGATTTTGCTTTCATGGTACGGGCAGCATACCTGTCAAAGCGGGAGGAAAGGTTCAGGGCAATCGTTAAGACGATCCACCTTTCCTGCGGCATGGGCAAATCAGCGCTGGACCTTCTTGACAACGAGGTGCTCACCTTCATCGCCTGCCAAAGGGAGGTCAGTTGGGAAGCGCACCGCTTCATGGGGATACTTCGCTTCCGGCAGATGGGCGATGACAGCCTGCTGGCCGTGTTCGCCCCAAAGCACAATGTGCTGACGCTGGTGCTGCCGCACTTTGCCGACCGCTTCCCCGAGGAAAGGCTGATATTGTATGACGAGGACCGCCATCTGGCGGGCCTGTCGGGGCAGGGGAAGATGGACTTTGTTGAGGTTGAGCGCCTCTCGCCCCGGGACTGCCTGCAGGAAGCCGGGCTGCAGGACCTGTGGCGGGTGTTCTTTGACCACCTGGCCATCAAGGAGCGCTTCAACCCGCGCCTGCAGCAGCAGCATCTGCCCAGGTACACCTGGAAGAACCTGACAGAAATGCGGTAAGCAGTGAAAAGATAGCTGCTTTTTTCTCGTTTGCCTGTCCAGGATGTGATAAAATGGGGGCAGCGGCAAACGCCGGCGCAGTCGGGTCAATAAAGCAGGAATGAGGTCAAATATGGATACACAAGGCAATAAGGGACAATCTATTTCAAGAAACGAGCCCCCCCGCCTCATCTACCCTACCATGATCACCGCCCACGCAGGCGCCGAGGGCACCGCGGCCAACACCCTTGAAAGCCTGCGGATACTGCTCAATACAGGCGCGGACGCGGTGGAAGTCGACGTGCGCAGGGTTGAAGGCTCGCTGATCCTGTCCCATGACGCGCCGGCAAAGGGAACCGCCTGCGCCGCGCTGCGGGAAGCGCTTGAACTGCTCAAGGCAGTTCCCTTTGCGCAGATGAACATCGATATCAAGACCCCGGGGCTGATCGCCGATATTCTTGCTGCGGCGCGCGCTGTTGGCATCGCCTCCAGGCTGCTCATGACAGGGGATGTCGGTCCGGATGACTACGGCATCATCCTGGACAATGAAATCCCCCTGTGGCTCAACCATTACCTGCTTCCACTGCACGAATGGCCAAACCCTGTTCAGGGGGCGGAAAAGCTGGGCTTTCACTATGTCAATATCGACAAGCGGATGCTGACGGACGATATGCTGCGGCAGGCCGGCCGCTTCTCGGTGTGGACAGTCAACGATGAGGAGACGCTGCGCCGCCTGCTGACTGCCGGGGTCAAAAACATCACCACCAGGAAGCCCCTGCTTGCCCTGCGCCTGCGCAGCGAGATCCAGCGGCCCCTTGCGTGATTACAGGCGCTCCCAGTCCTTGTCCTTCAGGTTGGTGTAGATGTACACGACCGCTGACACGGAGGAGAACAGGAAAATCAGCACGCTGATGGCTGCTGCCCGCTCATAGTAGCGGTTGGAAAACTGCTTGCGCAGGAAGACGCCCAGCATCTGCGGGAAATTCTCGCCGATAAGGTAAGGCGTCGTAAATGACGAGATATTGCTCATGAAGATAAACGTCATGGCAATCATGACATCGCGGATGGACAGCGGCACGATCATCTTGAAGAACACGCGCAGCCGCCCCGCGCCCACGTCCCTGGCGCTTTCGATGATGGATTCAGATATGCCAGACAGCGCCGCCACGATGATCATGGTGGCAAAGGGGATATTGAACCAGAGGTTCATCAGGATGATGCCGTTTGAATTGTAAAGCAGGCCGGGCTTGAAGTCATACATCGCCGATGTTTCCGGCAGGAGGAGCGACAGCCGGTTGAGCAGGCCGGAATCCGAGATGATCACCTTCATCGCGTATACGGCCACCAGCCCCGGGATAAAGCGCGGCAACAGGTACAGGGTGCCGATGAGCCTGGCGATGCGGGATGTGGAAAACCTGAGGTAAAGGGCCAGCATGTAGGCAATCACAATGGCCAGGATAACCGTCACAACCGTCACCCATACCGTATACCATACGTCGGCGCGGGCTATCTTGTTGGTGAACAGATAGGTGTAGTTGGCCAGCGTAAAGCCGCCCGTCACCTCGTCGGTAAAGCTCTTGATGACGGTGTTGATGATAGGGTAGACAATGATGCCCAGCGAAAGGATGAGCGCGGGGGCAAGGAAAGCGGTGATCAATGCCCGCTGCTTCCATTTTTTACCCTTGTTCAGTTTGACGCGGTTGATGGGCTGATCACTCAAGGAAAGGCTCCTTTCACCGGGATTTCCTGATACGGATTCTCTCCGGGCCGCCTATGGAGGCGGCCCGGAGCCATGCCCTATGGTTACTTAAGGGTCGTGATGTCTTCCGCCCAGCGGTCGTTGAGCGTATCGCCAAGGGAGCCGATGGACAGGAAGGCGAAGTTCTCCACCTTCAGGTCGGCCACCAGGTCCTTCTTGTCCGAGTCGATCAGGTCGGGGCTGATGACCGGCACTGCCTTCATGTTCTCCAGGCAGATCTTCTGGCCCTCGGGGCTGATGACAAAGTTCATGAAGTCATAGCATTCATCGGCGTATTTGCCAATGGAGCTGATGGTGATGGACACATCGGTGCCGGCAAGGGCGCCGTCATCCAGCTGGTACATCTTGGTCGTCGGGGGCAGGGTGCCGTTTGTGATGTTGTTGATGATCTGGTCGGCCCAGGCGGGAATCAGGTCGACTTCCTTGTTGATCAGCAGGTCAAGCGTGCCCTGGTTCTTGGCCACGTACACCACGCCGCCGCCCGACTGGTAGAGTGAGGGATGGATATCGGCCAGCCAAGCCATGCCGGGCGCCCAGAACTCGGCCCATTTTGCGTCCGAGGAGCCGCGGGCGGACTTGTCTTCGATCAGGCGGTATACGGCTGTCTGCATGAACGCTGTGCCGGCGCCGCCGGTGCCGGGCTCATTGTAGGCGAAGCGGCCGGGATGGGCCTTTATCCACTGGGCAAGGGCATCCCAGGTGTGGGGCAGCTCGTTTTCGGGGATGCGGGCGGAATCATAGGCGAAGACAACGGTGGTGCCGCGGTAGGGCATTACCTTGCCTTCAAGCAGCGAGGGTTTCATGATGACGTTGGCGAAATTGGACAGCTTGGAGAAATCCAGGTCCCTGAAGATCGCGTCGGTCTTGCACTCGTCGACATAGCTTTGCAGCGCGTTGGTGTTGTCGGCGATCATGTCAAACTCGGTGTTGGTCTGGCCGGCAAGGAACGCTGAGCTGACGCGGGAGGTCAGGCCTTCGTCCCCTGTGCCCGAGAGCAGGAACTGGAGTTTCACTTCGGTCTTGGCATCCTCACGGGCGTTGTAGGTATCAATGAGCGCCGTGAACAGGTCGGAAACGTTCTGCGAGCCGCCTGTCCAGAAGTTGACGACAGGCTTGCTTTGGGCGGCGGCCACGCTGCTCAGGGACAGGATCATCGTCAGTACAAGCACCAGGGCAAACAGTTTTTTCATAGGTTCCTCCTTTTATATTTTTCCGGCCTTCAGGCCGAAAGCTCAAATTGCCTCGGGCGTATATTCCTGCGTATGGCTGAAGCCCATGGCGACCGGATCGCCGCGCTTGAATTTCTGCGCCTGCTCATCGGATATGAAGGATTTGATGATGCCAAAGTCCGTATCCACCGTCATCTCGATATAATGCCCCAACATCATGATGGTCCGCACATAGCCGTCCAGTTCACCCCCGGCGCCCGGAGATACCCGGACGTTTTCAGGCCGTACGGCCAGCACCTTGCCCTGGGCAAGACTCAGGAAGTTCATCTCCCCGATGAAGTCGGCCACATAGCGGCTGATGGGGCGGTTGTATATCTGGCTGGGGGATCCGACCTGCTCGATGCTGCCCTTGTTCATCACGATGACCCTGTCGGACAGCGCCATGGCTTCCTCCTGGTCATGGGTGACAAACACGACCGTGATATTCAGGTCCGTCTGGATCTTGCGCAGTTCCTCACGCATCTGCTGGCGTATCTTGGCGTCCAGGGCGGAAAAAGGCTCGTCCAGCAGCAGCACCTCGGGCTCAAGCAGCAGGGAGCGTGCGATGGCGATGCGCTGCTGCTGGCCGCCCGACATCTGGCCGGGATATTTCCCCTCCATGCCTGCCATTTTGACCAGCTCCAGCATCTTCATGATGCGCTCATGCCGGTCCGCCTTGGGCATCTTCCTCAGCTTCAGGCCAAACTCAAGGTTGTCATACACCTTCATATGCGGCCACAGGTTATAGCTTTGAAACACCATCGCCGTGGGGCGCTTCTCGGGCGGCAGGTGGAGGATGGATTTGCCGTTTATTTGGATATCGCCTTCATCGCAGTCAATGAAGCCGCCGATAGTGCGCAGGATAGTGGTCTTTCCGCAGCCCGAGGGCCCCAGCAGCGTGACAAGCTCCCCCACTTCCACGGAAATATCGATGTGCCGGACGCCGTCGCCGGATTTGTACAGCTTTGTCATGTCGATGATGTCAAGCTTAGCCACTGGTTGTCTCCTACTCTATTGGACTGCGGGTCAGCTGATCTTGAAGCCCTTGGAAATGGTCTCGGCGCCGATGTATTTGCGCATCAGCATCAGTATCGCGAAATTGGGGATGATGAGCAGCAGCGCGAACACCGCGCCTGCCGTGGCCGGGAAGTCCAGGATGACGCCGTACATCTCCGTCATCATGGTGCGCCAGTTGGGCAGGCCCACAAACAGCGTGCCCACGCTCTCCCCCAGCGAGCCGATGAAGGCGTACAGGCAGGCCACCGCGATGCCCGGCCAGGCCACAGGCAGCGTCACCTTGAAAAAGGTGCGCAGCGGCCCCGCGCCCGCGTCCCTGGCGGCCTCTTCCAGGTGCCGCGGCACGCTGCGGAAGGCGCCCGCGGGTATCCAGATCATCATCATCATCGTACCCAGCATGTGGATGAGCAGGACGCCCAGGAAGGTGCCCATCAGGCCGATCTTGTAGTAAATGATGCCCATGGAGGTATACATGCCGATCTTGGGAAAGGCATTGCCCAGCAGGAAAAGGAACATGATGAGCTTGCGCCCCATGAACTTGAACCTGGCCAGCGCGTAGGCCGCGGGGATGCAGACAACGCAGGAAAGCAGCGTGGACGCTATGGCGAACAGGAAGGAGTTCCTGATCGACACAAAGGTGTTGTTCTGGCTGAACACATAGCCCCACCAGCTGAAGCCGAATTCAGAGGGGACGATGTTTGGGAAATTGTAGGTGTTGGCAAAGGCCAGCATGAACATGTATACAAGCGGACCATAGAAAAACAGCATGAAAACCAGGAGGATAAGGATGCCTCCCGCTCTCCTCCTGCCCATTTTCTTCACCGCCCGGCGGATGCCGTTTGGCCGCGCACTGCTCACCATTATTATCTCCCACCTTGTTGTGGCATCATTATAGCCAAACCCGGCAGGCTGTGTCAAGACATCGGCGGCCGTCCCGGCATCCGCATTTACTTTATCCGCCCTTGAGGGTTCCAGCCTTCCGGCAGGATGTCCAGGGTGTTTGCGACCATTTCCTCCAGCATCCGCTGCGCGTCCGGCGGGTCGACGCGGGCCATCTGGGGGTCATTGAGCAGTACAGCCAGGGCAAGGTTCCGGTCACAGGCCATCGCGGCCTGTACAATACCCAGCTGGTTAAGCGCATGGCGACAGACAAGCGCGTCAAGGCCCCGCGGAAGACTGCCGGCATACATCGGCGTGATCGCGTCCCGGGTGAAGAAGGCGTTGATCTCCACAGCGGCGTCCTCCGGCAGGTTGGGGATCCGGCCCCGGTTGGGGATGTTGACATTGGACACCAGGTCACCCAGTCCCAGCAGCGCCTTGATCAGCAGATGCCCTTCCTCGCCCGATTCCTTCATGTCAAGGGGCTGGCTGCCATCAAGCAGCGCTTCCCGTTTCGCAAGGCGCGCCGCCAGGTCCGCCTCCCGCCAATCGACCATGGTCAGGCTGAAGCCCCAGCCGCGCGCGGTATCCGGGTCTTTCAGGTACCAGGGCGGCATGAATTCGGCCAAATGCCGGTCGCCTGCGGCCGCGATAAGGCCGTAGCGCCTGAAGAGGTCGAACTTCACCCGGTGGGAACACTCAAACTGGTTGTTCATCCAGTTGTCGTCCTTGCCCTTGAGGAAGCCGGTCTCCATATACTTGTCCGCGAAGCGCCTGTAGAGGGGGAAGAGGTCCGTTTCCCCATAACTCGCGCTGTACAGGAAAGTGAAATGGTTGATCCCGGTGACGCCGGTGCGGATGTCCTGCCGCCTGACACCCCGGATCCCCTCCAGGTCCTCCAGCATCTCCGCCAGCAGCTTCTGGGTGCCGAACACCTCATGGCAGCAGCCAAAGGCCTTGATGCCCGGATAGACAGCGTACAGCGTTTCCATGCAGACCGTCATGGGGTTGGTATAGTTGATGACCCAGGCCTTGGGCGCATGGTCGCGGATGGCAAGGGCGATGTGCGCGTACATGGGAACGGTGCGCAGCGCGCGCAGCAGGCCGCCCGGCCCGGTCGTATCGCCAACGGGCTGCCATACGCCGTATTTTTCCGGCCAGTGGACGTCCGAGCGCATATGGCCAAAACTGCCCGGCAGGATGGATATGACCACAAAGTCCGCGCCGGTCAGCACGGCCCGCAGCGAAGCGGACACCTCATAGCGCCAGCGCGCCTTTGCCTGAGGATGCGCGGAGATCATCTCCCCGATGCGCCTGTTCTTTTCCGCCGCGTCCCTGTCAATGTCATAGAGGCGCACAATGCCCGACATCCGGGAATCCATCCCCAGGTCCTTCATGAACCCCCAGGCCCAGCCGCGCGATCCGCCGCCGATGTAGGCAATGGTCAGATTCTTTGCCCGCGTAGTGCTGCTGTCCATCCTGTCCCCTCTTACTCATGGCGCCGCAGCGCATTGTTTACCCGTGCCTGTCTTTACTTCTGGGAAGCAAAGTGCTGGTCTAAGGCCGTCTGGCAGTATCCGATGTACTTTTCAACGCCGATGTTTTTGGCGTTGTCCGGGAAAGCCTGCCAGCTGGCATCCGTGACGCCCGCCATGATGAAATTGGATGGGCAAGCAATAAATAACGATGAAATACACGACTGTGGGAAGCAGCAAGGTATAGATCTGCCAGTCCCGCGCCAGCCTCCTTCAGCCCCGGATTAGTGCCGGATATCGGCGCCCGGGCAGCTTGACATCCGAAGTTACTCGTATCATGTACTCCCCGTTCATATTGCGTGCCAGATCATATATTGCTCTTGTATCAGTAAAAGCATACCATATCGCACAGGATGATGCAATGGACATAAGTGACATCAGGCAAATCTCGTTCATGGATAGAATCGGTTTTATACAGACAAACACCGGCATTTTAGGCGCTGAAGGGGCTCAATGCGATGGATTTACGACAAACTGGACGCGTCAGTGAACAACCATGTGCTGTTCATGGCGCGTCAAAGGGCAGACAGCCATATCTCAGGCATCCTTGGGGATGGGGATGAAAGCCTGCTGCTGGATCGGACGCAGGCCGTGCGCGGGAAGATCCGGGAATACCTTGGGATGAACACAGGGGCGCCTGCTTTGACAGCGACAGACACGGCCGGCTGATTGACACCATTATATAGGAGGGATCCACTATGCTTCCCATACAGGTTATCGGCAGCCTCAATATCGACCTGACGGTGCGGCTGGAGCGTTTCCACCTGCCCGGGGAAACCATTACGGGGCAGGACTTTCACATTTATCCGGGCGGCAAAGGGGGCAACCAGGCCGTAGCGGCAGCGCGGTTGGGCGCGGATGTCCGCTTTGTGGGCATGCTGGGTGAAGATGACAACGGCGCCTTCTATCTGCGCGTGCTGAAGGGGGAAGGCGTCAACACCGCCGGCGTCGGCCGCTCGAAAGAGGCCCCCAGCGGCGTTGCCCTGATAGAGGTGGACAGCGCGGGTGAAAACCGCATCGTCGTGGTGCCCGGAACCAACGGCCTGGTGACCGATGACCATGTCAGGCCACATCAGCAAAGCCTCAGCGGGAAGAAAGTCTGCATGCTTCAGCTGGAGATCCCCCTGCGCAGCTGCATGGAGGCCGCAAAACGCGCATATGAAAACGGTGATATCGTGATACTGGATCCTGCGCCGGCCCGGCCTTTGGAGGAAAGCTTCCTGAACTGCGTGTCCTATATCACACCCAACGAGGGCGAGCTGGCCCTCCTGACGGGACTGCCGACCGATACGATACAAAATGCCCGGGCGGCGGCAGGAACGCTGATCGCCCGGGGTGTGAAAGCCGTGGTGGTCAAGCTTGGCGGCAACGGCTGCCTGTATGTGGACAGCGGCCGCTCCTTCCACTCCCCCGGATACAAGGTGAGCGTCGTGGACACCACCGCGGCCGGTGACAGCTTCAACGCGGGGCTTGCCTATGCCCTGTCAGCAGATTACCCTATCGAAAAGGCGCTGCGCTTCGCCAATGCCGTGGGCGCCTGCTCGGTGACCGGCGCCGGCGCCCAGAGCGCCATGCCAAGCTTGAAGCAGGTGGAAGAGCTGATGTCGCGGCAACAGAATTGAGCGGGATCGCGGCAGGGGATCAGGTAATCGCCTTGATATGGCTGATCGTCCCGCGTGCCCCCATGGCCAGGAAAGAGATATCGTCCCCGCAGCTGAGCACGCTGATGCCCCTGCCGATCCACTCTTTGATCGACTCCTCATCATTGGGGGCCAGCGATACGCCAAAGGGCATTTTCTTCTTCAGGCAGATTTCCGCGATCCTGTCGTAGACCGGCATGATCAGGGAGTCCCTGGTTTCACCCAGGATGCCCAGCGAACCCGAGAGATCCTTTGGCCCGACGATGAGCAGGTCGACGCCCGCCACATCACAGATGGCTTCCAGGCTGTCGACCGCCTTGATGTGTTCGATTTGGACAATTTTTAGCAGCCATTCGCTTGAGCATTTGATATATTCCTCCGGGGGAACCGCGCCGTAACGGCTTGCCCGCCTGGGGCCGTAGCCGCGGATGCCCTCGGGGGGATAGGTGCAGGCGCGGACAAAATCCGCAGCCTCCCGTGCCGTATTGACCATGGGCGCGATGATCCCGTCGGGGCCCATTTCCAAAACAGGTTTGATGAGGACGGCGTCGTTCCAGGGCACCCTGACCAGCGACGCGGCCCCCGCGGCGTCAAGGGCTACGATGTGACGCAGGATATCCGCATTGCTGTAGGGGCTGTGTTCGGCGTCTATCCACACAAAATCGTAGCCATGGAAAGCCAGTATCTCCGATATCGCGGGATCTGTCAGAAAGGCGTGCCCGCCGATGATCAGCTCGCCCTTGGCCATTTTGTTCCTGAACGCTACCGCCTTTTTCACACGCGCACCTCATTTGACAAATTTTCAGCTGACAGCATCTTAACACATATCAGGAAGATATTTTGCCCAATCGTACAAAAAAGGTTGACAAGCCATAAAAGCTGTCATACAATCATACAAAACAAACGGTTAATCGGCATTGAGGAGGCAGAAATTGTGAATCCTTATCCCAACGGCGTATGGCCGGTCATGCTGACCCCTTTCAACCCGGATAAATCCATTGATGAAAAGGGCTTGCGCGCCTTGGTTGACTGGTACATCGGCATGGGCGTCGACGGCCTGTTCGCCTCCTGCCAGTCAAGCGAGATCTTCCATATGGATTTGGAGGAGCGCCTGCGCATCGCCCGCATCACGGTGGAGCAATCGGCCGGACGCGTGCCTGTCGTGGCCTCGGGCCATACCGACTACCCCCTGGATGACCAGGCAAAGGGCATCGATATGATGGCGGCCACCGGGGTGGACGCTGTCATCCTGATCACCAACCGGCTGGCAGGTGAGCAGGAGCCCGATGACATCCTGCTTGATACAGTCGGCGGCCTGCTGTCCCGCATCGGCAAGGATATCCGCCTGGGCCTGTATGAATGCCCATCGCCCTACAAGCGCCTGCTGAGCCTGCGGGTGATCCGTGAACTGGTCAAAACGGACAGGTTCTATTTCCTCAAGGACACCTGCTGCGACAGCGCTCAGATCAGGCAGAAGCTTGAGGTCATCAAGGGCACCAACCTGAAGCTGTACAACGCAAACGCCACCACTGCCCTGCAGTCGCTGCGCGACGGCGCCGCCGGCTACAGCGGCATCATGGCCAACTTCCATCCCGAGCTGTATGTCTGGCTCACCCGCAATTTCAACCACCCGCAGGCGGACCTGGTGCAGGACGTATTGACCATGTGCTCCCTCATTGAGCGGCAGCTGTATCCCGTCAACGCGAAATATCACCTCCAGGCCATCGAGGGGCTGCCCATGGGCATCACCTGCCGCAACAGCGACAGCAATGGGCTCAGCGCCACCTTCAAGGAAGAAGTGCGGCAGATGGATGAGCTGTGCGATGAAGTCAAGCGGCAGCTGGGGCTGCGGTGAGGGGATGGCCTTGCTGACACCCCAGCTGAACAGGCAGCCCCTGTACGCCCAGGTCGCCGACCAAATGGAGCGGGAGATCGTTGGCGGCGGCCTTGAAGGCGGCAAGCTGCCCAGCGAGCAGTCCCTGGCGGAGGGCTACGGCGTGAGCCGGACCATTGTGCGCGAGGCCATGAAGCTGCTCAGCGCCCGCGGCCTGGTGCAGTCAAGCGCAGGCTCGGGAGCGCGCATCACCAAGCCGGAAGCGCAGGATGTGTCCGACGTGATGTCCCGCATCATCCGCATGGACGGTATCGACTACCACGCAACCTTTGAAGTGCGCGGCATCCTGGAAAAGGCGGCCGTCAAACGCGCCGCCGTCCACGCAGGGCCGGACCAGCTGAGCCAAATGGAAAACGTGCTCGAGCGGCTCAAGGACAGGAGCCTGTCCGGCGAGGAGCGCCTGGAGCTGGATTTTTCCTTCCACCTGCTCATCGCGCGGGCGTCGGGCAATCCCCTGCTGGCGATGCTGGCAGAGGCGCTGGCCAACGTCATCAAGGATAGCATGCTGGCCGGCATCCTGATCCAGGGCGGCATCGATGACGCGATCATCCGCCACCAAAGGATAATGGACGCGCTGCGCGCCGGTGACGCAGTCCTTGCCGGGCAAATGATGGACGAGCACCTGGCCCAATCGCTTGAGAATATGGAAACGCGGCTAAAGTTATCCAATGCGGACGTACCGCATATCAATCAATAGACGGAGGAAAAAGCCATGAAGAAAACCCTGTCCCTGCTCCTGGTCCTGGTCCTGGTTCTTGGCATGAGCGCGTTCGCCTCGGCCGAGAAGGTCAAGCTCGTCATCTCCCTGACCGCCGTATCCACCGACACCCACGCGATGGCCATGAAAGAGGTCAAGAAGACCGTTGAGGAACTCTCGAGCGGCGACATCGAAGTGGAACTGCACACCGACGCCGTGCTCTTCACCCAGGAAGAGGAAGTAGTCGCGGTTGCCGGCGGCGACGCCGACATGTCCCTGGTCAGCGCCTCCTGGCTGACGACCGGTTCACCCTGGGTGGGCATGTTCACCGCGGGCTATGTGTTCAAGAGCTATGACCACATGACCAAGGTGTACAACGGCGAGATCGGCAAGGAAGTCTTCGCCCGCATCGGACAGGAACAAAACGTCCTGCCACTGGGCGCCTGGTACCTGGGCTCCCGTCAGATCTCCCTGAGCCAGGACAAGGAAATCAAGACCCCTGCCGACCTGAACGGCATCAACCTGCGCATGCCCAACTCCGAAGCCTGGCTGCTGCTGGGCAAGGCGCTGGGCGCCAACCCGACCCCGATCTCCTTCTCCGAGCTCTACCTGTCGCTGCAGACCGGCGTGGTCGACGGCCAGGACAACCCGCTGCCGACCCTTGAAAGCGCCAAGTTCTACGAGGTGCAGAAATCCATCACCATCACCAACCACCTGGTTGACTCGGTATGGCCTTCCATCAACCTGGACAAGTGGAACAGCCTGACGGACGCGCAAAAGGACATCGTCATGCAGGGCGTGGAAGCCGGGCGCAAGTACTGCGATGAGACCAACCTGGCCCGCGAGGCCAAACTGGTCGACTTCTTCAAGGAAAAAGGCCTGAAGGTCTACTATGCCGACCTGAATGCCTTTGCCAGCCATGTCCTGGAAGTGTACACAAACGATCCCTTCTCCAAGGCATGGGACCTTGACCTGCTGGAAAAGGTCCGCAAGGCGGGCGAATAAGCTTTACCGGGCAGGGGGCCTGCGCCCCCTGCCCTCCTTTATTGAGGTGATGTATGGACAAACTGCGCGCGGGATCCCTGGGCCGCACCTTCTTCGTCCTGCGGGACATCGTCGAGCTTTATATCCCCGTCCTGGCGTTTTCCGTCATGTTCCTGACCTTCGTCCTGCAGATCTTCTCGCGCTATGTGCTGCGCCAGCCGCTGCAGTGGGCCTATGAGGTGACGGTGAGCTGCTACCTGTGGCTGGTGCTGCTGGGCGCCTGCTACGCGCAGCGGGAGCGCAAACATGTCAGCTTTACCATGCTGTGCGACAGGATGCGTGTCAAGCCCCGCGCCGTCACGATGTTCCTTGGCAACCTGCTGATGACCGTCGCCTTTGTCTATGCCTTTGTGCCCAGCATGGATTTTGTGTTCTTCATGAAGCGCCAGGAGACCTCGTCGCTCAAGCTCAGCCTGGACCTGGTCTATTTCGCCTATATCCCCTTCATGATCATCATGATCGTGTACTTCGTCCGGGACATGATCGCCCAGTTCCGCGTGTTTTCGGGGATCGCCGGCAAGGAAGAGACGGAAGCCTTTGACCGCGCCACCGGCGAGCAGTTTGTGCAGTCGGCCTCCCAGACAGAAAATATCCTCGACAAGGTGAAGGAGGGCAAGGTATGAGCTGGGCCCTGATCACGTTCCTGGGGGTCTTCGTGCTGATCTTTGTCCTGCGCATGCCCATCCCCATGGGCCTGCTGACCGCCTGCATCTTCTATTTCATCGTAACGGGCGACCCGGTCAAAATGGTGGCGCAGCAGACACTGAAGACCTTCTACACCAACTACACCATCATCGCGGTGCCGCTGTTCATCTTCGCCGCCAATATCATGAACACGGGCAAGGTGACGGAAAAGATCTACGGCTTCGCGCTGGGTTTGGTTGGGCGCTTTCGCGGCGGCTCGGGGCATGTGAACATCCTGGGCTCGCTGGTATTCGCCGGGATGACGGGCTCCGCGATCGCCGACGCCAGCGGCCTTGGCAAGATGGAAATCGAAGCCATGCGCAAGGAAGGCTATGACGACGGCTTCTCCTGCGCGCTGACATCCGCCTCAGCGGTCCTGGGGCCGACCTTTCCGCCCTCCATCCCCATGGTCATCTACGCCATGTATTCGGGCGCCTCGGTGGGCGTGCTGTTCATGGGCGGCATTGTGCCGGCCTTCCTGCTGACCATCGCGCTGATGATCTACGTCGCCTTTGTCTCAAAGAAACGCAACTACCCCCGCAGCGTCAGGATCCCCTTCCTGCAGTTCGCCAGGTTCACCCTGCGCGCCATGCCCGCCCTGCTGACCCCCGTCATCCTGCTGGCAGGCATCTACACCGGCATCATGACGCCAACGGAAGCCGGCGCGGTCGCGGGCCTTTACGCGCTGATCGTCGCGGCCTTCGCCTACAGGATGCTGGGCTGGAAGAGCCTGCTGGGCATCCTCAAGGATACGGTGGGCGGCGTGGGCATCACCGCGCTGGTCATCGGGTCTGCCGCCTGCATCAACTACATCATGGCGCGCGAGCAGATCGCCGTCAGCATCGCCGGCATGATCCTGGGCCTGACGAGGAATCCCTATGTTTTCCTGCTGATCGTCAACCTGTCCATCCTGCTGCTGGGCATGTTCATTGACACCTCGGTGATCCAGGTGGTCTTTGTGCCGCTGCTCATCCCCATCGCGCGGGAACTGGGCATCGACATGGTCCACTTCGGGCTGGTCGTCATCCTGAACATGATGATCGGGCTGTGTACGCCGCCCTTTGGCATGCTGCTGTTCATCACCAGCGGGATATCCGGGACGCCGCTGAAGACGGTCATCAAGGAGATCAAGTGGCCTCTTGTGGTCATGATCACGGTGCTGGCCATTGTCACCTACTGGCCCGACCTGGTGCTGGGCCTGCCCAGGCTGCTGATGGGGTACACGGGATAGAACCTGAAATTATTATGAATCAGCCGGGGCGATCTGCCCCGGCCGATTTTTATTATACGCGGCTACCACTCCGCGCGGGAAGCCTCGATCACGCATGCCATGTGCGTAGCGCTGACCAGGTGCGAGCGCTGCACCCTGCTGCCCAGAAAGTGGATGCAGAAGTGGCCGGGCATGGCATTGTCACGGATGGAGATATAGCCGTGGGGCATGCCGTTCATGGACGCCGCATAGACATAGCCCCGGTATCTCAGCAGCACGGGCCGCCTGTCCCAGCTCCATTCGCCCCCGTAGGCGCCCAGCATGGCAACGGTGTCCCAGGGCGTCAGCGGCTCGACATCCATGTGGCTGTGGCCTTCCATGCGCCGGCAGGTGAAGACGGCGCCGGTCCGAACGTCCTTCACCTCAAAGACAGCGCCCCAGGGGATGGCCTCACTGCCGCCGGCGTACCAGTCGAGCATCCGGGTCTTCCCTGCCTTGGCAGGGCCTTTGCCAAACAGTACGAGGACGGTGTCACGGCTCGCCCTGCCGTCGGCCTTGAGCCCATTATCCGCCTGGAAGGCGATCACCGCCCTGCGCGTATTCCCGTCATAGGCGCCGTCGGGCTCCGACAGATAATAGCCCCGGTCGCGCAGGGCCTCCTGCAGCCGTTTCACACGGCTGCCGCTTGCGCCGGGACCGCTTGGCGCGGGCAGGCTTTGCCAGCCGCCGATATCGCCGGCTTGTTGAGGCGTTTGGATATCCGCATCCCCGGCTGCAGCTTGGGAAAGAACAGCCGCCGGCACAACCATCAGGCACAGCGTCAGCAGGCACAGCGTTCTCTTCATCATCATTGCCCTCACGCCCTGCATGGCTACCGGCTGCGGTTAGGGTCAAACCACAGGGGATTTTCCGACAAGGACTGATAGACGATCAGGGGATTGTCCCCCTTTTCGATGACACAGGCGATGAGGCCTGTGTACTCGCCGCCTTCGTAGAGGCTGCGCAGGGAATCGGGCGAGTTCAGCAGATAATGGGGGTTGTACTCGCTTCCGTCGGAACTGACGAAGCTGAAGTCCTCATTGCCGATTTCCGCCCTGCCGCCCGGGACGGACAGCGCCTTCACCCTTATCCAGGCCAGCAGGTATTCCTGTGTCCTCAGGGGGGTAACATTGTATTTGCTCATCTCCTGCGCCTTTTTGAGCGCGGCGGTGCCCCGCAGTGAGGAAACCATCTCAAGCTCAAAGGACGCGTAGCCCGACCAGTAGCTGCCCTCGTAGCGGGCCGCTGCGCCCAGGGGCGCGGGATCATCCCTGGTGGCGGCGAAAGGGTCGGCGGCCAAACGTTTCGCCTTAGGCAGGCGCTGTGTCACCAGCGACGCCTTGACGACAGGCGCGCCGCTTTCGATCAGGTCGTCGCCTGAAAAGGGCGCCAGCCCCTCAAACACACCGTAGGCGGTGACCGGGTCGCCGGCCAGCAGCAGCCGCTCACCCTCTCCAAGCGTATACCACACGGCAAAGACGCGCGACGGGTTCCCGTCCAGCGACACATAATAGCGGAACTCATCGGCCTGTCCGTCCACCCGGAGGATCTCCCCGTCCAGTTTCACCTTCTCCGACAGATGGGCAGAGGGATCCCTGGCGTAAGCCTCGCCTTGGGCGACATCGATGTAGCCCCCCGCGTCGGGCAAAAGCAGCAGACGGATGCGCCCGTCAGCTTCCTGCCTGAGGGCTTCCAGCTGTTCAAGCGTCAGGTTTTCCAGGCTGACCGGCCCTTCACACAGGCCGGAAATCGATAAAGCCAACAGGATGGCAAGCAGGACCGGCCATGTTCTTTTCATATTGTTCCCCCCTGATGAGGCGTCGCAAAGGATTGATGCCGGACAGCCGTCGCCGGTTTCGATGGCCCCATTATACCTCTCGTCACAGGAGATGACAATGATGGCGGATGATTGCCCCGAATGACTACAGGTTTTTCAACAACTCCCACATTGAATAGTCAAATGACCTTTTGTTTAATATGCCGACCTTTGGTCTATTATTTGAGTCCCTGGCAGTCAGGGACCTGCGTGTATATGCACAAAGCCTGCGGAGGGACCTGTCCCGCTACCGTGACAGCAGCGGTCTGGAGGCGGATTGCATCATCCACCTTCCCGAGGGCAAGTGGGCGGCGGTTGAAGTGAACAAAGAGCGGATGGCGTTTATGTGGTTCCTCTTGGGTGCCTGAGGCCATAAGCCGGCAGCATCTCAAAGTGGCAGCCGTCACGGCTGAAAGCGAGGATCCCGTCATTCAGCTCACTGACGGCCTGGCTGTTCTCATGCTTTTCCGCCGCAAATGTCCCCGTTGACGCTTCGTTTAGTGGGTATATTATACACGATCGTGGGGTACATATGAACCCTGAGGAAGGATGATTGCCTTTATGCAGACCGACTTGCGCATGCCCCTGGTATTTGTCGGGCACGGATCACCCATGAACGCGATAGAAGATAACGATTTTACCGCGTCCTGGCGACGCCTGGGGGAGACGCTGCCTCGGCCGAAGGCCATTTTGTGTTTGAGCGCGCATTTTACTGCCCGGGGCAGCTTTGCGGTGGGCATGCGCCAGCCGGAGACCATCCATGATTTTTACGGTTTCCCAAAGGCGCTTTTTGATGTGGATTATCCAGCGCCCGGGGATCCGCAGCTGGCAAGGCGCGTGCAGTCGCTGCTGCCAAACGGCCAGCTGAGCGGGGAGTGGGGGATCGACCACGGCGCGTGGAGCGTGCTGGTGCACATGTATCCAAAGGCGGATGTGCCGGTGGTACAGCTGAGCCTGGATCTGACGCTTTCCCCCGCGGAGCAGGCCGCCCTGGGGCAGGCGCTGCGCCCGCTGCGGGATGAAGGGGTGCTGATACTGGGCTCGGGCAATGTGGCGCACAACCTGGGCCGCATGAACCCCGCGGCGCAGGGCCCCACCGACTGGGCCGCCGCCTTTGACGAGGCTGTCCATAAACTGGTGCTTGCCGGCGACCTGGACGGCCTGACGCGATACACATCGCTGCCCGGCTCGGTGCGCAGCGTGCCCACCACGGAGCATTTTGTTCCCCTGCTGTATGTGATGGGGGCGGCGTATCCGCAGGAACCTATCGAAGTATTTAACCGGGCTTATGTATACGGCAGCCTGTCCATGACAAGCTATCAGATAGGTTGAAAGACATCATCATCACCAACTTCACCGACCCTGTCTGCTGCTGGTGCTGGGGCACCGAACCGGTTTTCCGCGCGCTGGAGACCCGCTTCCCCGGCAGCGTCGAGGTCCGCTATGTGATGGGCGGCCTGGTCAGGGACATCACGGATTTTGAGGATCCGGCAAACGGCATCGGCGGGGACATTTCGCTGATCAACGGGCAGGTGGGCAGCCACTGGCTGGAATCATCCCAGGTGCACCGCATGCCCATCATGGTGGACGGCCTGTCCCTGTTTTCACCGGAATACGGCTCAACCTACCCGCTCAACGTCGCCTATAAGGCGGCTCATATCGCAAGCCCAAAGCTGGCCGGCCGCTTCCTGCGCCGCCTGCGCGAGGCATCGCTGACGGAGGCGAAGCAAACCAACCGTCAGGAGGTGCTGGACGCCCTGGCGCGCGAAGTGGGCATCGACATGCCCGCCTTTGAACAGGCCATCAAGGACGGCAGCGCCCTGCGCGCCTTCCGGACGGACCTGGGGCTGGGCCGGGCGCTGGGGGTCAGCGGTTTCCCCACTTCCCTGGTCAAAACGGCGCAGGCAAGGCAGACCATGATGCTCGGCTTCAACACCTACAAGGACTTTGTGCGCGTCATCAGCCAGCTGACCGACGGGGAACTGAAGCCCATGGCCAGCCCGCCGGATGAAGATGTGCTGATGTGGCTGTTGAATACCCATGGCAGCCTGGCACGCGAGGAGGTCTTCCAGGCCTTTGACTTTGACGGCCGTGACGGAGCCGACCGCTTCCTGCAGCCGCTGATCGACAAAGGGCAGCTGGTCAAACAGCAGGCAGGGACGAGCTATCTGGTCAGGATGGGCTGAGCGAGGGATTACCGGTATATGCGCACTAATTATTGCTTTCTACTTTAAAAACTCTCCAATATTAGATAGTTTTTAAAGTACGTTATAAAAACTTTTGCATTCGTCGGGCTCATATGCTATACTCCGGCTGTCTGGAGGGATGCATATGGTTTTGCGCAGGCAATATCTTGAAAAACTACGAAAGACACAGGGCCGCCGGATCATCAAGGTGATCACCGGCGTACGGCGCTGCGGCAAGTCAACGCTTCTTGCGCAGTTTCAGGAAGAGCTGCGCAATTCGGGTGTCGGCAGCGATCAAATCATCTCCTTGAATTTTGAGGATATCGCGAACAAACCCCTGCTGGATTACATGGCGCTGTACGATTTTTTGCTGAAGCGTCTGCAGTCCGGAAAAATGACCTACGTGTTTTTGGATGAGATCCAGAATGTGCCTGATTTCCAAAGGGCAGTGGACAGCCTGTATATCAGGCCTGATTTGGATGTATACCTGACGGGCCCGAACGCCGGCTTGCTGTCGGGCGAGCTGGCTACGCTGCTGTCGGGCCGCTATATTGAGATCAGCATGCTGCCGCTTTCCTTTGGCGAGTACCACGAATTGATCGGGGGTGACAGGCGGGATGCCTGGCGTTCGTATTTTCGCAAGGGAGGTTTCCCATTTGCGGCAACCCTGGATGATGAAGAGATCTGGCGCGACTACCTGTTGGGCATATACCACAGCGTTTTGCTCAAGGACATCGTAGCCAGAAAAGGTATCAGCGATGTTGCGGTGCTTGAAAGCGTGACCGGCTTCCTGTTTGACAACGTCGGCAGCATCGTGTCCAGCAAAAAGATCGCCGACAGACTGACTTCGGACGGCCGCAAGACCACTTCGGCCACTGTTGAGAACTATATCGGCGCGCTGACGGAATCTTTCATCCTCTACAAAGCCGGGCGCTATAACATCAAGGGCAAACAGCACCTGAAATCACTTGAGAAGTATTATATTGTCGATATCGGCCTGCGCAGGATGCTGCTGGGGGATTCAGCCGGCGACGTGGGGCATATTCTGGAAAACATCGTTTACCTGGAGCTGATCAGGCGGGGGTTCCAGGTGAAGGTCGGCAAGGTCGGGGAACTGGAGATCGACTTTATCGCTTCCAAGGGCGGCGACAGACGATACTACCAGGTGGCGGCCGGTGTGCTCGACCCTGTCACTTTCGCGCGGGAGATCGCCCCACTCAAAGCGGTGAAGGACAACTACCCCAAGGCCATTATTTCCCTGGACGAACTCCCCCTGGAAGAGGGGGGCATCGGGCAAATCAACATCCTGGACTTCCTTGCGCAGGATTAGCGGAAAACCCTGCCCATAACAATCCGAAAGCCGGTGACATCGATGGAAACGGATAAAGCCATGGACAGGCTTGAACTCAATGAGGAAACCGTGCTGGCCCTGTGGTCAAAGACCTACAACACGCGGGGCAAGCCGGACTGGTCGCATATTTACGACTATTACCATGATGACATCGTGTTTCAGGACTCGATACAGCGCATCGAGGGCAAGGCGGAATTCATCGCCCTGTGCGGCCGCCTGACCGAGCGCTGCAAAGAACTGCGGATGGACATCGGGCAGGTGTTCAAAAAGGGCGATGAGATCATCTTTGACTGGACGATGACGATGATGTTCAAAAAGTTCCCCAGCACGCCCATCTTCGGCTGCACAAAGCTGACGCTGCACGAGGACGGCAGGATCATCACGCAGCGGGACTATTATGACCTCTGGGGCGACATCTTCAACGGCATCCCCTGGTTCAAGCGGCGTTACCGCAGGTTCATGCGCAAAAAATTCGGCTGAGGCGCGATATGAAGTATACAAGGGACGACCTGGCTTTCATGAAGGCCGGCAGGGCACAGCAGCACGCAACAGCAGAGTTGGTGACGGGCAAGGTGTGCGTGGTGTCGGGGGCGACCTCGGGCGTGGGGCTTGAGGCGGTCAAACGGCTGGCCAAAGGCGGCGCCGTGATCGTCATGCTGAGCCGCGACGTGGGCAAGGCGGAGCGCGTAAAGGCGCAGCTGCTGGCCGATTATGGGGCGCAAGCCGATGTTGTGCAGGCCGATTTCAGTTCCCTTGACGAGGTCAGGAAAGCGGCGGACACCATCCGGCGGCGTTACGGCGCGGTCGACGTGCTCATCAACAGCGCAGGCCTGCACAACACCCGGCGGCACATGACCCGGGACGGCAACGAGCTGACCTTTCAGGTCAACCATATCGCGCCCTTCCTGCTCACGATGCTGCTGACGGACCTGCTCAAAAAGAGCGGGCAGGGCCGCGTCATCCAGGTCAATTCCGAGGGGCACCGCTTCGGCGGGCTGAACCTGAATGACCTGGGCTGGGAAAAGCGGCCCTTTATCGGCATCCGCGCGTACGGCGCGTCAAAGACCGCGCAGATCATGACGGTGATGACGCTGGCGGAGAGGCTGAAAGACACGAACGTAACAATTAACGCCATGCATCCCGGCGGCGTCAGGACAAATATCGGGCACAACAACGGCTGGCTCTACCGTGCCTGGCTGCGCGGCGTCGTGTGGCCCTTCCTTAAGGACCCGGCCATTTCGGGCGAGGCCCTCTATTATCTTGCAGCGGCGCCCGAGCATAAGAAAACGACCGGCAGGTATTTCTTCCTGACGGTCGATATCAAGCCGATGCTGCCCACGGCGGATGAAGCGGTCCGCGCGGCGGTATGGCAAAAGAGCATGGAACTGGCCGGCTTAGCGCTTTAATGCCTTGGCGGCGCGGTCGGCGGCCAGCTTCCCGGTCAGTATCGATATCGGAAAGCCCGAGGGGCTGTAGGTCCACTGCCCCGCCTGAAGCACATGGGGAATGGGCGTTTTGACGGACTTGGCGATCTGCGGCATCCTGGTGACCGCCGGTATCGCCGCGTTGGTGAACGCCCAGCCCGTGATCGCGCCGTCTGAATTGCCGGTGCGCCTCTGGAGGGTCAGCGGCGTGGAGACAAAGCCGTCCGTCACATGCCCGGCCAGATCCGGGTAGATGGACCCGGTCAGCGTATCGATGATCTCCTGGCGGCACAGATCCTTGAATTCGTCATACCAGCCCTGCTTGCGGATATGCTCAGCCAGCGGGTAGTCCATCAGCGTGCTGATGATCAGGCCCGTTTTGCCCTGGGGCGCAAGCTTCGCGTCGCGCAGCGCCGGGATGGAGATCTCATAGGTTGTCAGCCGCAGGAAGGCCCGCAGCCACGCGAACACCGCCCCGCGGTCGCTTGAATAATCCCCCCCGGGGCTTTGGATATTCGCTGCGGGCAGCGCGCCAAGGCCCCGCTTGTCGGGCGTATAGAAGAAGTGCGGGCCGCTGACCGCCCTGAACCGGTCCGTATCGATATCCGCCGCCAGGTAGAGGGTCAGTACCGAATCCCCGCCGGTCTTGTCCTGCAGGAAGGCCTGCCGTGCCCTGATCGCCTTTGCGGCCTTGCCGGGCAGCCTGTCCAGGTGGATGAGCGCCGCGTACAGCGCCTTCTGGTCAGCCGCCCAGATGAGCTGTTCATAGTGATAAACGGCGCCGTCGACATCGGTGACCGTCTTTTGCGCTGGGTCCACGCTGCCAATCGCCGTGTTTGTCTTGATGACGCCGCCGTTATTGCGGATAAGGTCCGTTATTTTCGATATCAGCGCGCCCGTGCCGCCCCTGGGGTAATTGTAGTCCAGGTACAGGCTGAAATAGCTCAGCGCGAAGAAGGCCGGCGTGCCCTTGAAAAAATGCTGGGCGATGATGTCGATCAGCGCCCGGTTGCCGGTGATCGTGCGCAGGTAGTCCTCCACCGGCATGTTGAACTGCTTGATCTTGCCCACCGTGGTCAAGTATTGGCCCATCCAGGGCAGCAGCGTTTTCATCAGGTACCGACGGTCATGCTTCAGGTCCATGAACAGCGGGTTATCGATGCCGTAAATGACGCGCATATACCCCATGATCTGCTTCATGACGTCCATCAGGGCGTCGATGGCCTTCTGCTCGCCCGGAAACTGGCCCAGCAGCATGTCCCGGTAGGCCTGCATGCTGTCTTTCGACGTCAGGTCGACCACCTTGTCCCCGATGCCGATGGACACCGGGCTGGGAACAAAATCGACGTCAAGCTCCAGCGCCTTGAGCATGGGGAACAGGACCCCGGAGTTCTCCATCGCGCGGATGCCCGTGTCAAAGGTGAAGCCCAGGTAATCAAAGGACCCGATCAGCCCGCCCGCGTGCTCTTCCTTCTCGCACAGCAGGACCTTGTGACCGGATTTGGACAGGAAGGCCGCGGCCGTAAGCCCGGCGATGCCGCCGCCGGCAATGATCGCGTCGTAATGCATGGACACCTCAAGTAAGTGCTGTGGCGCGGGGGGACGAGGAAATGATATCGGGGAAGGCCGGGGAAGTCAACGGGGGGCGAAAGGTTTTTGGGGAACATGTCTCGATATGGATATGATATGGATATGTTTCGGCTTTCTTCACGAAATTGCTTGATTTTCACCGCCAACTCGCATATTATACCAGTATGAGGTGAAAATCAATGATCAAGACGACCGCCATGCTGCTGGAAGAGCTTTCGGATTACCAGGACCCATTTGGAAAGATCAGGCGGCTTTGCAGGGAAAAGAAGCTTTTCCCCGTATCCAGGGGAATCTATGAAACCGACGCCTCACTGTCCGGTTATCTCTTCGCGCCGGTCATCTATGGTCCTTCTTATCTGTCCTTCAGCTATGCTCTCTCCCGCTTTGGCCTGATACCCGAAGCGGTCCATGAGTATACGTCAGCCACCTGCCTGAAGGGCAAGAAGAAAAACTACAGCAATCATTTCGGGGATTACTCCTACCGGGATATCCCGGCACAGGCGTATCCGTTTGCTGCCAGGCTTGTTGAAGAGAATGGGTACGCGTACTTAATCGCCACGCCCGAAAAAGCCTTATGCGACAAGCTTTACGAGCTCAGTCCCGTGCGGAACCTTAAGGAGCTTCATCTATTGCTGTTTGACGACTTGCGCATCGACCCGTCCGGGTTTGATAAACTCGACTCAAATATGGTTGGAGAGCTCAGTGAAAAGTACCGCTCGAATAATGTCAGGCTGCTGGCAAAGCTGATGCGGAGGTTGAAGCCATGAACGCTGCTGTTGAAGAAATGCTCAAGAAATACAATGCCCCTACCCCTGAAGAGAAAATGAACGCCATGAAAGAAATCATGCAGGAAATTGTACTTTGCGGTTTATCCCGCGCAGGATTTTTTAATAGGGCTGCCTTTTACGGGGGCACTGCCCTGCGGATCTTTTATGGTCTGGACCGCTTTTCTGAAGACCTGGATTTTTCACTTACACAAGAGGATCCAAGCTTTGACTTTGCCGCCTACTTTCCATTGCTGGACAAGGAAGTCGCCGCCTATGGCCTCCGGCTCAGTGTCAGTGAAAAAGTGAAAACCAAGGATTCAAGCATCAAATCTGCCTTTTTGAAGGGAAATACGAAGGAACACATTTTACTTTTCTACGCCGACCAACAGATGGCAAACGGTATTGCCCCAAATGAAACCGTCAAAATCAAAATTGAAGTGGATGTAAATCCTCCCGCGGGCGCAAGCTATGAGCACAAGTTCCGGCTGTTGCCCGCGCCATATGAAACCCGCCTTTATGACATGCCTTCACTGTTTGCGGGCAAAACGCATGCCGTCATCTGCCGAGCCTGGAAAAACCGTATCAAGGGCAGAGACCTGTATGATTATGTCTTTTACCTTTCCAGAAACACCGGTGTGAACATGCCTCATCTGAAAGCCCGCCTCGTGGAATCGGGAGTCCTTGCGAATAATGATCCATTCGACACAGAGATTCTAAAAAGGCTGCTATACGAGCGTTTTGAAGCCATTGATTACGAATCGGCAAAAGATGATGTCCGCGCATTCATCATAGATAAGGACTCCCTTAAGCTCTGGCGCCCCGAATTCTTCAAGCAAATAACTTCCGGGCTGCAAGCCGGCCAGATATCCGCCGGGTAGGAGAAGTTTTCATCATCCCCGGTAAAGGGAGCCGGCGACACTGCGGTGCTTGAGTGCAATCAGTTTCAGTTGGTTAGTGCGGCTAACCGACTGAAGGCTTTCAATCTTTGCTAATGTTTTGCGGTATCAAGAAAACACACGTACCCGTCCCGTGTGTTACGTCACCGGTAGTTGATCCGCCGGCCTGTACGCGTTTTTCATGAAGAACAGCAGGATCAGGGCCGCGGCCAGCGACATGCCCGAACCGAACAGGAATGGCGCGGGCGCGCCCAGCCCGTCCCACAGGAGCCCCGCGATGACGCTGGCCGGCAGCAGGGCGACGCCCACGACGGTGGCATGCATCCCCAGCATCGTCCCCTTGAGGTGCGCCGGCGATATTTCCGCGATAAAGGCCCGCTCCACGCCGGTGATCAGGGCGGTGTACAGGCCGTAGAGTACAAAGACGGCGATGATGGCAGCCCGGCTTGAGCCAAAGGCAAAGCCGAGGTAGACGGCCGAGAAAACCAGGTAGCCGGTGACCAGCAGCTTCTTGCGTCCGATCCGGTCTGACAGCCTGCCCAGCGGGATGGAGAGCAGGGACGCGGTCAGGTTGAAGATGAAGTACAAGAGGATGACGTCCGTGTCGCCAAAGCCGGCGCCCTTGGCCCGCAGCAGCAGGAAGGCGTTTGAAGAGTTCCCCAGCGTGAACACAAAGGCGACCGCCAGGTACAGCTTCAGCCGCCCGTCCAGCTTCCTCATGTCCCGCCAGAAGGGCTCGCGCTTCTGCGCGGCGCGGTCCATTTTCTTCTCCCGGATGAACACGAACATGAACAAACCCAGCAGCGCCGGAACGGCCGACAAAGCGAACAGCCCCTTGTAGTCGAAAGCCCCGCCCGCGCGTGTCAGCAGCAGCCAGCTGATGAGGATGCCGATGGCCGAGCCCGCCATGTCCAGCGCCTTGTGGATGCCAAAGGCCCTGCCCATGTGGTCCTTGTCCGCGCTCTGGCTGACCATCACGTCCCTGGGCGCGGTCCGGATGCCTTTGCCCGCGCGGTCAATGACGCGCGCCGCCAGGACGCCCAGCCAGGAGCCGGCCAGGATGAGGGCCGCCTTGTACACCAGCCCCGCCGCGTAGCCGGCAAAGGCGACCTGCTTCTTTTTGCCCCACCGGTCGGTGACATAGCCGCTGAACACCTTCAGCAGGCTGGCGAGGCTCTCGGCGATGCCCTCGATGACGCCCAGCAGTGCCGGCGTCGCCCCGAACACGGCGCTCAGGTAGAGCGGGATGAGCGGATAGACCATCTCCGAACTGATATCGCTGAAGAAGCTGACCAGCCCCAGCATGATGACGTTGCGCATTTACACGTTTACCGCTTTAGAGGGATAGTCAAAGAAGCGGCAGCCCGTCCTGTCCGCCGGGAGCTTGGCAAAGGTGGATTTTCCGGCATGGGAAAGACCGGCAAGGATGATTTTCATCAGGGGGAGGCTCCGTTTCGTGAGGGTGGGGGTGTGGGGTATGTCGGGGATGATGATAGCGCGGAGGGTCGGGTTAGTCAACGAGGAGAAGGTTTGCCAGACCACTATATCGTTTCAAAACTATATCCCCGTACCTTGTGTGATCTTTGAAAAATCACTTGTCGCGAAATTTGCGATGACTGTCATACATGGCATATTATCCATTGCTTCTTGCTGTCAGAAATTCAGCCTGGCAGGCATCATTTTGCCAGAAGTCTTTAAGCTCAATATGAAGCGCTGCGCATATTTTACTAACGCTTGATACCCTTGGATTTTTACTTCTACACTTAAGGATGCCATATAGTGTAGACGAGGGAATACCGCCCATCTTCGCGAGGCGGTAAGCAGATATTCCCATTTCCCCGTACAGGGTTTTAACACGTGCAGATATATATGCCGGCAATTCCTTTGCTTCCATGATTCATATCTGCGGTTCGGTAGTCATCATGACGCTGTTCCCGTGGTCAGTGTATAGTGTGGCTCTCCCGGATAGGGTAACGGTTGTCGCGCCAAACTGCTTTTCTTCCTGAAGGTATTGGATGAGTTTGTCGATGGTTATTGTAAGGTGTGGGTTCATGTTGATTGCCTCCTCCTGTTTGATGACATCATCATATAGGAGATTGAAAAGCAAGGTACACGATATATCGTAGATTTTTTTCATAATCCACAGTCAATCAATATCAATCTATGCCAATACTTTTCCAATACATTCAGCGAGACGCTTCACAACAGGAACACAAACTGTATTCCCAACCTGTTTGTATGCATCATTCAAGGTTACTCCTCGAAAAGTAAAAGATTCCGGAAACCCCTGAAGATCAAGGCACTCCCTAGGTGTAAGTTTCCTAATCCCGAAATCATCTCTGATAATTGGTACTCTATCTGGAAACATTCCCATATTGGCCTTCAATGTTGGGCAATTTACATACTTTTTTGTTGCTATCCCACTATCATCAATACGATAAATACCGGTCCTATCAATTATCTTGCGATTAAGTTCATTATAGAAATTACTGTCCTTGTTATAATAATATGCACTATCGTGTTGTCTTGTTCTATCTATCACTCGGTCTAGAGATTTCTCAAGAAGCAGTAAAGATACTTTCGCAATGCTGCGCTACCATTCCCTTTACTGCTCATGGGTAGTCACCTCCATAGTTATAATTTAGTACTTATCATTGTTCAAAGAATAGCAAATAAAAGCCCTATGTTCGGATAGAGAACATGAATGGCTTAATTTAACAATACCACGAACATTATTAGATTGCCACTGCTGCGTCTTAAGCATTACTAGCTTGTTGAGGTAAGTAGAACACCGAGCGTCCAAAGCATCGAGTGTTAAGAGACGAGTTTAAGGAGAGTCGGGGCGTTGAGAGTTAAGGAACGGTTCTTCGCCGATACTTCCCCATAATCGATGCCAAACTCATATACCTCCCCAATACAGCGTCATCATCGCGCAGTCACTGACAGCATGCGAATTGTCTGTTACCAATCAGTCGGCCCAGGCGCTATCAAAGCAGACCACTTTCCCTACCTTCAGCCCATCGCACTGTTCCGCGAACATTGATGCCCATCATTCTGAGCCGTTTTGGGTGTTGAAAGGTAACCCCTACCGCAAAACGCCCTCCAGCCCCGCCAAAATCTCCTCCGCCGGCATTGTTCCGTCAACCTTGACCAGGGGGCATGCCAGTCTCCCGAGCCATTGCGCGTGCAGGGCCCGGCTGCGCTGTTCAAGCCCCGCGGTATCATATCTCGCCGCCCATGCCAGGAATTCCATGTGGTTGGCGTACATATCGCCGCCGGGCAGGATGCGCTGTCCAAAGTGGCCCCTTTCGCGCTGCTTCAGGCGCTCGATACGTGTCCGCGTGGGCGTCTCGACCAGGATGACCAGCTCGAAGCGCGGGATGAACATATCGCCCCAGCCGCAAAGGGAGCCGGAGATGACGCATCGCGGCGATGAGGCGATGGCTTCACCCAGCAGCCGCTGCCTCTCTAAAAGCTCCCTCTTTGATGTATAGGGGGGATCGGTGGGAAGCCAGAAATAGTCGTCGGCGTCGATATGCCTGAAGCCGTATTGTTCGCCGATGGCTTTTCCCAGCGTCGTTGTGCCCGAGCCAGACGCGCCCAGGATATGGATGACATTGGGGCCAAGCGCTTCGGTGGCGCTGCCGGAAGAACGCTCACCGGTCACCGCCCCGCCGGGCAGGGACCGGGCCCGCGCTTGTCGCAGGACGCGCCCGACGAACGCCGTTTTGCCCTGGGTGTACGCCGGCCTGTCGGTCTTGCATTCACGCATCAGCTTCAGTTTCATGGCCTCGTATTCCTTTGCGGCGTCCGGGTTCGCGCTGAGATAATCCCTGAAGGCCAACAGATCCTGCCACTGCCCGCAGCCCGATTTGAGCACGTGGATATGATGCGTCCGCGTATCGGCGTCCGGATCGCCGCGGACAAACAGCATTTCGTCGGGCGTTTCCTGCCGGCGGTATAGGAAGCCCGCCTGTTCCAGTACGGGAACAAGCCGCGCCACGGCATCAAGGTCATTTGCCGCCACGGCGATGTCGATGATGGGCTTGGCCATGATACCGGCGACGGCCGTGCTGCCGACATGCTGGATATCCACGGCGAGGCCGCCGAATATGGCCTTCAGCTTATCGATCGTCTCAGCCGCGTTTTGCTCCCAGGCCGCGTCATGGGCGCACAGTTCGACGATTCCCCGCTTCAGCCCGAGCATTTAGTCTTCCCCGTGATCGACACCAGGTTCATATACCTGCCCCCGTCCGCCGCCATCATCGCGCGGTCCCCGACGGCATGGGGATTGTCCGTTGCCAGCCAGTCGGCCCAGGCCCGGTCAAAGCAGGCCATTTCCCCCACCTTCAGTTCATCGAGCCGGCCGGTGAACCTGGCCGCCCACCAAGGGGCGCTGTGCCAGGCGCTGAAGGATTCCTCGTCCCAGAACGGCTTCATATCTTCCGGGATGCCCCCGGGCAGCTCCTGTTTCATGCCGACGACCGCCAGGGCGACAAGGGCGCCGTCCCTTAGCAGGGGGCGCAGGTGCCTGTCGAAGTAATGGTCGTTACCGCCGAAATAATGGTAGGCGTCGATGCTGACGACGGCGTCGAAGTAATCATCGGCAAAGGGCAGGCTCTGCGCGTCCGCGTGGAGCGGGATGATCTGCCCGTCCAGCCCCAGCTGCCTGAAGCGCCGCTCGTTCTCTGACGCCGGCACCCACAGGTCAACGGCAAACACCTGCGCGCCGCATTCCCTTGCCAGATAAACCGACGAAAGCCCCCTGCCGCAGCCCAGGTCAAGCACGCGCAGGCCCGGCTTCAGCGGCCGAGCCTGCAGCAGTTCGCGCAGGATCATGACGGCGTTTGGCCCCATCATGTCCTGCGGGGGATAGAGTTCGTTCAATGGCATGCCCCCGGAAGGATCCGTCGTTGGTGTACGCGTTTCAGCCCGGCGTTTATGGCGAGCTTGGGCCTGAATGATGGGCAGGCGGGCCTGAACGGCAAAATACAGGGCTCTCATGTACAGTGCGCGTGTCATCACCGCATGTCAAACAGGACTGTCTGTACGGGAAAGGGATGTCGATATGCCGGAGGCTCGGTCAGTATCCGCGCAGCCGCTTACAGCCCTTGGCGGGTGGCGGCGACGATCGCGTTGACCCCGTCCTTGGCCGGCCCCTCCGGGGTTACCTGCTGAGCCTGTGACAATACGTCCAGAAAGGTCTTGACCGATACGAACTTGCCGTCCTTGAATTCGTAGATGCAGCATCCCGGCACCGTATAGGGGAGCCCGTTGATGACCCCGGACACGTCGTGCTCGATGGCGGCGAAGTTACCCTGGACAATGATGCCGGCGCCGGTTTCGGTCAGGGTGAAGTCCTTGGTGCCCATAACGATCCAGTTGGCGAATTTCTCTACTTGTTCTATTCCCTTGAATGTGCCCAAGGGGTTGATCCAGACGCTGTCCGGGGCGAAATACGTCAAAGCCTGCTTGATATCGCCCGATGTCCATGCCTTCATGAAACCGTGGACCGCGTCCTTCATTTGTTCTTCATCGGTCGCAGCCTGTGCCCGGGCAGGCGCTGTGGACGCCGCAATGCCCGTCAGCATCAGGAGAGTCAGAAATATGGACAGAAACCTTTTCATAGGGACCTCCTTGAAGCTCCTTGTATCGCACAATGTTGTCGCAACAGCCGCTTCAAAGGCCGGACCTACCCATCGATTTCATGATAGTTATTCTGTGAACAAATGTCAATCGTTCGTTCTTTCATAACCCCTATCGGCGGCCACGCGGCACGCCGATCCCGTCCCTCCCGGGAGGCGTCGGAGGACAACCCTCCGACTGTCAATCCGTCCCGGCGACATGCGCGGCGGGACGGCAGGCATTGCGCGGCAATGCCCACCTCGCTCATCCGGCGCCCGTGAGTGCAGCGAGAGCCGGATGGCCTTCTCCGTCGTTCCCCCGAGCCCCCGTGTCTCGTCCCACGCACCTCGTTCCCGCGGATCAAAAAGATTGCCTCAGCACTTTTTTGATCCGAACCTCAGTATCTCAGCCCCTCAAGGTGCATGATGGCCCTCTGCTTGATGCGGTAGACCTGCCGGGCGCTGTAGCCCAGGATGCCTGCCGCGGCTTCCGTGCGCAGGCGGGACAGGTAGCACAGCTTGAGCACCTCGCGCTCGGTTTGGTCGGGAAGGCGCTCAATGAACTGCCGCAGGCGACGGACCTGCAGGTCATAGCGGTCATGGATCAGCAGGATGTCACGGGTCAGCTCGTCCGCCTGCGCCATTCGGTGGGCGGCCAGCCCGGGATCGAATGCCAGCAGCCGACCGGCCTCCTCGCGCAGAAAGCCCTGCAGGCGCAGCAGCTTGTCCAACTGCTCATCGCATTCGCCGGCGCATTCCAGGAATCGCTCCACCCTCAAACCGGCTGCCCCTCCCCATACGGGATGCCCCGCAGGGCAAGCCCCGCCGCCAAGCTGTCCAGACCCATGGTATCCCCCACTCAGCACCTCCATATAGGAACATATGTTCTTATATGCGCCTATCATAAGGGAAGGGCCGGGCGCTGTCAACGTTGTTTGGGATTTGGATTTCAAAGCGCGGTTTTGCCCGGTTGGAGGGTTGGAAAATGCTCAGGCAGGGGGATATGGCGAAGCTGGTAAAATTGCCTGACCATTCATAGGTAAGGCAATGGCCTCCGCGTTTTCTTGCGGAGGCCATTGCTCATTTGTCTGTTTTCTTCAGTCCTGCCATTCGTAACGATAAAGCACATGCCCGGAGGGGGTTGTGATATCAAGCACAAAATAATCCCCTTCGCGGCCTCCGTACAGATTGATCGATACTGTCTTCTCATCGCTGCCCTGCACGATTTTTCCGTTTTGACAGATGATCACAACGTCGGAATGACCTTCGTCGTCTTTCAGCGCATGGGCGCCGATGGACGCCCTGATCCACCCGCCCGGATTCCCGCCGCGATTTCTCCATTCATCAATTTTCGCCGAGATCGTGAGCGTAAGTTTATGGCCCTCTTCATAGCTCGCCTTAGGTTCATTCCAGGAATAGGACATTTTGAAGTACCCCCTGTCTTTCTCTGGAATACCAAGGCTGCCTATGCTCTCTTTGGACCCGCTGCCGCTGATGAGCTTATGCTTGCTGTTTTCGTTGTCGTACGGACTTAAGCTTCGGACATCGGTGGACATCCGTACCCAATGGCCTTGCGCGCTTCCTTCTTCTTGTTTTCCAGGCAGCCGGCGACAAGCATGCCCCTCACGCGCTGTTTTTCCTTCTCTTCCCACACGGCCATCTCTTCGCGCAGGCGCCCGCTTTCCGCCGGGATCTCCGCTTTGATCCGAGCGCTTCTCATCCTGTCCTCTGCGTAGCTCTCCTCCAGGAAGTCATCAAGGGCCTGGTTGTTCATATACTGGCTTTCCAGGATGCCGATATCCTCCGGGCTCAACTGTACCGTATCCCAGGAGGGAAACAGGCTTTTCGCCTTGTCCTCGGCGAGGCTGAGGGACTTTCCCAGCACGTTGACGGCGATCTCGTCGGACGAGGAGACGAAGGTATCCAGGACCATCTTCACGTCCCCTGCGTTTTCGCTGACCGCTTCCGCGGCTTCCCCGCCTTCCGGGGACAGGCCGCTGACAACGCTTGCGATCTTCCCGATTTCTTCCAGCGCGTCCGGCAAGTTCTTGACGGCTTTGAACGTGAAAAGCTCCGCGAAGGTCGAGCCGGCGTCAAAGCCAGTCTTAATTGCGTCGGCCGTCAGGAAGGACAGCCTGAAAAGGCTTTTGATCAGGTTCGCCCTCAGCCTGGTCACCAGCGCTTTCTTGATTTCCCTCACTTCCCTGCGCACCTGGCCATTGAGGATGATTTCCGCCTGAAGTCGCAGGGATTCTTCCTCCAGCCCGATCATTTTTCGGGCGGCTTCCGCGTACTTCTGCACCTCCCAGCTGCGGGATTTCAGCTCTGTTTCGAATTCCTCATCCTTCAGGTCCTGTTCGAACACGTCAAAGTCCGAATACTTCCTCCAATCCCGTTCGAAAACGGCCTCGTTGATGACGCAGTCTTTACCGATGACCTCTTCCACCGCCATGGCGCTCCCAAAGGACAGCGTGCCAAGCGCGAGCACCAGCGCCAGGCACAAGGCAGTCTGTTTCCTCATATGCGGTTCTCCATAAAGTCCTGAATGAACGGGTAATGTGCGTGTAATGTTCACTGCGTTTAAGCATACGTTCTAAGTCGTGATGTCAGGCAAGGAGTTATTCATCGGTCATGGTCGGTCGATACAGACGAGCTGTGCAGGGAGGATCAGAATCAAGTTCCACCCTTTTGTCCTCGTTATAACATGATAAACCATCACTGTCAACGCGACTTGACGGCATCGATGCGCGCAGTCGATCCCGGGCGTCTCAGTTTTTCTAATTGAGCAGACATTGTCTGCTATTTTATATGTCTGCGTAAAAACACTGATCGGCGTCGTATCAAGTGACGGTTCGTTGACGATTAGTTCCTAGAGGTTTCTGGTACATTCTGGTACACGCCGTACCAGCAACCTCAACGCAATATTGCTATATATATCAACGCTTCCCGGGCCTTTTTCCCTCCCGGAGAGGTTATTGGTGTTTCTGGTACGGCTTCGTGCGTTTGCGCGGTAATGCCCTTGATACCGGATGTAAAGAAAGAAAGATATTGTGAAATAATAATCATAAGTACATCGTTATATTGTTGATGGTTTCCCCTTATACACAGCGGATGGACACGCGCTGACGCGAATACGCGCCCATGCGTACCAGAAACACCAGAAACCTCCCTTTGCCTGTGAATGAGGCCCTGAGCCCTTGATCCATATAGGTTTTTGAGGCTTAGGTTGCTGGTACGCGCTGTACCAGAATGTACCAGCAACTACCGGAAAGCTCCGGATAGCGCCGCGCGGTATGGGTCGGGTTGCCTGCGTAAAGGCGGGCAATCAAACGACTGCCCGCCCTGCCTGACCTTCCGGCTTTATTCCAACTTCGCCTGCAGGTCCACGCACATCCTGCGCATCTCCTCCTTCTTGGCTTCATTGGCCTGCGTATAGGCCTCCAGCCCCTGGCTGAGAATGGTGGCCGACTTGCGCTCCGAGGGATTGGCGGACGCCAGGATGAACAGCTGCAGCGGCTCCCGGTAGCCCGGCCAGGGCTCCACCTGGGCCCTGCCCACCACCGCGGTGGACAAGGCGCCAAGCAGGAAGCAGGCCGGCAGGTCAAGGGGCACCTGGATGCTGTCGGTCACCGAGCACGCCATCGTCTGCCCCAGGGTGGGAAGCGCCGTCAGCGGGAAGGGCAGGGGCGCCCTGCTGCCGCTGATGAGCGGCCAGGGATTCGTGTTGAGGGACGGGCTGAGGGTGTCAAAAGCCTGCGCCCCGTTGTCCTCCTGCTCCCCGGGTCCGGGTTCATCGCCGTCCCCCTCCTCGACAGGCCCGGGCTGCGCCGGGGCTTTGCATGGGACTGCCGCCTGAGCGATGATCGGCGGCCTGTAGGTCTCCATGTTGTCCCGCACCGCCTTGTCGATGGTAATGGCGCCGTAGGTTGAGCCGCTTTGCGGCCTGTCCCACTTGTCCGCGCGCATCAGGCCCGAGGCGCGGAACATCCTGTCCATCCTCGCTTTGTCGCAGCCCGTCCAGAAGGCCAGGTTGCCGCACAGGGCCAGGTCCGCCTCGCTGTGCGAGGGGTAGCCCTGCGTGTTGCTATGGTACAGCGCGTCAAACTGGAAGCCGCCGCGTGAGCCGATGGCTTTGTTCAGCAGCTGCAAGTCGTCAAAGGCTTCGATCGCGGCGGCGTTCACCGGCGCTTCACTTGTGACCGGCGCGGAAACGGCCGGGGTCCCGGCAGGCAAGTCCCTTTGCAGCAGGGGCAGCCGCCCGTCCAGGCCCATCCGCTCCGGCGGGGCGTACTGTTCCCTGCGCATGAACCTGTCCAGCACCTGTTTTAGTTCCGTGCCGCGCTCCCTGAGCGTCGTATCGGAGCCGGCCAGCATATTGCCCGTGACGGTAACATACTTGCTGGTGGCCCCGGCCACATAGACCTCCAGCCCCAGCTTCGCGTTGTTGATGTAGTAGGCGGCCTTGTCGTAGCTGAAGCCCGGCGCCTTAAACAATATGCGCAGGCCCTTGCCCGAGGGGCTGTACTCCGTGTAGCTGTCCATGATCGTCATCACGTCCGTCCCGATCCGGGTGAACGTGCCGTCCTCATTGACGCAGTGGTCGATGTCGATGGCGCAGATCTCCCCGAATATCCCCGCGCCCAGCCCGTCGTAGCCATGATGCTGCACAATCATCGCCGTTTCCAGCGGCGCGAATGTCCCCGGGTCGTTTGACTGCGCCATGCGACCGGTGCGCGGGTCATAGGGCACCTTGGTGCGCTTGTCGCCGCGCTGTTCGTAGCGCCACAGGCAGAACAGCCCCTTCTCCTTAAGCTCCTGGGGTAATTTGCTTACGTCTGTCATTTGGTTCACCTCCCTTCATTTCCGTCTGTTTTCCTGTCATCCCTTGTCCGCGCCCGTCCGGCGCCCCCGCCCCTGCCCTGTCGGTAATGATGCTTTTACACCCCTTCGCTTTGGCGCCAAGATACGCACATACGTTCCCTTTGGCGCCTGTACCGACCTTACCACAATATGCCACTGACATTCACTGACATCTTTTTAAGCCAAAAAAGGCCCCGTTTTCTCATACGGGGCAAGGGTTTTGTTTTTGTTTAGAGAATCTTCGTTCATATGTCTGTGGATAACTTGGGAGTTATGCACAGGGGAGAGAAACGGGGGGATTTGCGGAAAATAAAGTTTCAAAGTGGAAAATCCCTTGTCAGGGGGTATGCGCAATCTTCACCGCGGTTGCCGTTTTAGCTTGTAAGGAATTCTTACACGTTCAAATAGAAGATGACAATGAGATATGAAGCTCCCTGATTCGTCAGACAGCTGATCGACATGAGTAACCGCTGAAGCAAGTATTAGGAGTTTTCTAATAGTTCAACAGAAAGCGTACGCCGGGTTACAAGAATGACCAAAACAATACCGCTCCGGCAGGAGCGGCAATGGATGATATACAGCCGAGTATATCTGTCGGATCTCGCCTTATTCCTTTATCGCGCCGCTGGTCAGGCCGCCGATGATGTATTTCTGAAGGCCGACAAAAACAATCAGCACAGGAATGACCAGTATGGCGCCATAGGCCATGATCTGGTTCCATTTGGTTCCGTACTTGTCCATGAACT
>CAZPBJ010000024.1:0-39993 GCA_964584685.1 uncultured Christensenella sp. | reverse complement strand
CCAGCAGGCCGGTGGTCAGATTAAGGCTGGCCGCCATGATGACGGCGATCCCGATGGTGACCAGGATACCGGAAAAGTAGTTGTTGATGATGCCGCTGGAGATAAGAATGGACAAGGAAAAGAAAAGTATCAGCAGGGCAAAGATATTCAGGACATAGGCTTTTGCTTTCTTGTTCATCGTTTGCCTCAAACTTTCTCGCGCGTCCGCTTGCCAAGCAGGCCGGACGGCTTGAACAGCAGCACGATGATCAGGATGCCGTAAACCACCGCATCGCTCAACTGTGAAGAAATATATGCCTTGGTCATGCTTTCGGCTATACCCATAATGAAACCGCCCAGCATGGCGCCCGGTATAATGCCGATGCCGCCAAGCACGGCGGCAATGAAGGCCTTCAGCCCGGGCAGGGCGCCAAGCGCGGGGGAAACGGTGGGATATGCCAGGCCATACAGCACCGAGCCGATTCCGGCCAAGGCGCAGCCGATGGCAAAGGTCATGGTGATTGTGTTGTTGACGTTTACGCCCATCAGCTTTGAGGCTTCCATGTCTTCTGACACAGCGCGCATGGACTTGCCGAGTTTTGTTTTAGCCACAAATACCTGCAGGACCATCATGAGAAACAGCGAGATTACGATGGTCAATGTGGTTGTAAAGCCCATCTGCAGGCCGGCCAGTTTAAGCGGCGGAACGCTGAGGATCAGGGGATAGGGCTTTGGCGTGGGGGTGAATATCAGTTGGGCCAGATTTTGCAGCAGCATGCTGACGCCTATCGCGGTGATGAGTGAGGAGATGCGCGGTGAAGACCGCAGGGGCTTGTAGGCTACACGCTCAATGAGTACGCCAAACATTACGCATATGGCAATGACCAGTACAATCATCAGCGGCGCAGGCAAACCCAGCAGGGTTACAAGTACAACGGCAGAATATGCGCCAACCATCAAAATATCGCCATGGGCGAAGTTGATAAGCTTGACGATACCGTATACCATGGTATAACCAAGCGCGATGAGCGCATAAATGCTGCCCACATGAAGGCCGTTGATCAACTGATTCAAAAATAAAACCACGCGACACCCCTCTTGCTTTGCGCTATAACATCACAATAGGCTGGGGAGAGGATGTGCTCCTCCCCCCAGCCCAAAGAGCGGAAAGTTAAGGATTCTGCAGTTTGACAAAAACCTTGTTGCCCTCTGCGTCAAAGGTAAGGATGAAGGCGCTCTTGATGGGATCGTTGTGATCGTCAAAGGTGATCACGCCGCTGACGCCCACAACGTTGGTGGCTTTGATGGCGGCAACAACTTCAGCGTACTCAAGGGAACCCTGCTTGAGGGCTTCGCAAAGCACCAGCGCCGCGTCATAACCGGTAGCGGAGAAGGAAACGGTGGGCTCCTCGTTGTACTTGGCCTTGAAGGCGGCAACGAAGTCAACTGCTTGTTTCGAGTCTGCCTGGGTGCTGAAGTGGTCCGAATAGGTGATGCTGGTCAGCAGGGCTTTGTTGCTGATGGAGTCAACGATATCGGCAATACCGTCAGCGCCGAGGAATTTGGTTGTAAAGCCGAGTTCATTGGATTGGGTAAGGATGAGCGCGGCAGGCGCGCCGTAATAGGGCAGGAAAACAGCTTCGGGTGCGGCGCTCTGGATGTTGGTCAGCTGCGACTTGAAATCAACATCCGCGAAAGCGGCGGATTCGGTAGCGACTACTTCAAGGCCCAACACCGCGCACTCAGCGATAAAGGCATTATACAGGCCGGTCGAGTAGTCATCGCCGTTGTCATACATGACGGCGACCTTCTTGATACCTTCATCCGCGGCGAAGCGGGCCATCTGGACAGCCTGGAAAGGATCAAGGAAGCAGGTGCGGAACACGCTGGGCCTGTCAGTGGTGATGTCATAGGCGGTGGCTGACGCGGTGATCATCGGGATGCCAACATCGGCTGCGTATTCCGCAACTGCCTTTGTCACACCGGTGAGGACCGGGCCAATGATCGCAACAACACCGTCATTGTCAACCAGTTTATTGTAGGCGTTGATGCCTGTGGTGGCGTCAGCCTGGTCGTCTTCCCAGATGACTTCAACCAATTTGCCGTTGACGCCGCCGGCGGCGTTCAACTGCTCAACATAGAGGTCAACGCCTTTTTGCACAGCCTGTCCATACACTGCGTATGGGCCGGACAAAACGCCGATACCGCCTACTTTGATGGTTTCCTGCGCCAAGGCAGGCACCAGGGTACCAAGTCCCAGGATCAAAGCCAGAACCAGAGATATGTACACGCGTTTCTTCATGGGTGTTCCCTCCGTTGCCGTTTTTACGGTTTGACCGTAATTTAGAATAGGATACAAAAAAACGAAGAATTATGCAAGCACAGATTTGTATCTCTTATGTTTCTGACAGATATCTTTTAAGCATTCGCGGAGTTTCACAAAACTCAGCCGCGCTTGACAGGTCAGGACGCCTCGTTATAATGAAGAAGTGAGCACTGCTGTGCCCACGAGATGAGGGAAGATGATTCGCTACACAATCGCCGCGCAGGATGCCCATGACGGGATGAAACTCATGCAGTTCCTCAGGCGCAGTTATCCTCTTGCGCCTGAATGGGCCATCCTGAAGTCGCTCAAAGCGCATGATATCAAAGTTAACGGCGTCAGGGCGCAGGATAACCGGGAATTGCTCAGCGGTGATTTGGTTGAATGGTACACCATTTGGTCCGCGGCCGAGATATCCGTCATTTATGAAGACGGCAACCTGATGATCGTCTCAAAGCCTGCAGGCTTGAATACCGATGAGCACAAGGACGGCGATTTCAGCCTGCTGTCCTGGGCCATTGAGCGCGCCCGCGGCGAGCAGTATCAGCCGCGTCTTGTCCATCGGCTGGACAACCAGACTTCCGGCCTGCTCATCCTTGCCAAGAACGACCAGGCTCAGGAAGCGCTTATCGATGCGCTGCGTCGGCGTGATATCGTCAAGCGCTATATTTGCCTTGTTGCCGGCTGCCCAAAGCAGGGACAAGCCGTGCTTCAGGATTATTTAATCAAGGATGCAGCCGGCGCAAAAGTGCAGATATTTTCAAAACCGGTGGCAGGATCAAGGGAGATCATCACGGAGTACAGGACAATCAAGGCCGGTGAGGACTTCTCACGCCTGGAAGTGACGCTTCACACCGGGCGCACCCACCAGATCCGCGCCCACCTGGCCTATATCGGCCACCCGGTGCTGGGAGATGATAAATACGGCGATTATGCGGTCAATAAACGTTTGCGCTCACGCAGGCTGATGCTGGCGGCAACTGAACTCAGTTTCCATGCGGGCGGATATCTGGCTTATCTTGAAGGCAGGCTATTTACCCAGGAAGCCCCATTTTGAAGGATGGCGTAAGGAATTGATAAACGAAAAGACCAAAATCCGTCTGGTGACAGTTGATATGGACGGGACACTGCTTGACAATAATTCCAAAATCAGCCGAAAATCCCTTGACATTATCGCAAAAGCGCAGTCACAGGGGATTATCTTTTCCATATGCACCGGGCGCTTTTTTGAAAATATTTCCATCCTCGCTAAGGATTATGGCCTTGACTGCCCTTTGATCTCACTCAATGGGGGCAAGACGGCCCTGTCGCCATTTGGCGAGTGCATCACCTCATACATGATGCCCAAAGAGTCGGCCATGGCGACTTTTTGGCGCCTGGAAGAACTGGATGCCCATTACTTTGTCTTTGGGGAAGGCTTTGTGGCCATCAGTCATCAAGGAGATATGCATCACTCGCAAAAGGACTTTGGCATCAGGATGGAAACGGAGGCCAATACCTCTTATTATTATGGCAAAGAGGCCTGTGAACAGGGGATTGGCAGGGGAATTTTCAAGTTCTACATCCACGCAAATAATGACAGCCAAAGACTAACCCGCATCAGAGCCGGACTGCTGGGCATAAGGGATGTGAACCTTACCCAGTCCAGCAGCAGCAATATTGAGATCATGCCCCTGGGCATCGACAAGGGGAAAGGGGTCAGGGATCTGGCGGAATATTTCCATATTCCCCTGGCAGAAGTGATGGCCATCGGCGATCAGGACAATGATGTTTCCATGCTTCGGGCAGCAGGTTTGAGCGTTGCCATGGGCAACGCGACTCCCGAGGTAAAAGCGCTTGCCGATATCGTCACGCTAAGCAATGCCAAAGACGGTGCGGCCGCGGCGATTGAGCGCTATGCCCTGTCCTGCGAGGGCTGCCAGGCATAGTGTAATGTTTCCTGTACAGCCAGTATTACCCGGCCTTCACTGAGCTGGGACAGCCTGCTTTCCACAAGAATTTTATCTCTGTTACGCATTACGAATGTGATTTGAACATCGGTGCCATAGTTTGTCTGTTCAATTATGACCGGCATATCGGATAGACGGCGCTGTGCCAGATCCCAAATCGTATAAGGCAATTGCGCAGATACACGAAGGCTGGGCTCCATCATCGCCATCTGCGCGGCGTCCAATGCCAGGGCGCTGCTTTTTGTATAGGCGCGCGCCAGGCCGCCGCTGCCCAGCAGCGTGCCGCCAAAGTACCGCACGACCACCACGCAGGCATTGAGCAGGCCTCTCATTTTGAGAACTTCCAGGATTGGGATTCCCGCCGTACCCGAAGGCTCACCGTCATCCGAAAAACGCATGATGCCTGTGCCGCCAAGGAGGATGTATGCGTAACAGTGATGCGTAGCGTCAGGGTAAGCGGTTTTGATCTCCTGCAGGTATCGATGCGCCTGATCCTGGGAGGCGATGGGCGCGGCGCAGCCGATAAAGCGGCTTTTTTGAACGATCAGCTCCGCCCTGGCGGGCGTCATAATTGTTTTATACGCTTGTTCGTTCACTGCTTCAGCAAGATGCGGCAATAGTTCTTCTTGCCCCGGCGCAGCAGCAGACCTTGGGAAGGTACCATGCCCGGCATGACCTGGCATTCTATATCGCTTACCTTCTCGTCATTGATCATCACCGCACCTTGCGCCACCATCTTGCGTGCCTCACTGCGGCTGGCGCACAAGCCGCACAAATGCAGCAGTGTGGTCAGACGGGCATCCCGGTTCAACTCTTCCAGGCTGATCAAGAAGCTGGGTACTTCCTGAAAAGCGTCGCCGCCGCTGAAAAGCGCCGCGGACGCTTCCTGCGCCTTGCGGGCTTCCTCCTCGCCATGCACAATTTTTGTGCACTCAAATGCCAGCACCGATTTGGCTTCATTGATATCGGCGCCGTCCAGGCTGCTGAGCCTGCGCACCTCCTCCATGGGCAGGAAGGTCAGCATGGCCAGTGACTTGCCAACATCGGCATCGGCCACGTTTCGCCAATACTGATAAAACTCATAGGGAGTGCAAAGGTCTGCGTCAAGCCAAAGCGCCCCGCGTTCGGTCTTTCCCATTTTCTTCCCTTCATGGGTCAGTAAAAGGTTGAATGTACAGGCATACGCCGCTTCCTGCTCTTTGCGTCTGATCAGGTCTGCGCCTGCCAGCATATTGCTCCACTGGTCGTCGCCGCCCATTTGCAGGCGGCAGCCATGCTGCTTGAACAGCTGCAGGAAATCATAGGATTGCATCAGCATATAGTTGAATTCCAAAAAATTCAGCCCTCGTTCCAGACGCTGTTTGTAGCAGTCCGCCGCCAGCATCCGGTTGACGGAGAAATGCACGCCAATTTCCCGTATGAAATCCATATACTTCAAGTTAAGCAGCCAATCGGCGTTGTTGGCGGTCAATGCCCTGTCATGGCTGAAATCAAGGAAACTGCTCAGCTGCTTATGTATCTTCGCCGCGTTTTCGCTGATGGTTTCAATACTCATCATTTTGCGCATGTCTGTCCTGCCGCTGGGATCACCTATCATTGTTGTGCCGCTGCCTACCAGCGCAATTGGCACATGTCCTGCCTGCTGCATGTGCATCATGGCCAGAATCGGGATAAAGTGACCGAAGTGCAGACTGGCCGCAGTAGGGTCAAAGCCAATATAGAACCTGGTCGGTTCTTGCTCAAGCTGTTTGTACAGGTCGTCCTCGTAGGTTATCTGGGCTATGAAACCGCGTTGTTTGAGCAAATCAAGTATGTGCATTATTCTTTCTCCCTATTATATCATTTTTTGGATACATTGGTTCAGAATGTCCATGCCTCTTTGGATATCTTCAAGGCTTGCGCTTGTAAAGTTCAGGCGCAGGCTGTTTTTGTGCCCTCCATTAGGATAAAAGGGAGAACCGGGCACAAAGGCAAGCCCTCTGTCGATGGCTGCCGTGAACAACTCTGCCACATCCCGATCCTCGTCAAAGGAAACGAAGATGAACAAACCGCCTTCGGGACTGGTGTAGTGCTTTATCTGGGGAATAAGAGCCAGAGCCTCAAGCATACAGGCCATGCGCGCGCCATAACCCGGAAGGATGCCCTGTATATGAGGCGCTAGCAAACCCCGGCGCAGGTAAACATCCACGATGGCCTGATTGAGGTTGGCCGTGTGCACGTCCGTACATTGCTTGCAGGTGACGCACCGGCTGATGATATTCTCAGACCCCGCCATGAAACCCACGCGCAATCCTGGGGAGATGACCTTGGAAAAGCTGCCCAGCAGCACCACCCAACCCGAGGTGTCAAAGGACCTGATGGAAGGCAAATCTGATCCTGTGTAGCGCAGTGAGTGGTAGGGATCATCCTCAGCCACCACCACGCCGTACTGGGCTGCAATGCGTGCTGTTTGCCTGCGCCTTTCAAGGGACAGCGTGATGCCAGTCGGGTTTTGGAATGTGGGGATGATGTACAGCATCTTGGGGTGATGGGTTTTGATCATCTCCTCGAGGTGATCAAGGTCAATGCCCATGTCATCGCCCCTCAAGGGAACCACCTGCGCCTGATAGGCGTTCAAGCATTGCAGGGCACCCAGAAAAGTGGGGCTTTGCGCGAGTACAATATCCCCGGGGTTGATCAGCGCCTTGCACAGCAGGTCGAGTCCCTGCATTGATCCTGAGGTGATCAGGATCTCATTGGGCGCAAATTCTGCCTGAAAAGTGTCTTCAATATATTCAACCAGGGATTCCCGCAGGGGGAAGTAGCCCTCTGTCGCCCCATATTGCAGCAGGGCTTTTCCCTGGCTGAGAAGCAGTTCACCCGCGATGCGCGCTACATCCTCATTGGGCAGGGCGAATGTGCCGGGATTGCCCCCTGCAAATGAGATAATGCCCGGCTTTGACACATACTTGAAGATCTCCCGTATGGCGCTGCCCGACAGGCCGCTCATTCGCTGCGCAAAACCAAGTTCACTGATATCCACAAAAACACCTCCCCCGTCCGGATAAAAAACCGCCTTCCAACAGCCTTGCTGCTGGAAGGCGGTGTAAACCACGGTACCACTTCCATTTGGCAGGCTTAGCCTGCCCTCAAACGCTGTAACCGGCGTACCGGCGGAGACCTACTGTGATTTCAGTCCCATGCTCAGGAGGGTATTCGCGATGGCCCGCTGTTCTCTTTCACCAAACGAGAACTCTCTTGAAACGGTGCGCCAATTCGCTACTTGGCTCCTTCATTGCCGCTTCATTATATGGGGGTGTTCAGCCTGTGTCAATCGCCTTTCAAGCCTGATAATGGAAAAAAAGCGTAAAATGTTAAAAAATGATTAAGAAAATAGTGCAATTGTGTATCTTTTGTGGTAGAATGCGAAACATAGAGAGACGCGCGGGGAGGGAAACCGGATGCAAACCAGGCTTGAGCTGCAAAGCAAAGCGACTGCCTTACTTGGCGGATGGCACGCTCCTTTGACCGGAGCTGAACGCGCCGCTATCGACTGGGCACTTGTGGATGATCATCAGGCAGTGCTGGATCTTTCCTGCGCTGACGGGAATTTGCTTCGGCATTATTCCCAGCGTTACCGGCTTCGCGCGTGCGGTGTATGCTATGACGCCCAACAAGCCCAGCAAACGCGTGACACCCTTGAGTCTGCCGAGATCATGTATGCGGCAAGTACAGATATTCCCTGGCAGGATGACAGCTTCGACCGGGTCTTGCTAACAGGGATGCTTCCAGCCTTCGGTCATCCACTTGAACTGTTGGCAGAGACATGGCGGGTTTTAAAGCCCGGCGGCATGCTGCTTGTGGTTTTTAGCTGTCTACCTTTTCAGCAGTCAGTGAAGCTGCCTTTTTACAGCGTGGGCAAGGACATATCCCTCACCCGCAGACAACTGCTTCAATCATTGGAAGGCCGGGGATTTGAAGATGCCTCCTTACGACGCTCACGGATATTTTATACGACGCTGATAGCCCATAAAGCAAAATGAAAACTTTGCTGCGCAGCCTGATCGCCATTTTTCTGACAGCGGGCGTATTGATTGCTGCGCCATTGTCTGCGGCTGAAGGTCAGCAGACCGGCAGTATTCGGGTGCTTCTGGATCCGCAAGGGGATGCTTCCCAGGTGGACATAGGTGTCTATGGCAGTTATCTGCTCAATGACACGCTCTCCTTTCAGCGGGGCGCCCGGCTGAAGCTGTCGGTACAAGCAGGCAGCCTGATGGTTTATTATGAAGGGTTAGTTTACAAACCCGGCAATTCGCTGAGGCTCCTTCGCTACGGCAGCGTGCCCAACACTGAAAACGGCTTGAGATTGAATGACGACCTCAACCTGCTTGAAGGGGATCTGCATGTCAGCCTGCAGGATGGCGCAGCGCTGCGCCTTGTGCTGCACATAGGCGTTGAAGACTATCTCAAGGGGGTTGTGCCCTACGAAATGAGCGACAACTTCCCCCTGGAAGCGCTGAAGGCGCAGGCTGTCGCCGCGCGCACTTATGCCCTCAAGAGCATCAAGCCGGACCGTGATTTTGATGTTTATGACAATACGAACGACCAGGTATTCCGCGGCTTGAACAGCGACAACACACGCGCATTGCAGGCCATCGGCATGACTGAAGGATTAGGTCTTGTGTACCGTGGCGAATTGGCGCAAAGCTACTACACTGCCAGCAATGGGGGACAGGTCGAAACAGCGTTCAACGCATGGGGCAGGGAGAGCCTGCCCTATTCCCGCCTGACTCCCGACCCTTATGATCTTGAGAACCCGGCCAGCGAAAAGCGTGTTTACATTGTTCCAAAGGATTGGCAGGACACTGAACCCAAAGAGCCGCTGAATCGGATTCTGATCAATGCGTTCATACCGGTATTGGAAAGCAGAGGCTATGATCCTGACCCTTCCTTTATCAGCATTCAAGGCATTTCCGGCATTCGCCCGACTGCGCCGATGTTTGGCGACACGTCGGATCTGATGACCGAACTTGCCTTTGATGTATGGCTAAGCGCCAGGAAACCGTTTGAAGCAAGCTCTGAGAACGAGATATCCCTGTTCTCGCCTGCTTCACCCAGCCCCCAGGCACAGGCATCACCAAGCCCCGCGGATATATGGGGGCCAATGGAAAAGCTAAGTGCTCCATTGACAGTGGAACTGGCCATCTTTCCTGACCTGGAGCAGGCATTGGGCCTTTCAATCAACATAAAGGACAATGAGATCGTACGTGTCAGAGATGAAGAAAACCGATTTATTCTGCAATCCGGCCGATATGGCCATGGTGTGGGCATGAGCCAGCGCGGCGCGGAATGGATGGCCAAAGCCCACGCCTGGACTTATGAACAGATACTTGGCTATTATTATCCGGGCACGCAGCTTCAGCGTTTTAATGTAAAGCCTTCACAAAGGCCTCTGCTGGCACCTGTCTTTCTAACCACCCCCGGGCCCAGGCCAACAGCGACTCCAAGGCCAACGCTGATCCCGCTGAACGTGACCGCTTCCCCGGAGCAATGGATAGCTGAGGTAAGCGGCGTGGCAAAGGATTCCTCGCTTAATTTACGCGACGCGCCGCAAATGACCGGAAAGATACTCTATCAGCTTCAATACGGACAGCGGCTCCTGATCCTTGGACAGGAGCCGGACGGCTGGCTAAAGGTCAAGGTTGATGGATTGGAAGGCTATGTGGTGGCCGGTTTTGTAAAAAAGGTTCCATAAAAAGGAGGGACGAGCCCCTCCTTTGATCAATAACTCATTCATCAGTAATGATTGGATCATCCTGCAGGATATCCGGGGACTCCTCCGGATACTCAGCATCACTTGGTTCCAGAGGCGTTTCATCGGCGAATTTGTGCGTTGGCTCTTGTCGTTTGGGGAACAAAGGCTTCAGCGGTTCCCGGTTGACCGGCGTTGGCAGGGCAACACGCTGCACATCCGAAGCCGGATATTCTTTGTACTCACTGTCATTGCCTTTGGCGATACGCACCTTTACCGTCTCTTTGAGTACGTTGATATCTATCACCTGGCCCCGGCCATCTGGTGTAATGACATCCTTGCCGATGTGAGGCAATGTCTTTCGGGTTTTTTCATATTGTGACTGTTCATACTGCAGGCAGCACATAAGGCGCCCGCACACGCCAGAAATTTTCGTCGGATTGAGGGAGAGACTTTGTTCCTTTGCCATTTTTATCGAGACGGGCTGAAAATCGCCCAACCACTGCGAGCAGCATAAAGGTCGTCCGCAAATACCCAGACCGCCCAGCATCTTTGCTTCATCCCGCACACCGATTTGCTTTAGTTCGATCCGTGTTCTGAAGACGGCAGCCAGATCCTTGACCAGGGTTCGGAAGTCTACACGGCCATTGGAGGTGAAATAAGCGGTCAGCTTGTTTCGGTCAAATGTATACTCCACTTTGACCAGTTTCATGTCCAGTTTGTGCTCTTCAATCTTTTGCCGGCAAACTTGAAAAGCCTCCTGTTCTCTTGCGAGGTTCTGCTGGTGGTGGGCGTAATCATCCGAACTTGCGATGCGAAGCACCCGCTTGAGCGGCATGATCAGGTCACTTTCATCGACTTCATGGACACCCATAACCGCTTCGGCATACTCCATCCCGCGCAGAGTTTCAACTATTACGGCATCCCCTGCGGACGGCAGCAGGGTGCCAGGGCTGAAATAATACAGTTTTCCCGCATTCTTGAAGCGAACGCCTACGACCATTGGCATGCGTAAATCTCCTTTGTGATGGTAAAAAGCAGACGATCGAGTATTGCCTGCCATGATACATTGCTGTTTCGATATTTCCTGGCGGCCATGACAGCCTGCAGCACACGCACTAACGCGGCGGCTCCGGCTTCATGCCAGGGATGTGGGCCGGTCGGCATTTCGTCACCGCAGACAATCATCAGTGAAAGCCGTGCCTTTTGCTCCACCAGATCAAGCACCAGGTCTGCCGCGTCTTTGGTATCCTTGAGCGCTGCCGCAGCGTCGGGAATGTCCGCCAGGGATTTGGCGCTGAAGAAGCTTTCTCCCAGCAGCTGCCTGACAGCCCAGTACTGTGCATCACGGTCCAGCTGAAGCGCCATACCGGGCAATCCCCGGCTGAGTGCGGCCAGTTCCCTTGCACGCTCCTGCGTGATGCCCTCGTTACATAAATAGTCAATCAGCTTCTCATCATGCCAAGGCAGCATGCGCATCAGCCTGCAGCGCGACATGATGGTGGGCAAGACAGCTTGTTCGTTTTTGGTGCTCAGCAGGAAATAGGTACCCTCATCGGGCTCCTCCAGGGATTTGAGCAGCGCATTTTGAGCCTGCACGGTCATCGTATCTATGTCCAGTATCATCACTGCGCGCTTGCCGGCCTGCAGGGGATTGAGTGCCAATGATTCAAGCAGCTTGCGCAGCTGATCTATTTTAATGCTCTTTTCACGGGGGACAAGCGACAGCCTGAGCATATTGGCATGAACGCCCCTGGCCAAGCGCAGGCAAGCGGAACAATGGCCGCAAGGTTTATCCGCCGTGTCATCGCACAACAAAACACTGGCCAGGTATGCTGCCAGTTCTTCCTTGCCTATCCCTTGCGCGCCGCTCAGCAGCAGCGCCTGAGGCGAACGGCCTTGTCGATAATCATCCAGCAGACGATCAAGCGCGGGGTACATGCCCTCATGTTTACTGCGCAGGGCCACAAATCTCCTTAAACCAATCCATCAGATCTTGATGAACTGGTCAACAGACATGACGAAAACCGTAGCGCCGCCGACCGTTACTTCAATGGGGTAGGGAGCGTACATGCCCGTTGCGCCGCCCATGGTAACGGGGGAAGTGGCGATCTGCTTGCGGCTTTTGCAGATCTTCTTGATGATCTCAAGGCAGGGATCGTATTTGTCCTCATCCACTCCGACCAGCAAAGTGGTATTGCCTGCCCTCAGGAAACCGCCTGTAGTGGCAAGTTTGGTGACGCTGAATCCCTCATTCATCAGCTCACTGATCAGGTGCGAGGCATCCTCATCCTGTACGATAGCGATAATCAGTTTCATATTCATGCCTCCTTTTTATCAGAACGATGCGAAGATCCTTGTGAAACCATTCAAATTATACATCAAACGACGCCTCTTGACAAGCTTTGCATGGCAGTTCAAGGACATTGCCATGATGCGTAGACCCACAACCTCGGGTGCTTGTCATTTTATCCCGGCTATGTTAGTATTACTGCGCTCCGGTGGGGCAATAATGTTGGGCATGCGATGCTGACAAAGGGCGTGATGCAGTGCAGGAAGTACATCTTTTTGCGGATGGCATGGGGGGTGACCATGCGCCGCAGGCGCCGGTAGAAGGCAGCCTGGAGGCATTGCGCCGTCATCCCAAACTGCGTGTCACGCTGGCCGGCGTTATGGATGAGATGCGTCCTTTCCTGAACAATATCGACGATGTCAAGGATCGGCTCAATTTGGTTCATACCGGTGAAGTCATCACCAACCATGACGTGCCAACGCTGGCGATCCGCCAGAAGAAGGATTCATCAATTGTTGTCGGCATGCTCTCCGTGCGCAGCCGGCAGACGGATGGATTTGTATCAGCGGGTTCTACAGGCGCGGTCCTTGCCGGAGGTATGTTTCGCTTGGGGCGTATCAGCGGCATAGAGCGCCCGGCGCTTGCGCCCCTTTTACCAAACGGGAAAGGTCATTTTTTACTGATCGACTGCGGGGCCAACGTAGACTGCAGGCCCGAATGGCTGGTTCAGTTTGGTTTGATGGGCGATGCCTATATGAAGCATGTCATGGCAGTTGATATTCCGCGGATTGGCCTTGTCAACAACGGGGCTGAGGCTGAAAAGGGCAACACGCTGAGCCGTGAAGCATATCAGCTCATGCAGCATGCCGGCTATAACTTTGTGGGCAATATTGAAGCGCGCGAGATCACGCATGACAGGGCAGATGTTATCGTGTGCGATGGCTTTGACGGCAATATCATCCTCAAATTCATGGAAGGCGTCGCAGGCACACTGATGGGGATGATCAAACAGGAGTTGATGGCCGACATGCGTTCCAAGTTTGGCGGCTTGTTGGCAAAGCCCGCTTTTCAAAGGGTTAGAAAGCAATTTGACTACACAGAAGTCGGCGGGGCACCGCTGCTGGGTGTTCAGGGGGCCGTTGTAAAGGCACATGGCAGCAGCAACGCGCATGCATTTGCCAGCGCCCTGGGACAGGCTGTGAAAATGGTGGATGGCAAGGTGTCCCAGGCCATCGCGCAGCAAGTATAAATATCCAATTTGGGGAGGAATATACCATGGTCATGGAAACCGTATCCAAGATGATCGCCAATCAGCTGAAAGTGGAAGCCAACAAAGTCACCCGTGATGCCCGACTTGTGGAAGATTTAGGCGCGGACAGCGCAAATGTCATGGTGCTGATCATGGATCTTGAGGATCAGTTCAACCTGCAGGTAGAAGACAGCGCTATAACAACACTCAAGACCGTGGGGGACGTGGTCGATTATATCCAGGCCCGCGCTCAGTAATTTAATGCGCCTTGGGGCTGCCGCTCAAATGGCGGCGGCCATTTTTTCATGCGGAGGAATCTATGCCCACTGACTCCGACTTGATGCAGTCGCTCGGATATATTTTTAATGACCCAAAACTGCTCAAGCTGGCCTTGACTCATCCTTCTATAGGGGATCAGAATAACCAAAGGCTGGAGTTTCTGGGCGATGCCGTGCTGGAGCTATGCATAAGTGACCTGCTGTTCACCAGATTTCCGGGTTTAAGTGAAGGGGAACTCACTGTTATGCGCGCAGGCCTTGTCTGCGAAGCCGCGCTTTTTTCTGTAGCCCGGAAGCTGCATTTGGAAAGCTTCATCCGGCTGCTTCATCCCCAAAGCCACAACAGCGCAGGCAGGAGGAGCATTGCGGCTGATGCCATGGAGGCCATCATCGCGGCTGTCTATCTGGATGGCGGATTGTCAAACGCGCAGGGTTTGATTGCAGCGCTTTGGGATGATCAGTTTGATCATACCCGCAGTGTGAGCAATTACAAGAGCAGGCTTCAGGAGATGCTTCAGGCGGATGGTTTCCCTGAACCGGGCTATCTTACTGTGCAGGCGGAAGGACCGCCGCATCGGCGGACATTTACGGTGGCGGTGCTGAGCCAGGGACGGGAACTAGCGCGCGCCACGGGAAGTTCCAAGAAGCTGGCTGAGCAGGAAGCAGCAATGCTTGCCCTGCAGGCACTCCTGCCGGCGGGGGATCACGATGAAGCTTAAGCAGGTCGAGATATATGGCTTCAAGTCTTTCGCCCAGCGCACGCAGCTGAGTTTTGACAGGGGAATTACTGGCATAGTTGGGCCCAATGGATCTGGAAAGAGCAACATCGCTGACGCGGTGCGCTGGGTATTGGGTGAGCAAAGCGCTAAAATGCTTCGCGGCGCCAAAATGGAAGATGTTATCTTCAGCGGTACCCAGAGCCGCAAAGCCTATCCCTACTGTGAGGTAACCCTGCTGTTTGATAACGCCGATCAGTCGCTTCATTCGTCTTTTACGGAAGTCCTGGTTTCCAGGCGTGTTTACCGCAATGGAGAAGGGGAGTACTGCCTCAACAAAACAAGCTGTCGCCTGAAGGATATCCTTGAGTTATTTCGGGATACAGGCATTGGCAGGGAAGGCTACGCCATCATCGGGCAGGGGCGCATAGAAGAGATCCTTTCCACCAAAGGGGAAGAGCGCAGGCAGGTATTTGAGGAAGCGGCAGGGATAGTCACCTTTCGGGTTCGCAAAGAAGAAGCGCAGCGCAAGCTGCAAAAAACAAAAGAGAACCTCCTGCGCGTCAGCGACCTGATGGATGAGCTGGGGGCAAGGCTGGAACCGCTGAAAGCTCAGGCGACAAATGCGCAGACGTATCTTGCGCTGTCAAATCGCCTGCGCGACAGGGAAATCAATGTTTTTTTAGTTCGTTATGACAGACTGCAGGAGCGTATCAACTCCCTAACCCTACTGACTTCAGGGCTTAAGGAGACTTTGGACAAGCATGAACATATGCTCAAAGCGCTTGCAGGCCAAAGGTCCCTGCTTGATGAAGAGCTTGAGGAGCTTGACGCCGGTGATGCCGCCGCACGCGCGGATCTTGCAGCCGCGCAGGAAGATTTGTACAAGGCACAGGCTGATTTATCGGCGCATGCCAGCCGGATTGACAGCCAAAGACAGGATGCCCGCAGGATGGAGACTGAACTTGCACAGGCACAGGGGAGGCTCAAGGAACTTGAGCTTCTTGTCGCTGCCGGTGAGGAAGAGTCTGCGGCGCACGCGCACATGCGATCCGAAGCACAGGCCCAGCTGAGCCAACAGGAGGACCACCTGCGTGAGCTGCTTGAACAGGCACAAGCCGCAGAAACGACGCTGGATACACACAAGCAGCGCATCGTCAGCGCGCTTAATCGCCTGAGCGATGCCAAATCTCGCCAAACACGCCAACAGACAATGCTGAATCAGATGTTCAGCCGGTCCGTGGAAATCGAGAGCGAAGCGGCAGCGCTTCGGCAAAAACAACAATTGCTTGAGAACCGGGCCACTGAGGCGTTAAAGCAGATAGAGACGACACAGGCACAGCTCGCAACCGCTGTGCAGGAGCAGCAGCGCTGTGACCAACAAGCGCTTACAGCGCAGCAGGCAATGAACATTGGCACTCAAGACGTTCAGAAATTGGCAAATGACCTTCAGCATACCAAGAGCCGTCTTCAGTTTCTTGAGGAAATGGCACGCGATTATGAAGGTTACAATCAGGCCGTCAAGAAAGCATTGCAGTTCTCAAAAGCTGATCCGCAAGTTCACGGGGTCATCGCGCAGCTGATGCAGGTTCCCAGGGATTATGAGATTGCCATAGATATGATCCTGGGCGGCACCTTGCAGCACATCGTAACGGAAGATGAAGAGACCGCCAAGGGCATCATCGATTATCTGCGTCAAAACAAGCTGGGCAGAACAACCTTTTTACCGCTGACCTCCATCCGTTCCCGTGTGTTGAACAAAGACGAAAGAGCCCAGCTTGACAGCCCGGGCTGCCTTGGCATCGCAAGTGAGCTGATCAGCTTCGCGCCAAAATACCGCGGCATTATGGAGAATATACTGGGAAGAACTGTGCTGGTAACTGATCTTGACGCAGCTATTCCACTTTCGCGAAAAGCCCGACAGGCATATAACGTGGTGACGCTTGCTGGGGATGTGATGAGAGCAGGCGGCGCGATGACCGGCGGAACCGCACAGGGGAGAACATCCAGCTTACTGGGACGTGAGCGGGAAATCGTGGATCTGCGTCTTGCCTCAGCGCAGGAACAGATGAAATTGACGGGGGCACAGGACAGTCTGCAGCAGCTGAGGCAAGCGTTTGAGCAATCGAAAAATCAGGCTGCCGATGCGCTTGAGGCGGTTAATCAACTGCAGATAGCTATGGCACGTGATCAGGAGAGATCTCAAAACGCGGACAAGGAATTGACATCCGGCAATCTGCGCATTGAAGCGCTTGAACAGGCGCTGGTTCAGCTGTCGCAAAGCATAAGTGAGATCCGGCAAGATTTGGACGGCGCGGCAATGGATACACACAATGTTGCCATAGATAACCAGGCGATGGAAGCGGAAACGCTGCAATATCAAAAGGTTTTGCGCGAGGCGCGTCAATCGGCCGAAATGCAAAGGGCAACTGTCACCGCAATGCAGGAGAAGCGCAGCGACCTGCTGCATCAGGCGGATCTATATCAGCGGGATAAAGAACGGTGGCATAAAGAGGGCACAGCGATGCAGGCTGCCCTGGTCAAGGGGCAAGAGAAACTTGAACAGATCCTGTCTCAAATCAAGCAGTCTCAGGCAGCCCAGAGTGAAAATGAATTGACTCTGAACCGTTGTGAAGAGATTCTGCGAAATGAACAGCTCCGGTCGCAGGGCATCGCAGCAGCGCGCAGTAAAACACAGGCGCGCCAAAGGGCATGCCTGGATGAGAGGGAGAAGCTGTACGCGCAGTATCAGCAAGACAGCGACAAGCTTCACCGCAATGAAATGGTCTGCGAGCGAACACAAAGCGAACAGCTCGCCATGAGTGACCACATCTTCAATAGCTATGATCTTACCTATTCGCTTGCCCTGCAGTATCGTCAGGATGAAAAGCCCGATCTGCCAAAGGATGAAATGGAGATCAAGGAAATCAAAGCCAGGATCAGGGAAATGGGTCCTGTCAATGTGTCGGCGATCGAGGATTATGCGCAGACCAGGGAGCGTCATGATTCCATGACAGCACAGCGCGACGATGCCCTGCGGGCGCAGGACGACCTGGAAAAACTGATTGAGAAACTGCTTGGCAGGATGGAAGAACAATTCATAGAGGAATTCAACAAGCTTAACAACTACTTTTCCCAGACTTTCTCACGCCTTTTTGGAGGCGGTCAGGCAAAGTTGATCTTGACTGATCCCGGCGCGCCGCTTGCTTGTGACATTGAGGTGGAAGCTCAGCCGCCCGGCAAGAAGCTGCAAATGCTCAGCCTTCTTTCTGGGGGAGAGCGCGCCTTGACGGCAATTGCCATCCTGTTTGCCATGCTGAAGCTTAAGCCAACGCCTTTTTGTATCCTTGACGAGATTGAAGCCGCTCTTGATGAGGCGAATATCGGTCACTTCGCGGATTATTTGGCAGAATACGCTCAATCAACACAGTTCATTGTCATCACCCACCGAAAGGGGACAATGGAGCGCTGTGATGCCCTCTATGGCGTGGCCATGGAGGAAAAGGGCGTATCCGGCATGGTATCGGTTGATCTGCAGCGCTATTCATAGCGTGCGGGAAAGGAGACTGCAGTGGGATTTCTTCAAAGACTGAAGGAAGGTTTATCAAAAACCAGAGGTAACTTCACCTCAAAAATGGATACGCTGGTTGAAAACACGCAGATTATTGACGACGAATTCTATGATGAACTGACAGATATACTCATCTTGGCCGACGCGGGCGTAAAGGCGACGGAGCGCATCATTGGCAGCCTGCGGGAACGTGTCACACAGTCGCGCATGAAAAATGCCCGGGATGCCAGGGTTCTGCTGCAGCAGATCATCATTGAGGAGATGAAGATACCGCGGCCTGCCCTGAAATGGCCGATGGTTATGCTCGTAGTTGGCGTCAACGGCGTTGGCAAGACGACCACTGTTGGCAAACTTGCGCTGCGCTTTCAGGAAATCGGCAGAAGCGTGATGATGGCAGCCGCGGACACTTTCCGCGCAGCAGCGGACGAGCAATTAAAGGTGTGGGCACAGCGCGCCAACGTTCCGATGATCAGCCAGAGCATGGGCAGCGATCCGGCTGCTGTTGTCTTTGACGCGCTGCAATCAGCAAAAGCAAAAAAGACCGACCTTCTTATCGTTGATACGGCCGGCCGATTGCATAACAAGAAAAATCTGATGGACGAACTGGGGAAAATACGCCGCGTCATCGACCGCGAATTTCCGGAGGCCAGTGTGCGCAGCATGTTGATCCTTGATGCCACAACAGGTCAGAACGGTCTCATTCAAGCCAAGATGTTCAAGGAATCGGCCGATATTAACGGCATCATACTGACAAAGCTTGACGGCACCGCAAAAGGCGGCATTGCCATTGCCATACAGCAGGAACTGCAGATCCCCGTTTGGTACGTAGGCGTTGGGGAAGGTATTGATGATCTGCAGGCATTTGACGCTGAAGAGTATGTAAAAGCGCTGTTTTAAGCGTTATGAACCGATTGGGAAGTCGCCTTCAAACAAAACGCGCTGCGTTGCGGGGCCTGCCATGCCGTCTTGCGACAGGCCATTGTCAGCCTGGAAGCGCTTGACCGCGTCAATGGTTCCCAGCCCGTATTTGCCATCCACGATACCCTGCAGATAGCCTTTTGTTTTCAGGGCCTGCTGCAAGTTGGTCACGAGAATACCGCTGTGGCCGGGACGCAGCGTGACATAAGTGCCCTGCGGGTCAGGCGTAACGTTGACATAAATGAGGATGGGCGTCAACGCTGGCGCAGGCGTCACCTGTCCGCCGGGAACAGGGGTATTGAGCGAAGTTGAGTCAGCGCGTTTGGCAGCAGTGCTGTAAAGCAGGTTGAGGGTGCCCTCACCCGCCACGCCATCCACCTTGAGTTTGTTGACAGTCTGGAAAGCCTTGACAGCAATCTCTGTTGAGGTGCCAAAGTCACCGTCGATCTCCCCGGTGTAGTAGCGCAGTTCCTTGAGCCGGCGCTGCATAGTGCGTACGGCGTCAGAATCCATGTCACCCTTTCTGAGCGAAATGCCAATTGTGGCGCTTTGGGTGCTTGCGCGCCTGGCATTGCCGGAGTACAAGGCGGAAAGGGTCATCGGACCGGCCACGCCATCATAGTATGATACATTGCGTTTTTGGAAAGCAATGACGGCTGCCTCGGTGGCACCGTTGAAGTAGCCTGTGGATTTGCCGGCCAGGTAACCCAAACTGATCAGCCTGTCCTGCATTCTGCGTACTTCCGAGCCTTGGTCTCCCTGACGCAAATAGGTGTTTGTGTTCACGTTGGGCGTCGCGGTCGCTTTTGGCGGTACGGCAGTGGGTTTGGGCGTTATCCTGGCCTTGACTGCAGCGCTGCTGTTCAGACGAGTCAGCGTGGCAGGACCCGCGATGCCATCGGCGGTCAGGCCATTGCGCGCCTGGAATGCCTTAAGGGCAGTTTCGGTCGCTTTGCCAAAGTCACCGTCAACGGGGCCGGTCAGGTAACCCAGTGCCCTTAACCGCGTTTGAATATTGCTCACCGCGGTGCCGGTGCTGCCAAGCTTATACACCAGTATCGTAGCCGTAGGCAGCGGCGGACTTGTTGGCAGGCTGGTGGGAATCATTGTGGCAAGGCCGGAAAGGATGGGCGTAGGCGTAACCAGGCCAAACGAAGGGCTGGGCAAGTTGAGGGGGACAGTCGACGCGAATGGCGGCAAGGTCGGGGTAGTAATCGGGCTTATCCCAAGCGTTGACGTTGCTCCGGCAGGTGGAAGCGTAGTCAGCACAGGCAGGTTGTCCCAAGGCAAAGCGCCTGTATAACCGGCACCAGCGGTGCTGTCCTTGTCTGTTTGATCCGTATTGGTGACGCAGCCGCTGAGCAGTGTGATCGCCCCCAAGATACAAACCAGGATGATGATCTTGGATTTCTGGCTTCGTTTCATACTTCCCCATCCTTACGTTGGTTTACGCAATGCAATGTTCTCGTCATATACAACGCATCAATTCACATGATTCATGCGCCGGAACCGAAAGAAACGGACTCAACCTTTGCAGGTCGCTGCCGGCATAAGGGCGCTGCCTCTTTCTATGAGACAGCATAACACAAAACGGATCGGCAATCAATCGCCGGCCGGCTGGGATTCAGCGGAAAATTCAAAAGCAACCTGTACGCATCTTGCATTGCGTGACCAATTAAAGTATAATGAAGCCGCTTACAGAGCATTGCCGTGGATGATCGCGTAATGGCAGGCCATTTCGCTACTGTGCCGCTGATCATGGGAGGTTTTTTTATTTCCTCTTTGACAGCGGTTGTGTGTAATGAACGGCCTTGCTCTATGTAAGTACGCAAATACCTGTATAGGAAACGGAGAGATTTAACATGAGTGAGAAACAACACGAACACAGCAACAGAACGGTTGTGTCGGCTGAAGGCATGCGAAAAATGGAGGAGCAGCTTCAATACCTCAGCACCATCAGGCGCGCCGAAGTCGCAGAGATGATTTCGGTCGCTCGCGGTTTTGGAGATTTGAGCGAAAACGCCGAGTATGACGAGGCGAAAAACGAGCAGTCCCGCCTGGAAGCGCAGATCATTGATTTGGAAAACATAATCCGCACAGCGTTGGTTTTTGATGACAGCAACGTGTCGACCGATCGTGTGAACATCGGCACAACGGTGCGGGTCTTTGACAAAACGCTCGATGAGGAGGCGGAATATACGATTGTCGGCGCTCGCGAGAGCGATCCCATGAACAACAAAATTTCCAATGAGAGCCCCATGGGCGCTGCGCTTCTGGGCAAAAAGAAAGGTCAGCTGGTCAAAGTCGCTGCGCCTGCCGGGCTCATTGAGCTCAAAATCATTGAAATCCATCGCTGAAACACAAGGAGAATATGCATGACGGAGCAAAATACCGCCGCACAGGGCAACACCTTCTCCGAGCAGGAAATGATCCGCCGGCAGAAGCTGAGTGAGCTTATTGGGGAGGGCAAGGATCCCTACAGCATAACCAGGTATGAGGTGACAGCAAGCGCAGAGGAAATCCTTTCCAACTTCGGGCATTTTGAAGGCAAGACAGTTGGCATAGCCGGGCGCGTTGTCAGCCGCCGTGTCATGGGAAAGGCCGCGTTCGCCCATTTGATTGACAGTTCGGGTGATATACAGATTTATGTCAAACGCGATGATATTGGCGAAGACGCTTATGCTGATTTCAAGAATGGCGATCTGGGCGATGTTGTCGGGGTCAAAGGCTATGTTTTTACAACCAAGACCGGCGAGGTGTCTGTCCATGCGCTGGAAGTTGTGCTTCTGTGCAAATGCCTCAAGCCGCTGCCTGAAAAGTGGCATGGCCTCACCGACGCTGATCTGCGTTACCGTCAGCGTTACCTTGACATGATCGTCAATCCGCAGGTGAAAGAAACTTTCCTCAAGCGCAGCAGGATCATCACGGCGATCCGCCGTTTCATGGACGCGCGAGGCTTCCTGGAGGTGGATACGCCCATTTTGCACACGCTGGAGATTGGCGCGGCAGCCCGTCCCTTCCAAACCCATCACAATACGCTTGACATCGACATGTATCTGCGTGTGGAGACTGAGCTTTACCTTAAACGCCTGATTGTTGGCGGTTTTGAAAAGGTGTATGAGATAGGCCGTATCTTTCGCAATGAGGGGATGGATACACGGCATAATCCTGAATTTACGTCCATTGAGTTTTACCAGGCTTATGTCGATTACCATGAGATGATGGATCTTGCCGAATCGCTCTTTGGCCAGATTGCCCGTGAAGTGTGCGGAGGGGAGACCATCAATTATCAGGGCAGGCAAATAAATCTTCAGGCTCCCTGGACACGCATGACAATGGCTGAATCAGTCAAGCGATATGCTGATATTGACTGGGAAAGCTGGTTGAGCGATGAAGAGGCGCGCGCCTGCCTGGATGAACGCCATGTGCATTATGAAAAGGGCGCGACACGCGGGGATTGCCTTGTACTGCTGTTTGACGAATATGTTGAGAAGAACCTTGTACAGCCCACATTCATCATTGACTATCCTGTGGAGAATTCCCCCCTGGCCAAACGCAAGGCGGACAATCCCCGCCTGACGGAGCGCTTTGAACTTTTCATATGCGGCAGCGAGTACGGCAATGCGTTCAGCGAGCTCAACGATCCCATTGATCAAAAAGAGCGTTTTATACGCCAGGTGAAGGAACGCCGGGCCCTAGGCGGCAAAAACGCCCGGGTTGACGAAGACTTTGTCAACGCTCTGGAATATGGCTTGCCGCCCACCGGCGGCATGGGCATAGGTGTTGACCGTATGATCATGCTGCTGACCGACAGCGCTTCCATACGCGATGTCCTCCTGTTCCCAACGATGAAACCTGCTGAGATTGATCAGGCATAAGGATAATCGATGAAGCTGAAGACTCCCCTTGATAAGCGGACTTTAAAAGATCACTTGCATTACAGCCTTTGGAAATACGCTTTGCTGGTAGTTATTGCCATATTTGCCTGGGATCTAATTTATGCATACACAGCCTACAGGCCTCCGCAGGATAAACGGATCGATGTCTACATTCAGAGTGCCACAGCGACACAAGAACAGACCGAAGTATTTTTTGAGAAGATCAGGCAATCCAGCGTGCCGGATATGGAGCTTGTCAGCACCGTCCTGTTGATGGGCAACTCACAGACCGACATGTACGCAGCCCAGCAGCTGACAACCTATATCATGGCCAATGAAGGCGATCTTTACTTTCTCACAGGCAGTGATTTTAAGCGCTTCGCCGGACAAGGCGTTTTTCTGGAATTGGAGGGAGCGGTTCAGGACGGAAGCCTTGATGTCCGAGGCATGGACTTGTCAAGCGGCTATGTTGCCATTCAAAGCTATGATGAAGAGAAAGAAGCCCTGGTGCCGGTATCCCGGCAGCGCCTGTATGGCATACCGGCGTCCGGTTTGTTTGGATTCATGACAGAACTTGGCATCGATCATCGCGATCTCTACCTGTGCGTTACCATATACAATCAAAACGATGAGAACGTGCTGCGGTTCCTGAATGAACTTATCCGGACCACCCGCGCACCCATGCCCGACCCTCTCGCCGGTCAGGAGGTCACGCCTTGACCTACGAAGCGGTAGTTTTTGATTTGGACGGCACCATCAGTGATTCGGCGCCGGGCATCATAGCCAGTGTCCGGTATGCGCTTGAAAAGATGGGGCTCCCCATTCCGGCTGACGATACGCTGCGGAAGTTTTTAGGACCTCCCTTAGCGGATTCTTTCATTCATTTCTGTGGTTTGACCCGTGATCAAGCCATTGAAGCCACCCTTTTCTACAGAGAAAGGTACCACGCTGTCGGCTGGCTGGAAAACCGGATATATCCGGGCATAAGAACCCTTTTGCAGACATTGAGATCAGCCGGTGTCCGCCTGAGCATCGCTACAGGAAAACCTCAGGACGCCAGTGAGAAGATACTTGATCATTTCAGGCTCAGTCATTTGTTCAGCAGCATTGTCGGCCCCTTGCCCGCTGAATACCAGGTATCAAAATGCGCTCTGATACAGAAATCCCTGGAGGGCTTTCATGGCAGGGCGGCGATGGTCGGTGATCGCGATTTGGATGTTATGGGTGCGCAGGAGGCCGGGATAGACAGCATTGGCGTCACTTATGGCTATGGAAACCATCAAGAGTTTGAAAAAGCGCATGCAGATGCCATTGTCGGCAGCGTCGATGAATTGTATGCGGTCCTTGGTGTCAGCGCAGATAAACAAAAGGGGTATTTTATTTCTCTTGAAGGCAATGACGGCTGCGGCAAGTCTACACAGGTGAAATTGCTGGCCCAAACGCTTGGCAGCTTTGGTTTCGATGTCGTGCAAACAAGGGAACCCGGCGGCAGTGACATTGCCGAAAGGATTCGCAGCATTCTTCTGGATCCACAAAATGTCGGTATCAGTGATATGACAGAAGCATATTTGTACGCGGCTGCGCGGGCACAACATGTGCGCGAAGTCATTCTGCCCGCATTGGCAGGCGGGAGTATTGTCATATCCGACCGTTACGTTGATTCAAGCATCGCTTATCAGGGAGCAGGCCGTGAGCTGGGCATGGCGCTGGTGGAGCAGCTGAATGCACCGGCTATCGACGGCTGTATTCCCAACTTGACGATCCTGCTTGATATAGACGCTAAAACAGCCATGCACAGACGCCAAAACGCAACAGGCTTTGACCGAATTGAGCTGCAAAACGATGCTTTTCATAAACGCGTGGAACATGCTTTCCATCACTTGGCTGCGGAGAACCACCTAAGGTATGCGGTAGTAAATGCCGATGCTGAAATGGAAACTATCTCAACACAGGTCGCGGGGATTGCACTGGAGCGTCTGCAGCGGGCAGGCTTGCTCTAATGCGCGTAGTGGTTGGCATGTCAGGCGGCGTTGACTCCGCCGTTTCCGCCTTGATGCTCAAGCAGCAGGGTCATGATGTCATCGGCGTTTTCATGAAGAATTGGGATGAGCAGGATGATGACGCCCTTTGCACAGCAGAAAGTGACTGGGCTGATGTACGCAATACCTGTGATGTGCTTGACATACCATATTATGCCGTCAACTTCTCCCGCGAGTACAAGGAACGCGTGTTCACCGAGTTCCTGGATGAATACAAACGCGGGCGTACGCCTAATCCAGATGTATTGTGCAACAGGGAGATCAAATTCAAGGCTTTTTTGGATTTTGCACTGCAGCTGGACGCTCAGAAGATCGCGACCGGACACTTTGTCAATACAGATAATTTTGGACAGCTCATCAAGGGGAGTGACCCGGGCAAAGAACAGAGCTACTTTTTATACATGCTCAAAAGGGAGCAGCTGCTGCGGGCAGTTTTCCCGGTTGGCCGGCTGCTCAAATCCCAGGTTCGGGAACTTGCCAGGATTAATAAACTGCCTGTAAGCGAAAAAAAAGACTCGACGGGCATCTGCTTCATCGGTGAAAGAAACTTCAGAGATTTTCTCAGTATATACCTGCCTGCGCAGCCCGGGCTGATCAAGGATACAAACGGGAATATACAGGGACGGCATCAGGGGCTGATGTATTATACGCTTGGGCAGCGCAAAGGCCTTGGGATCGGTGGACAAGGGGATGGCAGAAGCTTTTTCGTTGTTGCCAAAGATCTGCAGGCCAATGAATTGATCGTGGGTCAGGGTGCTGACCATCCCAGGCTGTTCTCTTGTGGCGCGCTGATTGACAGCTTGACCTGGGTGGGAGATCCCCCCTGCGGGCCGGGCGAGCGCATTACGCTGACAGCCAAGTTCAGGTACAGGCAGCCTGATCAGGGGATACGACTGCGATGGGCGGGGGAAAAGGCTGAGCTTGAGTTTTCACGCCCCCAGCGCGCTATTACGCCCGGTCAGAGCGCTGTGGTCTACAAGGATGATTTGTGTTTGGGCGGGGGGATTATTCAGTCTTCACTGGCCGACGACAGGGCAGACAGGGCATCCTCGACGCTTTTCCTGGAGACATAGTGCGCAAAGTGGCCGTTGACTTCAGCAGCCATGTGCAATATGTCGTAAGGATAGAAGACGATCTGCCTTTCCCGCCCTTCAAAAAGCAGGCTGAGAGATAAAACGGCTGTTTGGCCGGAGGCGGAATAAGCGGCCGGCAAGGCGCCAACGGCCTTGATCGCCATCAGTTTTTCGTAGGCATCAATGAAAATCGAGGGTTCAATGTCGCGTCCCATGCTGGTCACCATATATTCATAAAGGACATTGCCCTGCTCGTCCAGCGCGATATCATTGTTTGGCAGTATGTGTTCCACCGGCAAGAGATCGAAGCTGACCTTGCCCTGCGGCCATGAGGCGTTTAGCTGGCTCAGCCTGATAAAGGGAATGTCAATGGGGTGAATGCTTATATAATCCAGCAGATCATGCTCAAGCAGGAAGCCCATGGACAGATCGCTTGCCAGGTAGACAGCATGATTGTACAGACAATAAAAGCCCATGCCGGGGATCCCATCGCCAATGGAGAATACCAGTTCCTGCGGTTCGATCTTTTGAATGACGGGACTTGACGCCTCAGCCGGGACTGACATAATCAAGCTTTCTGACAGCATAAAACGGACTTGGCTTCTCGGGTGATCCAGGCCGTATTGAGCCAGGTTTTCCGGCAGCGCTTCATCAACATAGGCCGCAAGCCTCATTTGGGATATCTGCCGGAGCATCTGCCGTACCCGATCCAAGCGGGCGGGATAATGGATAGGCTCATTGATCTCCCAAATATCCTGCGCGACGCGATGGAGGCTGAACGCTTCCATACCATCAAAGTATACAGCATCCAGCAGGTCCGCCGTGAAGTTGACCGATGGTATCGTGTGCAGCAGGTTTAATTTCTGGTCAAGCGTTTCCCGCACGTCGACCGCGACAGAATACAGCAAAGGGTCGCCTGTCAGTATCAGATAGTCACTCGGGATATCTGAAGGTATTCTGTCTCCGATGGCAAATTCAAGCTGCCTGCTGCGTGAATAATGAGCAGTGACGCGCAAAGCGCTCTGTGAAAGCCCGAATTCATCTAGATCAAGCCCCTGTAAAGAAGTGATGGTATCCGTGCTTTCCAGGTAAAGCAAGGCATCGACCATTTTTCTGATCATCCCCATATCCAGGCTGTAATCGGGTTGATTCACAAGTTGGTAGTTTCCCTGATCATGGATGATGGTGTAGGCTTCACCATCACTTGGGTGGATCGTGAATGAAAGCAAGTCTTCTTCCGCTGCTTCAAAATGCAGCTTTGCGGTATCTTCAGGTATGTCGATCACTGCGGCGCGCCTGCTTGCCCCCAATGGGGGAAGCAATCGCAAAGCAAGTGCCAGACCAGCAAGTAGCAAAACGATAAAAAGCGTTATCTTTATCCATCGGCTATACTCAGGTCTGCCTCGTTTCTTCACTTCACGCAGGCTCACAGCCTTTTCCTCTTCAGCAGGAAGACAAGTCCGAAAATCAGGACAGCCGCGGGCGGCAGCCACAGCATCATACTGACAAGCCGGGGCGACGCAATGCGCATGGGCTGTCTTAAAGCGTCCTTTGGAGCGATCGCCAACTGGATAGGCTCTCCGGGGTCAAGATAATTGACTAAATTCAGCAGAAATTCGCCGCTGTAGGTGTTGCCCTGCAGCCAACTGTCAGTGAAAACAGAAGAATTTCCAATGATGAATGCCTTTGAATGCGTACCGTCTTCAAATACACGGTCTGCCAGCAGTGCCAATGGGAAAAGGCCGCTTTGGTCACCGGGCTGCGCTTCAATGCCGGCAGTTTGGCCATCCAGCTGGCGCAGGTAAGCATTTCCGCTGCGCAGGACCACCTGTATTGAAAGGCCGCTGTTTAGCTCAGAAGGTTCCTGAAATGCAGCGCTGCCTGCCAGAATCAGGGTTGTCTGTCCGGACGCAACCATGCCAAGGGTTGGCTGCGTACTTTCCATATAGGGCATCAAAACGGCGCGCGACTCAAAATAACTGCCCAGTGCGTCTTCCTGGGCAATGACCATCCCTTGGCGCATCTCAAAACCATAGCTTCTATAAAGGGCTTCGAAATTGGGCAAGCGGAGGCCGTATGCATAATCACGCGTAATCAGCAACGAGCCGCCCGCCATACAAAAATCGTTGATTGCCTTCACCTCGTCCTCGCTTAAATCCTTTGTGGGCGACAGGATAAGCAGGGGAGACCCGGGGTCAAGAAGATCATTGCGCCGGAGGTCAACGCGGCCAAACGCATGGTTGTACTTGACAAGCAGCTTTTCAAGCGCAGCGGTTTCATCAGGGCCCAACTCTCCATGGCCGCTGAGAACCTGCAGTACTGGAAGCTGCCGGGTGGTGACAAAAACGAGCGCTTCGCTTATGCTCTTCTCATAGGTCATACCTGAAATATAATAGCTTCCGCTTTGCGTATCAAAGCTTTGGGTGATATAGTCAGAACCGTTCAGCACGCGCGCGCGGTCGGTCTCCGGGCAATATACGATCAGGCTGTCATTGCTCACTTGCTCATCGGCCAGGCTGCTGGAAATCATGCTTGTCAGACCGGGGTTTTGCGCAAGATTTTCAAGCGAAAAGGTGAAATATTCCGAACGCGCCCTGAAACGCTCGAGCAGACCAATCAAAGCCAAATCTTCCTGCCCGGGCGTAAACATCGCGTAGACATGCACCTTTCGTGTCAGGGCATCCAGTACCCTCTTGCTCTCCTCGCCCTGCGTGGTAATACCATTATAAGAAAAATCATAACGCAGAGCATATCTGTCTTCCATTGCCTGGGCACCCAGGCTCAACAGCGCTGCCAGAAGAATCGCCGCAGTGACACGAAACAGGGAAGCGCTGCCCTGGCGCAGTTTATCGCGATCCAGCGGCTTCTTCATGCCGCTTCACTCCATCGCCTGGTTTGGACAAACTGTATGCAGGCAGTGATGCATACAAAAGAAAACACCGCAAAGAAGATTATATTAGCCAAACTCAGCTGCGCGTGCAGGAAGGGCGAAAAGCGCTCATACAAATTGAAAAAGCCAAGAATCTCCCCGATGATGTTTAAAGTGCCGGAAGCAGAGTATAAACCGCTGAGCCATAAGAGCAAATTCGCGCCAAAGCAGACTGCCGCCGCGCTGATGGGGCTGGCAGTCAGCGCGGACAGCATCAGGTCAAAGGCAATGAAAGCAAAACCCTGCAATATAAACCCAAGATAGCCTGTCATAAGTTCCATTGGATAGATGCGTCCGTAAATACCGGCAATCATGGGATAGAAAAGACTCAGTATCGTGCTCATCAGCAGCATCAGGCAAGCTGCGATATATTTTCCAAGCACAATTTCTGCACTGCTTATGGGCGCTGTCATCAAAAGCTGATCGGTCAACTGTTTGCGCTCGCCTGCAAGCAGGCGCATCACGAGGATAGGGCACAGAAGCATCCATACATAGCTCATCATGGAGAGAAATCCAAACATATCAGAGGAAAGCGTCGCTATGTTGCTGATCTGAAAAATGATGCCTGCGATGCTCAGGAAAACAGCAAGGAATATATATCCCAAAGGGGTTAAAAAGTAACTTCGCAGTTCACGTTTGATGATGGCTGTCATGATAACGTTCCCCGCGCAGCAACCGGAGAAGTGATCCTCAAAAAAATATCCTCCAAACTTTCCGCCATTGGCGTCAATTGCAGGATTGGCGCCTGCAGCCCGGATAACAAGGTGAACAGCTCTTCTTCAAAATTCTGACCGCTCCTAGCGTCAACTGTCACATCGGTTTCGTTTTCCCTTGCATCCATCGGATCAGCGCGAAGTACGCTGGGCAAAGAACGCAGAGCGCGCAGCAGCGCCTGCCTTGGCATTTTGACCCTCAGATGAAAACTTGAGCTCTGCCTGGTTTCATTACTCCCGGCTGTAAGATGATCATACATAAGCCGGCCCTGATGAAGGATGATCACCCGATCGCAAATCGCCTGCACTTCAGTCAGAATATGGGAAGAGATAATGATTGTATGTTTACCGGCAAGCGAAGAGATAATGCTTCTGAATTCGACCGCTTGGGATGGGTCAAAGCCGCTTGCCGGCTCATCCAGAAGCAGCACATCAGGCGTGCCGCAAAGCGCCTGTGCCAGTCCGACCCGCTGTCTGTATCCTTTGCTCAGGTTTGATATCCGTCGGCTTAATGTTTCACAAAGCCCGGTCAACCGAGCTATTTGGTCAATATGCGCTGTATGGTCCTTTTTTCGGACGCGTTTGATGGCGCAGCAAAAGCGCAGGTATTCTTCTACCGTCATTTCGGTGTACAACGGCGGATTTTCCGGCAGGCAGCCCAGATGGGTCTTTGCCTTGAGCGGTTCGCGTACAATGTCACAGCCGCAAATCCTGACGCTTCCTTGAGTATATGGCAAATATCCCGACATCAGGTTGAGCAATGTTGTCTTGCCAGCCCCGTTTTGTCCGAGCATACCCAAGACCTGCCCCTTTGGCACTGTGAGAGACACATCATCCAGCGCCTTGATCCGCCCATAGCTTTTGCTGATACCCTGTACAGAAATCATGCGGTCCTCCAAAGTCAAGTATATCATGCAGGCTATGTGCAGGCATGAACAAACTGTAAAACCTCTGATGCTGTCCTGTTTACGGATAGAGGCAAATGTGTTATTCTCATAACGAGAAGTGGATGTACAACGGTATGTATTTAGAAACATACCATGTTATGGAAATGAGGAACGCGTGAACAATATTAACAAGTATTCCAGACAGGGAAACACATTGAACATCGGCACCAAGGTACAGCGCCGCGTATTTTTCGCGCTGATGGCGCTTCTCATTGTTAGCGTTATCATGCTTTCCACGCTTTATACGCAGGCGGCTGCCTACCGAAATGCAGCGCGGCTTCAATTTAATAAACGCATCAGCAGCGCGGTCATTGACGCTATTGATCAAGTCAGCCGATTGACCGGGGGCGTACAATCCAATTCGTCATCAAAGCTTGCGCTTGTAAGGCAGTACGTTTACAACATCGATCAAATCAATGAAATCAGCACTGCCATCAGCGGTGAGGCCGGCAGACTGGTGCCCCATGAAGCGATCGCGGCACTGTATGATGATCTTGATACCTATGAACTGCTTGTTCAAACAGCAACATCATCCACCCTTGAAATACGAACAACGCTCCTGACCCATTTGACCGCGCTCAAAGAACTGATTTAGCCCCTGCGCGTGCTGCACAGACGGCAAAAGGCGTAGGATCCATTCAGCGATTCGTAGGCACTCAGGGCTTCAGCTTGACTGGTAAATACGCCGAATACAGCAGAACCGGAGCCACTCATCTGGGCGAATTGCGCGCCATGCGAATACAGGCTGTCTACAGCGGCCTGAATTTCAGGCAGTAAGGCAATTGCCGGCGCTTGAAGGTCATTATACGCGATGACTTTGAGCAGGTGCGGATGACCGCTCCTAAGCGATGAGATAACCTGATTTCCTGTCGATGGCCGCTGCTTTTCGTGCTGTTTATCATAAAGGGCAAAAACATCTTTTGTACTGAGCCCCTTATCCGTTTTCAGGATGAGCAATTGGTAAACCTTGTCAAGTGGAAAGGGCTTGACTATTTCGCCAATGCCCCGAACATGCGCTGAACCATCCGCCAAACAATAGGGAATGTCAGCGCCGACCTTCAGGCCAATTGCCTGCAGCGCTTCGCTTGGGTAAGCGAGCCCCCATATTTCGTTCAGCGCCTTCAGCGTCGCCGCCGCGTCCGCGCTGCCGCCGCCCAGACCTGCGCCAAGGGGAATGTCCTTGTGTAAAATTATCTTCGCCCCCATTTGTGTTCCCGACTTGAACTGAAGGGCTTTTGCGGCACGCACAACGAGATTGCTTTCATCTGCCTGAAGTGAAGTATCCCCATCTATCAATAAGGTAAGACTGTCTGCGGGTTCGATTTCCAGCAGATCAAATAAATCGACACGCTGCATAACCATATCCAGTTCGTGATAGCCGTCGGCGCGCTGCCCTTCGACTGCCAGGTGCCAGTTGATCTTTGCGTAAGCCCTGATTTTCATGAATCCTCCGATTGGCTGTCCGCACTCCTTTTAAGGGTGAACACAAATTTCGCGCCGATTTGCGAATCTTCCAAGACAAGGGATTGCCTGTGGCGCTCCATGATCATACGGCTGATGGATAGTCCCAGACCAGTGCCATTCCCAAATGTGTGCGCCTTGTCCGCCTTGTAGAATCTGTCAAATATGTAAGGTTTGTCCTCGGGCAAGACACCCGGCCCATTATCCTGAACACTGACAGCAAGGGTATTGCTGTCCCTGGGCGCAGTGATTATCTTGATGGCTCCCCCCGAGGGCGTGAACTTGATGGCATTGTCAAGCAGATTGATCAAAACCTGCTCAATCTGATCTCGGTCCGCCAGCACCAGGCTGATTTCCTGTTCAAACAAGAGCTGAATATCAATGTTCTTTTGTTCAATCTGACTGATTTTGGGTATCAATACCACGCGGATCAGCTCATTGATGTTGAAGCTGGTCAGCGCCAGGGTTGTATCTTTATTTTCAATGCGTGAAAGGTTGAGCAAGCCTGCCACCAGTTTGCTCAGACGGTCTGTCTCATCCAGCACAACGCCCAGATAGCGCTTTTCCTCCTGCCGGGGAATCGTCCCATCCAGCAATCCTTGGATGAAACCGCGGATATTCGTCATGGGAGATCGCAGCTCGTGGGAGAGGTTGGCAATAAAATCCCGCCGCGTCTGTTCCGTATTTCGCAGTTTGGCGGACATTGTATTGAATGAAATGGCCAGGTCGTGCACTTCCTTTGGTCCTTCTTCAGACACCTGAAGGGAAAAGTCACCGCTTGCCATGTTTGCGGATGCCTGTGATATCTCAAGCAAAGGCTTTGAAAGTCTCTTGGTATAAACAAATACAGCTGCAGCGGCGATGAAGACCGCCAGCACAGAGGCAAGCAGGACGCGCAGTGTCAGGCCCTCATAAGAGGCGCGGACAGTCTGCGCCGCAGTCTGTATATAGACGGCGCCCAGTACACGGCCTGATTGCATCCAGGGTACAGCCACTGTAAACATGGGGCCGTTAGGTCCGTGAACCTGCTGAACAACTTCCTGACCATTCAAGACCACCTGAAGGCTGCCTAAAATGCTGCGCAGGTCAAAACCGGCTTTCAGCTCCGGATAGTCATTGATGAGGGAAAGGAAGTAAGTCGTCACTTCACCCCGTCTGTCGACCACCATACAGTAGGCCTTGTACTCATCATAGACACTGCTGAGCTTGTGGCGCAGCATTTCAGTGCTGCTGTTTGCGCTTAAGCCAAGCGCACGTTCCAGTTCGCTTGACTGTGCCCCGGCAGCAAGGTAGGCGATATCGTAGGCCTGGGATTTAAGCGCGTTCATGCGGTTTTCGATCTGCACATCCCGCATGGTGAAATAGAATATGCCCATCAGCATACTGACACATATAAAAATGATCAGTATGAACACCAGCATAAGCCTGGAAAAAGTGCTGGGCCGCATCATTTGACCTCGAATTTATAACCGACGCTCCAGACTGTGCGGATCAGCCAGCCAAAGTCATCGCTTTCCGGCAGCTTTTCGCGCAGGCGCTTAACATGGACATCCACCGTACGGCTATCCCCAAAGTAATCAAAGCCCCAGACTTTTTCAAGCAGCTGTTCACGCGTAAAGACAAGATTTTGATGCGAGGCCAGGAAATACAGCAGTTCCAGCTCCTTGGGCGGCATATCCACCCTTTGGCCTTTGTACAGAACTTCAAAGCGCGACAAGCTCATGGTGAGACCGGGAAACGAAAGTGTGTCGTTCTCCGCCTGATCACTTGGCCCGCCGCGGCGCAGCACAGCCTTCACCCGTGCGACAAGTTCCTTTGGGTCAAACGGCTTGGTGATATAGTCATCAGCGCCTAATTCCAAACCCAGCACCTTGTCAAAGGTTTCATCTTTGGCTGAGATCATGATGACCGGAATCGTGCTGATCTGCCTTACAGCCCTGCACACCTGCCATCCATCCATTCCGGGCAGCATGATATCAAGCAACAGAAGCGCAGGCGGATTGGCCTTAAAGGAAGCCAGGGCGGTATCTCCCCGTTGAAGCGTTACCACCTCATAGCCCTCTTTCTCCAGGTACAGCCGCACGAGCTGCGCGATATTCAGATCATCATCCACTACCATGACACATTGCTTGGCTGCCATATACCCTCCTATTTCAGTTCCACGACTGTGACGCCGCTTTCGCCTTCGCCATATTTACCCAGACGGAAGGCACTCACCTGCGGCATATTCTTAAGATGCTGCGTTATGCCTGAACGCAATGTTCCTGTGCCTTTGCCATGGATTATCCACACTTCATGCATGCCGGCCAGCAAAGCCATATCCAAATATCTGTCAACTTCCATCAAGGCCTCGTCCAGCGCCAGGCCGCGAACGTCGCACTCCATTTGCACGCTGCGGGTTGCGCTTTGCGTTTTCGCGCGTGCTGTACTCTTTTTCATAGGCGCGGTGCCGCTCAATCGCAGCTGGTTTACATTCACTTTCATCTTGATGATACCGGCCTGCACCATCACCTCGCCCTTGGCGTCAGGCTTTGCCAATACGCTGCCAACCGTGTTCAGGTGCGGAATGTCAACCGTATCACCGACGCGCAGCTCCTGCGGCGGCGCGTTGCCTAACTGCGCGGCTGCCTGCATCCCTTCAGCCAGGCTGTCGTCAAGGCTTTGAATGCGCTTTTGCAGTGCGCTGATGCCTTGGGCAATATCGCCGCCGCTGCGTTTCATCACTTTGAGCTCATCAATGATCACGGCGCATTCACGCTTGGTCTTTTCGAGGATCCTGCGAGCTTCTTCTTTTGCTTTCTTTTCGGCGCCTGCGCGGCTTGACTGAATGCTTTGATAGAGTTCTTCGGCTTCTTTTCTCAGTTTGACAGTTTCATCGTGTGCTTCCTGAGCCAATTGCCGCTCTTTTTGTGCGATTTGTCTGTGATATTCGGCATTGGCGATGACATCTTCAAATCGTATGGTTTCATGGCTGAGGAGTTCCCTGGCAGCCTTTATCATCTGGCTGGGCAAGCCCAGTCGCTGTGATATTTCAAAGGCGTTGCTCTTGCCGGGCACACCGATGGACAACCGAAATGTTGGGCGCAGCGTGGCCACATCAAACTCAACGCTGGCATTTTCGATACCCGGTGTAGACAAGGCATAGGCCTTGAGTTCGCTGTAGTGCGTGGTGGCGACTGTTCGTACTTCCGTGACCCTGAGCGCAGCAAGGATCGCTTGGGCCAGCGCGGCGCCTTCCGTTGGATCGGTGCCTGCGCCTAGTTCATCAAACAGCACCAGATCATTAGGCTGAACCTCTTCAAGTATCCCAACAATATTGCTCATGTGGGAGGAAAACGTGGAGAGCGATTGTTCGATACTCTGCTCATCGCCAATATCAGCAAATATCCGGCCAAAGACCGAGGTCTCCGTGCCAAGGTTGCCGGGCACATGCAGTCCGGACTGCGCCATCAAACAGATGAGCCCAACGGTTTTCAGCGTTACCGTCTTGCCGCCGGTATTTGGACCTGTAATGATCAGCGTCGTGAATTCATCACCCATCCAAAGGTCGCAGGGGACAACCGAAGCCTTGTCGATCAACGGGTGGCGCACACGTACGAAGCGAAGCCTGCCCCTGTCATTCATCTTGGGGGAAATGGCGTTCATGTCACGCGCCAGTACGCCCTTGGCAAAAATAAAGTCGAGCTGTGTCAGAATTTCAATGTTGGCGCTGATACCGTCGCTTTGTGAGGCAACCTGCGCGGAGAAATCACTGAGTATGCGTTCGATCTCCTGCTGTTCTTTCAAAGACCACTGTTTAAGCTCATTGCCGGCTTCTACAACCGAGAGCGGCTCTATGAAAAGCGTCGCTCCCGAAGCTGATTGATCATGCACAAGACCCGGAACGTTCTGACGGTACTCCTGCCTGACCGGAATCACATAGCGTCCGTTGCGCAGGGTTACGATTGCCTCCTGCAGGTACTTGGCATAGCTTGCGCTTTGTATCATACTGCGCAGTTTTTCTTTTACACGGTCATTGCACTGGCGCATGTGGCGGCGGATATCTGCAAGCGCAGGGCTGGCATTATCGGCTATTTCATCTTCCGAGATGATGGCATCCTTGATTTTTCGTTCAAGAGGATAGTTGGGGATCAGCATGGACGCCAGCTGTCTGAGGATTGGTGTGTTATCCTTCTCCGTGTCCAGGGCGGTCTTGGCGACAGCGGCAGCACGCAGGCAGTCGGCTATATCCAAAAGGGTTCTCGGGAAGAGCGTGGCGCCCTTCATTGCCAAATGCAGTGCTTCACGGACATCCTTGAATGATGTCAGGGGATGGTCTCCGCGGAAGGTCAGGACGGTGAGCGCTTCTTCGGTTTCCTCCTGTGCTTGCACGGCATCATCCAGACGATCATATGGCTGCAAAGACAGGCACTTTTGCGCGCCGCTTTGGGTAACGGCATAAGAAGCCAGCCGGTCTCTGATTTTTGTGAACTCCAGCACACGAAGCGCTTTATCTTTCATCAATGACATTGCTTTTCTCTCACATGCTTATTGGACACCTTGGTCATATCGCCCAAGGTACAAAGGTATATCAAGGGGATCGACGCGATTGCCGCCCCGCAGCAGAGACGAGTAGTGCTGTGTGATGCGCAGTGCTTCATCCTGAGTTTCTGTACTGAATGTAAGCAGCCATCGCTTGCCGATCGCTTTATTTGAAAGGTGCAGCGGTGTATGGTGCATCAGCACATTCAGGCAGCCTTCAGGCAGTCTGACAGGGCACAAGGGAAAGGTAGCGCCAAGATGGTCGGTCAGCCGCCCGCCAAGCGTGCCTTCACCTGCGGCGCAAAGCGTACAGGTGCGTTTATCCCCGCCCAAACCGCGAAAGGTACGTTCCGGACAGTGATTGAGCAGCATGACGCCGGCTCTTCCGTAAACGGGCAAAATGAATGGCGGCGCAATGACGCCCATGTCCAGGATATCTTCCCGGCTGCTTTCGCGCGAGCAGACCACAGCATGACAGCCAAAGTCCTTAAGCAACGACGCGCTTTGCCTGTTCCACACCGGGATGCCCGGTCCCGCCAATTTCGCCCTTGGCCATTTGAGAGCAAATTGTCCGACATTTTCCAGCATCACCTGCAGATCCAGATCACAAACAAGCTCATGGAGCATTTCAAGCGTACTGTCTGATGCCTGAGGCGGCAAGCAGAGGTAATCCTGTCTGCGAAGGCGCCTGCAGTTATCAGCGAGCCTTGCAGCCGTGTAATCCTGTGGCGTATACACAAAGCAGTCGGCACCGGCTTCGATGAGCATTTCCATCTGAGCGATATCAGCGCTGAGTACAAAAAGCGCGGAATCCTCTATTTGATCTGAATCAATGACTTGGCTATTCCCGTTGTTTGCAGGTGACGCCGGCCGCGTATATGCCTTTAGTAATGCCGTTTGCATCGCGTCAAGCGCATCGCGCCTAAGCCCATTGAGGGCTGAAACCGGCACAAAAAGCAGGGAATCGCATTGAAAACTGCAGTCGTCAATGCAAAAAGGGCTATCGCCGGTCTTTTGGATGGCTTTGCAGCTGTTTTCCTTTGTCAACGGATGAGATTGTGCAGGCATCGGTATATCGCCAAAGACAGTCACTTCAATTTCCCCATGCCGCAACGAAAGTGACAGCGGTTTGCCAACCTGCGCCTGCAGCATTGCTCCCAGGGGTATCGGAGGCAACTTCTGAGCAAGGCGGGCTTGTGTCTGCCGCATCTGATTGCCGTCAACCAATCGTGATACCGGGCTTCCCGGACGGCTCATTTTGTAGTGACGGATCGTAGCAAGGCTGCCGGCCATTATTTCCGGCCCGGAGTAGATCATCTCCTGATCTGCCTCTGTGTCGTGTATATGCAGATTATCCCCGTCATGAAGTGTGTCGCTTAACAGGATCTCACTCAGGTAAACGCTTCCTCTACGCTGGCAGCTTCTGGTTATGCCGATTGGCAAACCTTCATGGGACACGCTCAGAGGATTGACAAGCTGTGCGTCCTGGCGGCCAAAGGCGGGGCCTTTGGTGAATCCCCCGCGGTTGAATATCTGCAGCAGACTTCGCTGATCCTCTTGCAGATTACTATTGGCCTTCCCGGCGAGCGCGGCATCGATGGCATGGTGATAAGCTTCGGTCACCACCGCCACATACTCCGGCCTCTTCAGCCTTCCTTCGATCTTGAAACTGCAAATGCCTGCCGATATCAGCTGTGGAATATCTTCCAACAGGTTCAGGTCCCGCGGTGACAGCCAGGCGCCTGCCTTGCCGCGGTAACGATAAGACAGCCTGCAGGGCTGAGCGCAGCGGCCTCGGTTGCCGCTTCGCCCGCCTATCTGGGATGACAACTGACACTGCCCACTGACCGATATGCATAAGGCCCCGTGAACGAACACTTCTGTTTCGATGCCTGTGGATACAACTTGTCTGATGGTGTCAAGGCTGCATTCGCGTGCCAGCACAGTCCGCCTGATGCCTTGCGTCAGCAGAAACCGGGCACCCGCGGCGTTATGAATGCTCATTTGTGTGCTCGCATGAACGGGCAAGCCCGGAAGATTCGTCCTAATATAGTGCAGGACGCCCAAATCCTGCACAAGGACTGCGTCAACATTGGCCTTGTCCAGATCGCTCAGCAAGCATTGAAGGTCTTCAAACTCACTCTCCTTGACCAGGGTGTTGACGGTTATATACACCCTCTTGCCCCTCAGGTGAGCTTCCTTGAGCGCGACTGCAAGGTCATCCTGCGAAAATCCCGCGCCAGAACGAGCGCCGAAGCTTCGTGCGCCTAAATAAACGGCGTCAGCGCCGAATTTCAGCGCGGCATAAAAAGAAGGGAGGTCGCCCGCAGGCGCCAGCAGTTCAACCATTGGCAGCCTGAATGAGCTTTACTTCAATTGCTCGGCGCAGTCTGGCGTTATCGTCCTGGGCTTTCATCAGATCGTCGGCAAGCGAAAGGGCCGCTGCTACGGCGGCTGTTTCCCGGTCCATATTGGGGCTTGAAGCGCCGGCCTCCGAGATCCTTCTGTTGGTAAATGACACCAGCCGCTTGATGTGCTCAGGCTCATCCGAGAAGGACAACTTGTAGTTCTTCCCGGCCACGCGCACTGTCAGCCTTTGGGTCTCCATGCTAATCTCCTGTAATCAAAGCTTTTGGAAGCTGTATTGATGTTCTTTCGTATCCACGGAAATTGACGCGATCACTTGGGGCTCCAGGGGTTTGTCGTTGCCGTCACGGGGAGTGTTCACAATGGCTTGGGCAACTTCCATCCCTTCCAGCACCTTGCCAAAGGCAGCATAGGAACCGTCAAGGTGTCGGGAGTCACTGGTCATAATGAAGAATTGGGAGCCTGCCGAGTCCTTGCGCTGGGACCTTGCCATGCTAAGGACGCCATTGGTATGCATAAGCGTGTTATTGACGCCATTTTGGGCGAACTCACCTTTGATGCAGTATCCGGGACCGCCAATTCCCGTGCCTGAAGGACAGCCGCCCTGGATCATAAAGCCCGGTATAACACGGTGAAAAACAAGGCCATTGTAGAAACCGCTATTGGCCAGTTGGATGAAGTTGGCAACAGACTGCGGCGCGTATTCCGGATAAAGCTCGCCGCGCATTGTTTCACCTGACTGCATGGTGATCGTAAAAGCAGGATGAAAAACCTCAGACATCATGGTTCCTCCAATCGTTGTATACAACTTCATGATAGAGGACAAGGAACGCTTTGTCAATGTTGGCTGAAGAACGAGCAAGTTTGGTATTGAAGGAATTGACTGAAGCTCGTAAATGAGCGATATAAAAGGATAAAAAGGACAAGAAAGGACGAAAAAAATGCCTTGACAGGGCATTGTGTTTCTTGTAAGATACTATCTGTCGCTGATTTGGGCGACGTTCCTTCGGGGTGTAGCGCAGCCTGGTAGCGCACGTGCTTTGGGAGCATGGGGCCGG
>CAZPBJ010000023.1:18545-40789 GCA_964584685.1 uncultured Christensenella sp. | reverse complement strand
CCGCCGCAAATCTTTCGATTTACAGCGGTGCCTTCGGGACTTTTGTTACAGCCCCCCTGTATCAGCTTATACGCAGCTCAGTCAAGCGCGCTGCGCAGCACCCGCTCCACGATCTCCCTGGAACAGACGCCCTCGTGGACCTTTTTGCCGTCCACGTAAAAGGTCGGGACATACCAGTAGTCATGGCCCTTGATCTTGTGGGGCTCCAGGCGCTCGTCTATTTTTTCGACGGCGACGGCGGCCAGCTCCGGATGCTCCCGTTTGACCTCGTCCAGCCAGCGCATGGTCTCCCGGCAGTAGGGGCAGGCCTCAAAGTGGAACAGCTTGACGCTTTTCATGCCCCTTGCCCCAGCCCGTGCTTGACGCGGTCATGCTCTTCGGCGCGCTTGCCGTTGTTGAAGCGGTCCAGCGTGCCCACCAGGTAGCCGGTAATGCGGCGGATGCGCTGAAAGGGCACGGCGCCAAAGTCATAATCTATATCGGCGAATTCGCCGTCCACCTTGATGGAAATGCCCTGCGGCTCCCTGCCGAAGCGCTCCTTTGCGCGCGTCAAATAAGCATCAAGCTCCGCCTGGGGCAGGGCGCCGCCTTCTACGTGAAATAAACAAGCCATCACTGTTCCTCCTTTGACGCCGGCCGCGCCGTGTAAAGCCAGTATACCACATCTTGTGGCTGCGTAAAGCCCAGCCACAAGTTTTTTCACCCGCGGCGTATCGTCCGCCGTGAGGCGCCGCGCAAGAGAACATATTCACCCAAATTGTGTATTTTATCTCACCCGAGACTTGAAACGGGCTGACGGTTGTGCTATCATGGCATAGGCACAATACGCACATATAGGAGGATCATCCATGAAGAGACTGGTCGCACTTGCACTGGCTGCCTGCCTGCTGTTCGCCTTGGGCGCGCAGGCCGAAACGCTCACCGGCACCGCCAAGGGCTTTGGCGGCGACGTCACCGTCACCGTGACCGTTGAAGGCGGCAAGATCACCCAGGTTGAGGCCGTCGGCCCCGATGAGACAAAGGGCATCGGCACCCTGGCGCTGGAACAGCTGCCCGCCCTGATCGCAGCGGCAGGCAACACCCAGGTGGACGTCGTCGCCGGCGCCACCTACACCTCCAAGGCCATCCTCAAGGCCGTCGAGATCGCCATGGGCCTGCAGCCCGCGGAAGCCGCGGCCACCGAAGCCCCCGTTGTACCGGTGGAAATCGCCGCGGCCGACGCCTATATCGGCTTTGGCATGCTGCCCACCGGCCGCCTTGGCCCCGGCAAGGATGACAAGGAAGTCCCGGTCTACTCCGTCAACGAAGTGTACGCCAACGCCATTTTCGACAAGGACGGCAAGATCCTGTTCGTCTATCTGGATCAGCTGGAGTATGCCACACCCAACTACGACGGCGAGGGCATGCCCCATTTCAGCGGCTTCCCGGGACAGGGCGGCTACAACTATGATGAGAACCACGACGAGAAGGTCGAAAGCGTCATCGCAGTCGACGACGCCTCCTTCCAGGCCGAGATCGCAAACTGGCTGACCAAACGCCAGCGCGGCGACAGCTACAAGATGAACACGGGCACCTGGACCGACCAGGCCAACAAGTACGCCCAGATCTTCGTGGGCAAGACCGTGGCCGAGATCGAGGAATGGTTCGCCAAGTACACTTCCGACCGCAACGGACGCCCGCTCAAGGCAGACGCCACTGACGAAAAGGATGCCGCCAAGTACGCCGCGCTGACGGATGAAGACAAGGCCCTGCTGGCCGATGTTACCACCGCCGCCACCATGAGCCTGAAGGACAGCCACGGCAACATCCTGGCCGCCCTGAAGAAGGCCTATGACAATCGTCAGCCCCTGACCGCCGACGCTGCCGCCATTGGCTTTGGCCTGAACAACTCCGGCCGCATCGGGCCCGGCAAGGACGACAAGGATGTCCAGGTCTACTCGATCAACCAGGTCTTCGCGACCTCGCTGTTTGACGCCGAAGGCCGTCTGACCTTCCTGCACCTTGACCAGCTGGAAGTCGCCACCCCCAACTATGACGGCGCCAGCATGCCCCACTTCAGCGGCTTCCCCGGCCAGGCCCCCTACAACTATGACGAGAACCACGACGAGAAGGTCGACGCCGTCATGGAAGTCAACGACGAGAGCTTCCTGGCAACCGTCGAGGGCTGGCTGACCAAGCGCGAACGCGGCGCCGACTACAAGATGGGCACCGGCACCTGGTCCGACCAGGCCAACAAGTATCAGGAACTCTTCGTTGGCAAGACAGTCGAGGAGATCGAAGCCTGGTTTGCCAAGTACACCTCCGACCGCAATGGCCGCCCGCTCAAGGCAGATGCAACCGATGAAAAAGACGCCGCCAAGTACAAGGCGCTGTCGGATGAAGACAAGGCCATCCTGGCCGATGTCACCAGCGCCGCCACCATGAGCACCAGGGACAGCCACGGCGATATCCTGGCCGCCATCCGCGCCAGCTTTGAAAACAGGCTGCCGCTGGAACTCAAGCTCAGCAAGTAGACTGACCAAGCGCGGGGGGCTGCTGCCGCAAGGCAGCGGCTCCCTTTTGTTACGGAATCTTTACAATTTGCGCTATGCAGGCGCGCGTATTTGTAGTATACTGTCACAAAAGGGCAATAATAAGCCCAAACTCCTATCCCTGCGATGAAAAGGAGGTCACTATGAACAAAGCGCTTACGCGCCTCATGTGCCTGATCCTGCTGCTGGCCCTCTGCATGCCGCCGTTCGTCATGGGTGAAGAGGCCGCAGCGGCCACTGCGGAACCAGCGGCCGCCGACCCGACGGTCTTCACCCACCTGAAGGCTGCCAGGCAAAACGTCAACATGTACTATACCGCGCTCAGGCTCCCGGGTTTTGAGCACACGGTCTATGCCTTCACGGACAGGGAGGGCAGGACCCAATTCCGCTTGTACGGCTGCCTGAACGGCAAGAAGGGCATGTACGAGGCCACCGTAAACGCGGGCAGCGCAGAAGCGCCCAACTTCATCGTCACGGTGACGGGCGAAAAGCCCGTCAAGGACAAATGGGAGGTCTTCGCCAAGGCCAAGGTTGTCAAACTGGATGAAACGACCCTTCCCGAGGGCTATAAAAAGTCAACGAAACCCGGCGTCATGTACTTCATCAACCTTTTCAGGCAGAAGGAATACCGGGTGCTGGGCCGCCTTGACAACATCGAAAACGCCTTCTACCCCTCCGTATACGCCAAGCCCAGACCGGGGTCGCTGGCCATCGACATAAGCCGGGATACGGACCGCTTCAGGCAGGAGGGCGAAAAGTATTACAAGGTCCCCGCAGAATTGCGACGCGGCTTTGCCATTGCGGTCTTCATTACCACAAGCGACGGTTTCAGGCTCAGCGTCATGACCGACAAGCCTGCGGTGGACAGGACCGCGCTGAAGTAGACTTCAAACCAAGAACCCCGCTTCATGGTACCGGGCGCCTGTGAAATGATCCTGGATGGCCTGCGCGCGCTCCGGGATGATGTCGGAGGGCAAATTGTCCACATCAAACCAGGCAATGGCATCGCATTTACCTGGTTCGGCGATGAAGGGGGCACCCCGGTAGACCGCCGCTTCAAAGTAGATGTTGTAATAGGTGAAGCCGGGACGCACCAGGATGTGCCCCAGGGAGGAGAAGCGCAGGTCATCGGGCCGGATGGATATGCCCAGTTCTTCCTGCGCCTCACGGGCCAGGGCTTCCCGCAGGGATTCACCCTTCTCCACATGGCCGGTGACCGCGGTGTCCCACAGGTCATTGAGCACCGCTACATTGTGCCGGTGCTGCAGCAGCACCTGTTTGCGGCCCTTGTGTTCGCGGAACAAAAGCAGCATCACCGCCGCGGGCGCCGCGAAATGCTCTGTCGACGCGTTATCCGCCATATCCGCACACGCCGCAGCGGGGTGAATTGACAAGGGGCAGCACCAGCTCAGGGTCCTCAAGGAGCCCTATGCAGCCATCACAAAAGCAGCTGCCCGGCACCGGGTGCCAGTCACTTTGGTCGACCCACCTGGCGGGCTTTCCGCATGCCACGCACTTGTACATGGGTTCCCGGTTGCGGGCAAAGAGGACAATTTTCTGACGGCGCTGCGCTGCCCTATAGTCTTCCGCCACCTTTATCTTGAGCCGCGTGGTGGAACCAAAGTCATATTCATGCCTGAAGGCCAGCCCTTTTTCCAGTACGGAGGAAAGCTTGACAGCCATGCTTTGCCCGGGCTCGGGATCGTATGAAGAATAGTCAAGTCCCCCAATGGTGAACATGCTCATGTGGCCGCAGCATTCCAGCCAGATATCGCGCAGGTATTCATCCAGGTCCTTGAGCGCGGCGTTCGCCTTGACGCTCAGGTACAGAAAATAGTTCGGATCCTCCGCACCCTGAACATTCAGCAGGAAGTAGCGCTGTTCACCCGCCTCCTCCGGTTTGATCAGGCAGCCCTTGATATGCCTGAGCATGACGGCCCTGGGCACTGCTTTGCCGCAGCCGGTGCAAACACCGTCTGTTTTGATGGCGTCATTCCATCTCAGATGCTCTTCCTTCCTGGGGTCTTCACGTGCGGTGTCGTCCTCCTCCTCTTCTTCCCACTGCGAATCACTGTCAAGGTCAATGCCCTCCATGCCTTTCAGCAGGCTTTTCATGAGCTTGCTTGTCAGCACGCCGTAATTGGGCAAGGCATCTACGTAAACCAGCTTAATGCCAAGGCTTTGCGCCAGGTGCCTGAAGAAACCCATGGCGCGCATATCCTGGACAAGGATCTGTTCGGGTACGCCATGGGCTTCCAGGTAATCAATGAATCTTTCCAGCGCGTCCCCTTCGCCGATGCCCGGCTGAAAGGAAATGGGCTTCATGGGCTCCCTGTCTCCCCGGTTGTCAAGCGCCATTACCATCACGGGAAAATACGGCGCGAATCCATTGCCGCGCTCGTCAGCCACCGGGAGCGGCACACTGAGGACACCACATTCAAGCGTGAGCCCCTTCTTGAGCCCTTTGCGCTTCAGGCGGGCGACGCGCAGCTCATCCCCGGGCGCCGGCTCGGGGTAATCCATTTGCTTCCTGCCGGGCAGCGCCATGACGTCCCAGGCATAGCCTTCCTCCGTTTGCGTCAGCAGGGGCAGGGATTTCCCGGGGATGATCCCTTTGGAAAAGCCAAGCTCCTCCCGTGTCTTGACGATGGGAAGGCTGCCCGTATCCAGCAGGCTGAGCTGCTTCTCCTTGCGCGGCAGCCTGTTTGCCACCTCAACTGCCGCCAGCAGCGCGGCCTCCAGGCGCTGACGGTCCGTTGGATCGTTGATGAACCAGGGGACAAAGCCGGGCTTGTACTGCCTGAGCAGCGGCAAGGCGCCTGCCTTGAAGTGAAAGCCCGATTCGTCCATGGCCTTGAAATCCTCGGGTTCCAGCTCCCCCTTCTTCTCAAAGGAGCACATCAGGCAATCCTGGGACATCAGCACATCAAAGGCCATGTCCCCGCTGTCAGCAAGTTCTCCCAGCGCTACCTGATAAAGGCTTGCCAGCGCCTCTTCCCCCATATAGAGGGCCAGCGCCGTATGGTTTCCCGCCATGCCCATCACGCAGCAATAGCCAATCTGATTGCCGGGGTACCGCAGGGCAAACAGCTCGCTGTCCCGCAGGTCCTTCCACAGCTTTGTCCCGTAATAGGCATATGCCGCCCGGTACAATGTATCCTCCGCCATTGACACAGCTCCTCCTCATGACCTTGTCCGCTTATTCTACGCAAATACAGCCCCCGCAGCAACATTGTCCGCGATATTCCTTGTATTTGCCTGATTTCTTGTTGACACGCCTCATTTTTGGGCTTATGATGTGGCCAATAGCACAAAGTCGTCTGAAATGTTCAATTTCGAGGCTTTGCGGAATATGCGGAGGTGCAGTCTATGACAGGTATTCCTCTCCTGATTGCCTTTGTGGTGGCAATCATCATCATGATCGTGGCGATCTCCAAGTTCAAGATCCATGCCTTCCTGTCGCTGATGGGCATCAGCCTGCTGTTCGCGCTGGTGGCCGGGGTCAAACTGACCGAGATCCCGACGATCATCGGCCAGGGCTTCTCGGGCACCTTTACCAGCATCGGCATTGTGATCATCTTTGGCGCCCTGGTGGGCACCCTGCTGGAAAAGACCGGCGCCGCGCTCAAGATGGCCGACCTGGTGGTCAAGCTGGTGGGCAAAAAGCATCCGGAAGCCGCCATGCTGATCATGGGCTGGATCGTCTCCATCCCCGTCTTTTGCGACAGCGGCTTTGTCATCCTGGACCCCATCCGCAAGGCGCTGGTCAAGCGCACGGCCCGCAGCTCGGTGGCGTCCACCGTGGCGCTGTCACTGGGCCTGTACGTCTCCCATTGCTTCATTCCCCCCACGCCCGGCCCGATCGCCGCGGCCAACACCTTGTATGAGGGCCTGGCGCAGCCGGTCAATCTGCTGCTGGTCATGGGCGTAGGCGCTGCCTGCTCCATCCTGCCGCTGATCGCCGCGTATGTTTTCGCGCTGATCATCGGCAAGAGCACCAAGTCCAGGGAAGAAAAAGGCGGCGCCGAAGCTGTTGTGCAGACCTATGAAGAACTGGTTGCCAGCTACGGCAAGCTGCCCGGCGCGCTGATGAGCTTCGCGCCCATCGTCGTCCCGATCTTCCTGATGGGCCTTGGCTCCGCCTTCAAGATGGCCAAGCTGGACGTCCCCGTCATCGCCTTCCTGGGCACCCCCATCATGGCGCTTGCCGCGGGCCTGGTCTTTGGCATCATCCTGCTTGGCATTGGCGGCAAGATGAAGGATTTCTACAGCATTACAGACAGCACCCTGCGCGTGGTGGGACCCATCCTGTTTGTCACGGCTGCCGGCGGCGTGCTGGGCAAAGTGATCGCCTCCACCGACATTGTCAACTACATCTCGCAGAATTCGACCGCCCTGTCTACCCTGGGCCTCTTCTTCCCCTTCGTTCTGGCCGCGATCTTGAAGACCGCTCAGGGCAGCTCCACGGTCGCCATCACCACCTCGGCGGGCATTCTGGCCCCCCTGATGGCCACAATGGGTTTCGTGTCCCCTGTGCAGGTCGCCCTGGTGGTCGTTGCCATCGGCGCCGGCGCCATGACTGTCTCCCATGCAAACGACAGCTACTTCTGGGTCGTCACCAACTTTGGCGATATGGAAGTCAAGGACGGCTACCGCACGCAGACCCTGGGCACACTCGTGGTCGGCATCGCGGGCATCCTCAACGTGCTCCTGCTTTCACTGATCGTCTGATGCCATTATGGGGCTGCGGCGGCGCGCTGCAGCCCTTCCTTATGCCTTGATTTGGGGGAAGGGAGCGCTTATGCCCTTAAGGAAGGACGCGGACCATATCATTAAGGCGGCGCTGCTGGCCGCGCAGCCCGACACCGCCGTGCGGGAAGCCCTGGAGGATATCAGGCTTGACCCGCAGGGGCGCCTGATCCTGGTGGCGCTGGGCAAGGCAGCCTGGCAGATGGCCAAGGCCGCAAGTCTTGCCCTGGGGGACCGGATAAGCGCGGGCATCGTCATCACCAAATACGGCCATCTGGGCGGCGAACTGCCTCATATCCAATTGCGCGAGGCGGGGCACCCGGTGCCCGATGAAAACTCGTTTTCCGCCACCGGCGAGGCCATCGGGCTGGTCAGCGGGCTTAAAAAGGAGGACAGCGTCCTCCTGCTGATTTCGGGCGGCGGCTCGGCCTTGTTTGAACAGCCTCTGATTGCTGGCGAAGAGCTCAAGGACATCACGCAGCAGTTGCTGAAATGCGGCGCCGACATTGTGGAGATGAACACCATCCGCAAGCGGCTTTCCCGGGTCAAGGGCGGGCGCTTCGCTGCGCTGTGCCAGCCTGCAAGCGTCTATGCGATCGTGCTGTCGGACATTATCGGCGACCCGCTGGACATGATCGCCTCGGGCCCCGCCTATCCGGACAGTTCCACAAGCGCCGACGCGCTTAGGATCAAGGAGAAATACAAACTGCGCCTGTCCGCCGAGGCTGAGGCTTGCCTGCGGCAGGAAACGCCCAAGCAGCTTGACAATGTGCAGACCCTGGTCACCGGCAGCGTGCGCGTGCTGTGCCAGGCTGCGGCGCAGGCCGCGCAGGAACTGGGCTACAAGCCCTTTGTCCTGACCGCCAGCCTCTGCTGCCAGGCCAGGGAGGCGGGCAGCTTCCTGGCCAGCATCGCGCAGTATCATCAGGATACAAGGGAAAGCCTGGCCTTCATCGCCGGCGGCGAAACCGTGGTGCGCCTCACCGGCAAAGGCAAGGGCGGCCGCAACCAGGAGATCGCCTTGTCGGCCGCGGCCGGCATCGGCGGCTGCACGGACACCGCCGTCTTCTCCCTTGGCTCAGACGGCACGGACGGCCCCACCGACGCCGCAGGCGGCTTTGCCAACAACAACACATCCCAGCGCCTCCAGCAGCGGGGCATAGATATCCACAAGGTGCTGGAAGACAACGACGCCTACCACGCCCTTCAGCTGGTGGACGGCCTGATCATGACCGGCGCGACGGGTACCAATGTCAACGATGTGAGCGTGCTGCTGATCAAGCGGTAAATACAAAGCGCGGGCTTTCTGTCTTGCCCGCGCTTTGCCATATGTTCATCTATCCATCTATTCGGTTCTAACCGCTTATAACCATCTATCTATTCAGTCTTCAATTCATACCCCTTGATGATCGCCTGCGTCCCCTCATCCCCCAGGCCCCCGGCTTCCAATTCCCGATAGGCCTTCAGCACAGTCTCCAGCATGGGCAGCCTGACGCCGCGCACTTGGGCTTCTTCCTTGGCCAGGACCATATCCTTGATGAAGTGCTTGACGAAGAAGCCGGGGGCGAAGTCACCCCTGACCATCTTGGGGCCGTTGTTGACCAGCTGCCAGGTGGTGCCCGAGCCGCCGCCCACCACGTCGATCATCTTCATGGGGTCAAGGCCCACGGCCTTGGCATAGGCCAGCGCTTCCGCGGCGCCCGATATGGCGCCGGCGATGGAGATCTGGTTGGCCATCTTGGTATGCTGGCCGCTGCCCGCCGGGCCCTGGAAGCGGACGGTCTTGCCCATCGCTTCAAACAGGGGCAGAACCTTGTTGTAAACATCTTCATCCCCGCCCGCCATGATGGCCAGCGTCGCGTTCCTGGCGCCCGAATCGCCGCCCGAGACAGGCGCGTCCAGGGCAGCCAGGCCCTTATCACGCGCGGCGGCGTAGATACGCTCTGCCAGCTTGGGCGAGGTGGTCGTCATGTCGATCAGGATGCTTCCGGGAAGGGCGCTTTCCAGCAGCCCGCCTTGGCCAAAGTAGACCTCTTCCACATCCTTGGGGAAGCCCAGGATGGTGATGACCACCTTGGCCTGCATTGCGCAATCGGCCGCGCTGTCGTGCCAGACGGCGCCCTGCGCGATGACTTCCCCGGCCGAGGCCTTGCGGCGGCTGTAAACATGCAGGGTATGCCCCGCCTTCATTAAATTGCGCACCATGCTGCGCCCCATCACGCCGATGCCTATGAATGCGATGTCCATTTTCACGCTCCAAACAATTTTATAGCCTGATCATCAGCGCCTCGTAAAAAGCGACGATCCTGGCCAGTTTCCCGGTGCCGATGCGCTCGTCATTGCCGTGCACCAGCGCGTTTTCCTCTTTGGTGGTTTCCCGGCCGCTGAAGCGGTAGACGTTCTGGCAGATGCGGCTGTACCGCGTCGCGTCGGTCGCCCCCAGCATCAGGTTGGGGCTGACGACGGCTTCGGGCCAGATGTCATTGACAGCCTCGCACAGCAGAGCCCACTTGTCGTCATCGGTCCGGCTGACAGGGCTGGGCTCATCGCCGCCAGCCAGCTGCAGGGTCAGGCGCTTGTCGCGCAGAACCCTGGCCGCGCGGCGCTTGACCGATTTGACGCTCTCCCCGGGGATGATGCGCACATTGGCTCCCGCGCTGGCTGCCCCCGGCAGCACGTTGACGGCGCCGGAACCCTGCGCGGTGGTGAAGGCGCAGGTGGTGCGCAGCATCGCGTTGACCGCGCCGCCCTTGAGCCAGCCATAGACGCCCAGCAGAGGGCTGAGAAGCTTGATGTTGGCATAGACCATCCTGTAGGGCAGCCGCGCGTGGCGGCCAAGGGTATCGGCCATGAGCAGCAGCGTGGGGCTCAGCCTGACGGGCCAGGGATGGTTCTCCAGCCTGCGGACTGCCCTTGCCAGGATGCCCAGGGCTGTGTGCCGGGGCGGCGTGGAGGCATGGCCGGGCTGGGCGGCGGCCGTCACCACCAGCTGTGTCATCCCCTTTTCGCAGGTCCCTATCAGGGCGCAGGGCAGGCTGACGCCCGGCAGGCTCTCCCGCGTCACCCCGCCGCCCTCATCCAGCACAAAGCCGGGCTGGACGCCGGACTCGGCCAGGGCATCGATGATGGCCTGGCAGGTGGGCCCGCCCACCTCCTCATCACCTGAAAAGCACAGATAAATATCATGCGCGGGCACAAAGCCATCGGCAATCAGCCCCTCGGCTGCCTCCATGCAGGCGGCCAGGGTGCACTTTGTATCCAGCGTGCCGCGGCCATGGACAAAGCCTTCGGCGATCTCGCCCGAAAACGGCGGCCGCTTCCAGCTTGCCGGATCTGCCGGCACCACGTCATAATGCGCCATCAGCACGCGCGGGTCGCCCGGATCCTTGCCCTGCCAGCAGTAGACGATGCCCTTGCCCGCGACGATCACGCGCGGGCAGTGCGCGGCGACCTTGGGGAAAAGCTGCTGCAGCTTCTCCTGGAAGGCGGTGAAAACCGACGCGTCTTCCAGCGCGGTGTCGGCGTGGGAGACCGTCTGCAGCTTGACCAGTTCGCTCAGCTTGACGGCCACCGGCATCTCGGGCACCAGGGGCGCGCGGGGTGCGCCCAGCTGCAGGGCATGGACGGGCGTGAAGCGGATGGCCCTGTAAAGCAGAAAGCCAAAGGCCGCCAGCAGCAGCAACAGCACAAAATACCAGATCATATCCCACCCTGCCCTTTCCTATCCGTTGCGCGGGTCGTAGGACTTTTTGACTGTGTCCGCCTGCGCGGGGTCAAAATACTCTATCTCCATGCGGTCCCGGCGCAGGCCGTCCATGAAGTGCTCGGGCAGGAAGCGCGTCTGGCGATAGCTCTCCCAGTCCCTCAGGTGCTTGGGCACGATCAGGGGAAAGGACAGGTCCAGCTTGTGGCAGGCCTCTGCCAGGGCCGCGCGCCAGTCCCCATCGGGACAGGGGACGACCGTGTCCTCCGCCAGCATGGTCTTGTGCATCAGCCTCACCCACAGTTGTCCGGCCACGGTGTGCCCTCCCCTCATTTTTGGCCATTATGGCACACAATCACCGGGCTTCCTATGAGCCCTTCAGCTGATCGAGCAGCTGTTCCAGCAGCTTGCCGCCCTGGGAATCGCCCGACTTCATCCCGTCCAGGATGCCTTCCAGCAGGGAGGGCTGCTTCTTGCTCGTCGTTTTGGTGCTTGTCTTCTTTGCCGCTGTGGTTTTCTTTGCCGCCGCGGTCTTCCTGGCGGGCGCCTTCTTGGCCGCGGCCGCCTTCTTTGTCTTTTCAGCCGCCAGCTTGCGCTTTTGGGCTGTCAGGCTTTTCTTCTCCTGGTTGAGCTTGGCGATATAGTCCTTGTACTTCTCGATCTTCGCGTCCGCGGCCTTGATCTTCGCGTCCAGCGTCTTTTGCGTTACTGCTGCTGCCATATGCCTGCCTCGCTTTCCTGTTGCTGCACTGAGTATAGCATTTATTCCCCTTGGGCGGTAGCGCAAAATTTATCGCGCAATGGCCTTGACAAGATACCTGAATCGCCTATAATCGTTTTGAACTTCAAATGTTTTGAGGTTCCAATCATTTGGGCGAGCGAGGGATATGCACACGGATACGCGGGAGGAACTCAACAGGTTCCTGGTGGAGGTTTTCCACGACGTACTGCGCAGCGAGGAAAAGTACCTGCGGGCCCTGGGTTATGGTGACCTCTCCATCAGCGAGGCGCACGTCATCGAGGCATGCATCCTCAGCCAGGCTCAGGGGAACAGCACCGCCAAGGGCGTGGCCGAGCACCTGGATATCACGCCGGGCAGCCTGACGGCCTCGGTCAAAGTGCTGGAGAAGAAGGGCTACCTGGTCAGGTGGAAGGACCCAAAGGACCTCCGGCACACCCACATCAGCCTGACCCCCAAAGGACTCAAGGCGGACAGCGCCCACAAGGAGATCCATCAGCGCATGATCGATGAGATCCTGAACGTCATCGACGCCCGGGAGGCCGATGTGCTCCTGAAGACACTCAAAACACTATCATCATTTTTTGGCAATGAAAGGACAACAAAGGCATGATCAAGATCATCGCGGACAGCACCTGTGATTTGACCGGTGAGGAACTCAAGGCCTGGAGCATTACGACGCTGCCCCTGACCATCCACTTTGGGGACAAAAGCTACAGGGACGGCATCGACATCAGCAAGAAGGAATTCTACGAGAAGCTGGCCACGGCTGATAAACTGCCCACCACCTCCCAGGTGCCGCCGGGCGATTTTGAGCATGAATTCCGCAAGCAGCTGGGACCCCAGGACGAACTGCTGGTGATCACCATCGCTTCGGCGCTCAGCGCCACCTACCAGTCGGCCATGACAGCCGCCAAGGCAGTTGACCAAAACCGCATCCATGTCGTCGACTCGATGACGGGTTCATTCGGCCATGCCCTGCTGCTCAAGCACGCCGTCAAGCTGCGCGGCGCGGGCGTACTGACCGCCGCCCAGATAGCCCGGGAACTGCAGGACCTGGCCCCCCGCGTGCGCCTGTACGCGGTGGTGGACACGCTCAAGTATCTGAAGATGGGCGGCCGCCTGTCGGGCAGCGCGGCTTTCATCGGCAACCTGCTGGGCATCAAGCCCCTGGTCGAGGTTAAACTGGGCAAAGTGCACTCCATCGCCAAGGTGCGCGGGGAAAAGTTTGTCATCAAGACCCTGTTTGACTACTTCCAGCAGGCCAAGCCGGACCTCAGCTACGGCGTCTCCTTTGGCAACTCTCAGGCCAGGCCCCTGATGGAAGAGACCATCCGCTATTTCAACAACCGCCTGGGCGTTTTGGACTCAATCAGCGCGGACCTGGGCGCCGTCATCGGCACCCATGTGGGCCCCGGCCTCACCGGCGTGGGTTTCATCGTCAAGGAATAAACCCGGTCAAAACAGTTCCTTCACCCGCCTGATCCGGCGGGTGTTTTCATGCGTATGCTCAAATACCGGCAGCAGGGGCATCTCAAGGGCGCTGTCATAATGGCCAGCCGGGGTCCTGATGCCAAAGGGCTTTTTCTCCCGGATGGCGGCCACATAGTCGCCGATGGTTTTCATCTCATGGTCAAAGACGACGCCCATCAGGTCCCCGTCCTCAAAATCCTCGCTGTGATGAATGTCCGAGCCCGCGGTCATGATGAAAGCGTTCTTTTGCGCCCATCGCAGCGCCTGTATGTCGTTTGGCAGGGGATTGCCCGCGTTGCCCACCTCATAGGCATCGGCCAGGCCGACTGCCAGATGGACAGCATTGATATAGTCGCGGTGACGGAAGGGATGGGCCTGCACCACGCAGCCGCCCGCCATGCGCACCTGCTCATGCTGCTGCTGCCTGGTCCACTCCCGCACCTCGGGGTGCGCGTACAGCCAGGCCTTGTCCAGCCCGTAGACCAGGTAATCGTCTCCGTCATAGGTTTCCTCCCAGCCCATGAAGACAGCGATGCCCAGCTTTTCCCCCGCGACCCTGGTCTCCTCGTAGCCCCGGCAGAAAGCGTCCACAAAGTCGCGCCAGGGCAGGTGGCGGTTGACGGCGCAGTTGCCCCGCCAGAAGTGGTCGGTCACGATGATGCCGTCATAATGAAGGCGCTTGTAGCGCGTCAGATATTCCGGCCCCCGGGAGTGCCCGCAGGCGGAGCCCAGCGAGGTGTGGAAATGCGTTTCGTACAGCCAGGTTTTCTGCGTTTTCATGCCTTCGAGGCCTCCTCCTGCGCCGGCAGCCTGCTGCGCCACTTGCCCCTGCGGTACACGATGATGTTGATGGCGGCGCCCGTCACCCAGGTGATCAGCATGGAAATAAACACCGATTCGGGCATGCCGTTTGGCTGGGCGGGGCTGCGGGTCAGCCAGGCCAGCAGGTAGGCGATGTTGACGCGCAATATGACGGACGTAAAGATAGATATCCACATGGGCCGCACCGTGTCGCCCGCGCCGCGCATGACGCCCGACAGCGACTGGATGACCGCCATGGCGATATAGCCAAAGGCCAGTATCTTCATGCCCCGCATGCCCGTATCGATGATGGCCTGCGTCTGCGTGAACATCTGCATCAGGCTTCTGCCAAATATCAGGATGACAAGCGTCAGCGCGGCCGCCACCCCCAGCGCCAGCAGGGTGCCCTGCCTGGCGCCTTCGTGCAGGCGCTCATACCTGCGCGCGCCGACATTCTGGCCGATAAAGGTGGTCATCGCCTGGCCAAAGCTGAAGTTGGGCATCATGGCAAAGCCGTCCACGCGCATGACGACGACCGTGACAGCCACAAACTCGGCCCCAAAGCTGTTTTGCAGGCGGCTGACCAGCAGCATCGCCATGGAAAAAATGGCCTGGGTGATGCCGCTTGGCAGGCCCAGGCGCAGGATGCGTCCCGGCACGCCGCCCTGCAGGCGCAGGGTGCCGCGGTTGACGTCAAAGACCGCCTGCATGCTTTTGATCTTGAACCAGCACAGGGCGGCCGAGATGACCTGCGCGATGACCGTCGCCAGCGCCACGCCCGCCACGCCCCAGCCAAAGCTGGCCACAAACAGCACATCAAGGCCGATATTGAGCAGGGCGGTGAATATCAGGAAGGCCAGCGCCGACAGCGAGTCGCCAAGTCCGCGCAGGACACCGGCCAGCACGTTGTAAAACATAAAGCCGCCGATGCCCAGGAAGATGATGCGCAGGTAATCGGCCGCCCAGCTGATAAAGACCTCGGGCGTGTTCAGCAGGCGCAGCACCGGCAGCGTGAATACGACACCGATGACCATGGTGATCACGGTGGCGATGGCGGTCAGCGTCAGGCAGTTGCCGATGGTAGCCGACAGCTGCAGCCTGTCCCTGGCCCCAAAGTGCTGGGAGACCAGGATGCCCGCGCCCGTGGCGATGCCGATGAACAGGGCCAGCAGAAACATCAGGATGGGATGCGCCGCGCCCACGGCGCTCAGGGCGTTGTCGCCCACGTAGCGCCCCACCACGGCGGCGTCGGTCGCGTTGTAGATCTGCTGGACAAAGTTGCCTATCAGCATGGGGATGGCAAACTCCAAAATGCGCTTCCAGGGACGCCCCTGCGTCATGTCGCGCGGGGCGAACAATTTTTTGATGCCTTGCATTATTTGCCTTTCGTGCTGTTTTTATCCGATTTGGGCATCCTGCGCTTCAGGACTTCCGGGCCGGCGACGCTGAAGCCAAAGAAGCCGATGGGCTCGCTCAGCGCCGTGTAGTCGCCGTGGCAGTAGGCCACCAGGTCTGCTTTGTGCAGGTCCAGCTTGCCCTTGCCGTCCATCAGGGACGGGGCGGCGTAGGTTTCGACGATATCGGCGATAAACATCGTATGCGTGCCCAGGTCCAGCCGCCTGTTGACGCGGCAGGCCAGGGTCAATGGGCTCTGGGCGATGGCGGGCGCGCAGCCCAGCGCCGGCACGGCTTCAGGGGTCAGGCCGCAGGCGGCAAATTTGTCCATGTCGCGCCCGGACTTCACCCCGCAGTAGTCGCAGGCCTTCAGCAGCTCGCGGCTGACCAGGTTGACCACAAACTCGCCCGTATCGGCGATGATGTCGTGCGAATATCGCTCCGGCCTTACCGAGACGGACAGCATCGGCGGGTCTGAACAGACGGTGCCCGCCCAGGCCAGCGTGATGATGTTGGGCGCCTCACCCATCCTCGCGCAGCTGACCATAACGACCGGGGTTGGCGCCAGCAGTGTGCCTTTGCCGATGGGGATGCCTGCCATAAATGCTCCTTCTGCGGCGTCAGGGCGCCACGCCTTTTTCGATGCCGCGCAGCACTTCGGGCTCGCGCAGGTTGCGGGCGCTTGTGAACATGCGCCGGGTGATGATGGCCCCGTTGCGGTAGTACAGGCAGATGAAGGGCACATCCTTGATGAACAGGTCCTGGATCTCCGCCAGCTTCTGCCGGTAGGCGCCCCTGTCCATGGCGGCCCGCAGGTCGGTGAACAGCTTGTCCATGGCGGGCGAGTCATAGCGCATATAGTTGCCCGTATTGCCGCTGATGAGCAGAAAGCCCGGGTCGGGCACGCTGTCCATGTTGAAGGCAACCAGCGCGATGTCATAGGTGCCCGCCTTCAGCCTGGCCTTGGCGTCCGTATAGCTCAGGCTTTGGATGTTGCACTCGATGCCCACGGCGGACAGCATGGAGGCGATCTGGTGGGCGGCGGAGAGGCGCACGTTGTTGTCGGGCTCCTCATACACCACAAAGCGCAGCAGCAGGTTGGCCGGCTTGCCGTCGATGATGCCCTTGCGCATGCTTGCTTCCGGGTCGCTCACCAGCCAGCCGGCCTCGTCCAGCAGCAATTTGGCCGCCTCCGGGTCATGGCGCAATTCGGCCGCGACGTCCCGGTAGGTCCAGGTGCCCGGCGCCATGGGCGTATCCGTGCGCGTGGCCAGGTTCATATAGGTGGAGCCTGCCAGGGCGTTGACGTTGACAGCCAGGCGGATGGCCTGGCGCACGCGGATATCCGTCAGCTCGCGCGCGCGGTTGTTCATCAGCAGGGTCTCCAGCTGCCTTGTCCGGTAGGAGAGGTTGAGCGTGGACAGGCCCGAGCGGTATTGCGCCGCCGTCATCGAGCGGGTGATGATGGCGTCCACGCGGTTGTACTCGTAGCTGGAGAGCAGCTCGCGGTTGGTGACGTGGAAGATGGCCATGATCTCCTTGAGCGCGGGTGTGCCGTCCCACCAGGCGGGGTTGGCGGCCAGCAGGATGTAGTCCTTGGGCGCGAAGCCCGCGATTTGGTAGGGCCCTGTGCCCGGCGGGTTATCCGCCTGCAGGGCGGCCGCCGGCAGAATGGGGAAGTTCATCGCGTACAGGAAGCCGTAGTTGCTCCGTTTGGTGGCGATGGTCACCCGCATCGCGTCGGGCGCGGAGACGGACGAGACCATGTATTTGAGCGAGGCGTAGGCGCCCTTGTTGGGATTGGCCTCGTCATTTGCCAGACGCAGGATCTCGTTGACGGTGGCCACCACATCGGCCGATGTCAGCGGCGTGCCGTCGTGGAAGGTCACCCCCTCGCGCAGGGTAAAGGTCCAGGTGCCGCCGGTGGCCGACGACTCCCACTTCTGCGCCAGGTCCGGCCTGGGGAGGTCATCGTCGTCTATCGTGACCAGGCCCTCATATACCAGCGAGGTCAAGGCCATGAAATCCCTCTCCTGGGGCATCAGGGGGTTGCACCTGTCGCTTGTGACGGATACGATGCCGATGGTCATGGCGTCTTCCTTGGCGACCGTGGTGGCAAAGGCAGGCGCTGACAGCATCATCAGCGCCAGCGCCAGGAGTACAAGCCGTTTAATGCGTAAGGTCATATTCATAGAAAAGCGCGTAGGCCTCCATCACTTTGCCGACATAGTCCTTCGTATTCTCCTTGGGTATCTGCTCCAGCGTGATCGTCTTTTTGTCCGCGCCATAGTTGAGGGCCCAGGTCTTCACATTGTTGACCCCCGCGTGGTAGGCGGAGGCGACCATCACCGGGTTGCCCCCCAGCTGGGAGCTCAAATAGTTGATGTACCAGGCGCCAAAGCGGATGTTCAGCTCCGGCTCGTACAGGCGCTCATAGCTGTAATCGGCGATGCCCAGGCGCCCGGCCACCCAGGTGCCGGTGTCTTCCATGATCTGCATCAGGCCGCGCGCCCCCACGCCCGACTGCGCCAGGGGGTCGTAGTGGCTTTCCCTGGCGATGACGGCCGACAGGAAGGAGCGGTCCACCTGGAACTCCTGTGCGTACTTGTTGATGAATTCCCCGTAGCCCGACACCCTGCGCATCTGCACATAGTAACCCAGGTCGCGTTCATGCTGCAGCCTGATCTCCTCGCGCTCCCGGCGCAAAGCCTGCAGCTTTTCATCCGCCTGCGCGCTGAACAGGAAGGCCGCGATCAGCCCCGACATCAGCAGTGCCAGCAGGATGACGCGCGCGATGGGAAACCTGCGCTTCAACCCGGGCGGCGGCTGTTGGCCTTTGTCGGCGCGCCGCCTGCGCTCATCTGGCCGTGCCTGCGCCTGGCTGAACTGGTATTGGTAGGGCGCGGGCGCGTTCCTGTCGGCGCGGGGCGTCCTCTGCCGCTCAGTCACGCCTTGCCCTCCTCAGGGCGTCGCGCCAAAGGGTCAGGGCCTTCCTTGCGCTCTCCTGGCGGGTGCCGGCGGTATTGATCACATGGGTGGCGCGCCTGGCCTTCTCACGCGCGGGCATCTGGCTCCTGATGCGGTCAAGCGCCTGGCGCAGGGTCAGGCCGTTGCGCTTCATCAGGCGGCGCACCTGCATCCATTTGGGCGCCCACGCGCACCAGACCTCGTCGCACATGCTGTCCCAGCCCGCCTCGTACAGCAGCGGCACATCCAGTATCACCGCGGGCTGGTCGGCGTTGTCGTCTATCCGGCGCTCCATTTCGGCCAGGATAAGCGGGTACATCAGCGCGTTGAGCTTTTCCAGCTGTTTCCTGTCGGAAAACACCAGGTTGCCCAGCGCCGCCCTGTCCAGCGCCCCGTGGCGGAACATCTCTTCGCCAAAGGCATCCCGCAGGGCAGGCAGGGCCGCGCCGTCCACCATGGTCAGCTCGTGGCTGATCTTGTCGGCGTCTATCACCGCGGCGCCCGCCTGGCGCAGCGCGTTTGACAAGCTCGACTTGCCGCTGGCGATGCCGCCGGTCAGGCCGATCATGTAGGGTTTACTTCGTATCATACCAGCTGTTTCCCGTCTTGATGTCGCAGGTCAGGGGCACCTTGAGCTTGATCACGTTTTCCATGCAGCTTCTCAGCAGGGCGACCACCCTGTCCGTTTCGGCCACAGGCGTCTCTATCAGCAGCTCATCGTGCACCTGGAGGATCAGTTTGGCCTTCAGCCCTTCAGATTCAAGCCGCTCGTGCACGGCCACCATGGCGGCCTTGATGATGTCGGCCGCGCTGCCCTGGATGGGCGTGTTCATCGCGGCGCGCTCGCCAAAGTTGCGCAGGTTGACGTTTGAGCTCTTCAGCTCCTTCAGCTTGCGCCTGCGGCCGTACAGGGTGCTGGCGTACTCGTTGAGGTAGCCGTCCTTCTTGGCCTGCTCCATAAAGGCAAGCACTGCGGGATAGCGCTCGAAGTAGCGGCTGATGAAGTCGCCCGCGCGCTTGCGGCTGATGCCGATGTTGTTGGCCAGGCCGAAGTCCGATATGCCGTACACGATGCCAAAGTTGACCGCCTTGGCGGCGGAGCGCATCTCGCTTGTCACCTGCTGCATGGGCACGCCGTTGATCTCGGCCGCGGTGCGCGTGTGGATGTCCTGCCCCCTGATAAAGGCGTCGCACATCGCTGCGTCGCCCGACATATGGGCCAGCACCCGCAGCTCGATTTGCGAATAGTCGCCGTCCACCAGCACATGGCCTGGCTTGGCGGTAAAGGCCCGGCGTATCTCGCGCCCCAGCTTGGTGCGGATGGGAATGTTCTGCAGGTTGGGCTCGTTTGAGCTGATGCGCCCCGTGGCCGTCCCCACCTGGTCAAAGGTGGTGTGGATGCGGCCCGTCGCGTCCACCTTGCGCAGCAGCCCGTCGATGTAGGTGCCGTTGAGCTTGGTGATCTGGCGGTATTCCAGTATTTTCGCGATGACGGGGTGCTCTTCGCTCAGGCCCTCCAGGGTGTCCGCGTCGGTCGACCAGCCGCTCTTGGTCTTGCGGCCGCTCTTCAGCTTCAGGTCTTCAAACAGCACCTTGGCCAGCTGCTGGGGGCTGTTGACGTTGAAGCCCGTCACGCCCGACAGCTTGTAGATCTCCTCCATCAGGGCGCGCGTCTGCCGGGTGAAGGTGACACCCATCTCTTCCAGCGGCGCCCTGTCCACCTGGAAACCCTCGCGCTCCATGTCGTACAGCACATGCACCAGCGGCAGCTCGATGTCGTCATGCAGCTTTTGCATGCCGTCCTCTTCAAGCAGTTTGCGCTGCCTGGTCAGCAGGTTCACCACGCCCTGCGCGTCGGGGCTTGCGAAGGCGGAAAGCGCGTAGCTGCGCTCCTGCGGGTCGTGCAGATAGCACAGGATCATCGTATCGTCTATCAGCTTGGGGATGGGCAGCATCAGGTCGCCCAGCCGGTGAAAGAACAGCTTGGCGTCATGCGTGATCAGGCCGGTCTTCTCAAGCACCGGCGCGATTGCAATCAGCGCCTCCTCCTGGGTGACGCCGGCCATGGGCGTCAAGAAATCCTGCTGTCCCTGGACCAGCGGCAGCCGCATGTTCGCGCCCGTCATATCGCACAGGCTCAGCGAATCCTGCGCCAGGTACACCGCCAGCTGACCCTCTTTTAAATGTTCGGCGAAGCGCAGCATCGCCTGGGTGCTGTCCGCTTCCTGCGCGGGCTTCATCTCCGGCGCGCTGGGCGCCAGGTCCCGCTGCTTGTCCGCGGTCATCCTGGTCAGCTCGGCCGTCAGGGTGTTGAGCTGGTACTTGCGCAGCGCGGGAATGCCGTCCTGCAGCCTGATGAGCATCCAGTCCTGGAACCTCGCCTGATAGGGCGCCCGGCTGTTGATGGTGGCCAGCTCCTTGGAGAAGCGGGCCAGCTCCGCGTTGGCGCGCACCTTTTCCCCCAGCTTGCCCTTGATCTCATCGCCGTGCGCCAGCACGTTTTCAAGCGAACCGTACTGCTCCAGCAGCTTCACCGCCGTCTTTTCGCCCACACCCGGTATGCCGGGGATATTGTCGCTCGCGTCGCCCATCAGGCCCTTCCAGTCGGTCACCTGCTCGGGCGTAAAGCCGAAGTATTCCTTGATGTTGCCCGGCGTGAACAGCATCACCTCGCTGATGCCCTTCCTGGTGAACAGCAGGGAGGTGTTCTCGCTCACCAGCTGCAGGGCGTCCCTGTCGCCCGTCACCAGCATCGCCTCGATATCCCGCGCGTTGGCCTGTTTTGCGACGGTGCCAAGCAGGTCGTCGGCCTCATAGCCCGGCAGGCTGATCACGCCGATGCCCAGGGCCTGCAGTATCTCCTTGATCAGCGGAAACTGCATGACCAGCTCCGGGGGCATCGGCGCGCGCCCGGTCTTGTACTCCGGATAGATCTCATTGCGGAAGGTGGGCCCGTGCTCGTCAAAGGCCACCACGCAGTACTCGGGGTGATACTCCCGTATCACGCGGAACAGCATCGACAGGAAGCCGTGCAGCGCGTTGGTATACACGCCGTCCGTATCCATCAGCGGCAGCGCGTGGAACGCCCGGTACATCAGGCTGTGCCCGTCAACAATGGCGCAGCGGTTTTGCATGAAATCACCTCGGGGGATATTGTAACATATACGGGTTGTAGGGTCAAAAAAGTGCCTGAGAAAGCCTATAACAAGTGCCTGAGAAAGCCTATAACAATCTCCTTGAGTATTTTAAATATGGAAGATAGAATAAGAAGATTGATTTAGCGGCCTAATTGTACCAACAGCTCCCCGATTGCCAAGACAACATCGCCGTAAGTGATGTCTGCAGCATACGCATACCGGCTTTGGTATTTATCCCATAACGCCCGCAAATCGGGACTTTCCGTGATGCTCTTCAGGATAGTGTCGACGGAACTGAGTACAGCAAGGCTTCCACGATGTTCAGCAGTAGCCTGAAGGGCTTCTCGAAACACTGCCGGTTCATAGGATATTGTTTTTGTCAAAATATATATATCATAGTAATCCTTGGGCCGCGTGTTGAGAACGCCCCGTTTCAGGATAGTCTCGATTTTTTCTGCCAGAACGGTTTCAATGTTATAACCCCAGACTGATATGCGCAGATCATCATCAAATATTCCCCGGAATTCATAGCGAACTGCCTGTGGGGTGATGACGTCGCCTGTCGAAATATCGATGGAAAGCGGCGTTGTGATTGCATCGAACTTTGCTTCAAGATGAACCCGAAACCCTCCATATGGGTCGTCTTTACGTATCGGCTCAATTGTCAGAAGCCGGATAATAACGTCATTATCGATCTCAACTGCGCATATCTCAGAAATGGCTTCAGTGATTTTTCCCTCCGTCAAAGG
>CAZPBJ010000023.1:0-18535 GCA_964584685.1 uncultured Christensenella sp. | reverse complement strand
AGCATCCATATCCATTGTAGACCGCGTATCAAGGCCTACGAGCGCAGCCACCAATATGCCGCCTTTCAAAACAAATTGCTGTGAATACGAAGAAGCAGACAGACGAGATAAAAATCTTTCGAACATATAGTTCTGCATCACAACCTGGGGCGCGATTTGATTGTCTTTTGCGTAGTTTTTGATTTTGTCTTTCAGGCTCATTGATTTGGAACTCATAGCAGGACCTCCATGTACCGCTTCAGCGCTTTGAATACCTTCAGCTTCGCTGCATACTCAGCAAGCAGGTTGAGATCCTTCTCCTTTAATGCCGCATAACGCTTCAGGGCGTACACAACTGTCTCCTCATCGGTGCGGGAGCGGCTCCGAAGCAAATCGCAGACTGTTCTTTCCGGATTATAGCATTTCACAGTATGTCCAAATGTGTTTGGCATCTCTGTCATTCCCATACGATGCAGCTCTGGCTTGATGTAGTAACATCTGCAGCTTGACTTAATAGATTGAGGAATGGCGGCATTGCTTGGAAATGTGACCGAATGGATAAAGGGCGTACGATCGGACAGTCCGAAGATGAACAACGCGGATTCATGGGAGAAGATCAGCTTCTTTGACCGCAGCATCAGCGTGTGCATATCATCTTCAATTGCGTCTGGAAGCATATAGATACCGTGCGCCACACGGTCCAATTCTCCGGCCTTCATGTAATTCGTCAACAGCGCTTTGGAAAACCCAAGCATTTGCACTTGGTTTGTGGTAATCACGCCGCCATTGTCCCGGATAACTTGATGAAGAATCGGGTTAAGCATTGACGATCACCTCCCGTGAGTTTACTTTCATATCGATATTTTACTTTATATCGATATGATAGTCAAGCTCGTTTACTATCCAACAAAAACGAAAGCCCTGATCTCCTCCGCTACTCCTCCAAATCCTGCAGCTCTTCCAGCGCCTCCCTGTCCCTGATGACGATCTTCCGATGGCCGGACAGCGTGATCAGGCCCTCTTCCTGCAAAGCCTTGAGTTTTCTGCTGAGGGTCTCCTGGCTCATGCCCAGCTGCGAGGCAAAGTCACCCTTGGTCATCTGCAGCGTGACGGCGCCTTTCGCGTTCGCCTGGTCCAGCAGCGCGCGGGCCAGGCGCTGGGTCACCGGGCTCAGGCTGATGGACTCGATCAGCCGGTCCGCGTTTTCAAGGCGGCGGGACATCACGTCCATCACCTTGAAGGCGATCGAGGGGAATTTCCCCATCAGTTCCTTCAGCCTGTCGCCCTGCAGCACGCACATCGTGGTATCCTCAAGCGCCTGCGCGTTGTCCGTCAGCGGCAGCGAGGAGAGCAGCGACAGCTCCCCGATGAAGTCGCCGGGCCCGGCCACGCGGAGCACCTGTTCCTTTCCGCCCGCGCTCAGCCGGCTGATCTTCACCCGGCCTGTGTGCAGCACAAAGAGCGTGCCGCCCCGGTCGCCTGCCAGGTATACGGTATCGCCCTTGTGGAAGCTGCGGGTGGAGGCGATCTGCGCGATCTCCTCCGCCTCCCCGCCCGAGAGGCCGGCGAATATGGGCACATGCCCCAGGCAGCCCAGGTTCGTATCAACATGCCGGCAGTGTTCCATTTTGCGCTCCCTTCATGGCCCCGGTTTTTCCCCATTGTACCATAAAATGGCAAAAGGGCGGCCTGCCTGGCCGCCCCGGGTCTGTCCCTATTTCACTTGGGATTTAATCACGTCGTATCCCAGCGCGGTGATGGCCTTTTCGATGTCCCCCACCGCCAGCCTGCCCTCATCGAAGGCAAGCTTGACCTTGCTTGAGACAAACAGCACGCTGACGCTGTCCTTCTCTACGCCATCCAGTGCCCTGACCGCGCTGTCAATCTTCTTCGCGCAGGACGGGCAGGTCAGTGTATCCAGCTGGATCGTCGCCTTTTTCATGTTCATTTCTCCTTTTTTTGTCTTGTTATCGCAGTTTGTACTTGAGCAGCCGCATGCCGTTGAGGATGACGACCAGGATGCTTGCCTCGTGCACCAGCATTCCGATGGACATGTTCATCCACCCGCTGAAGAATACATTGGCCAGCAGGAACAGCACGACGCCCACCGCGATGGCGATGTTCTGGCGCATGTTGGCTGCCGTTGCCTTGGTCAAACCCAGGGCATGGGGCAGGCGGCTGAAATCGGAATTCATCAGCACGACGTCCGAGGTCTCGATGGCAACGTCCGTGCCGCTGCCCATCGCGATGCCGATGTCCGCCTGCGCCAGCGAGGGGCTGTCGTTGACCCCGTCCCCCGTGAAGGCGACGGTATGGCCGCCTGCCTGCAGCTTTTTGATGTATGCCGATTTGTTCTGCGGCAGCATGTGCCCGTGGGCTTCCGTCAGCCCGATTTCGCGCGCCACCCGGTCGACGGTCCCCTGGTTGTCCCCCGACAGCAAGACCAGGTTCTTCACGCCCAGCTTCCTGAGCTTCAGGATCTGCTCCCCCACGCCTGGCCGGATCCGGTCGCGTATGCCCATCAGCGCGGCCAGTTTGCCGTCGACCGCCGTCAGCACAAGCGAGTTCCCGTTCCCCTCAAACCGGGCGATGTCCCCGCGCGCCTTGTCGCTCAGCGGGACATTTTCCCTTTCCATCAGGGCCTTATTGCCCACGGCGACCCTGTGGCCGTCCACCCGGGCAATGATCCCGCCGCCTTTCACCACGTCCGTATGCTCAACGGGATACAGCTTCGTCTCACCGATATGCTCCCTCACCGCCCTGGCCAGGGGATGGTCCGATTCGCTTTCGACGCTCGCCAGATACGCCCATACCGTTTCCATGCCGTCCGCGTACGCCTCCGTTTCGGCCACTTCGGGGGTCCCGGCGGTGAGCGTGCCTGTCTTGTCAAAGACGATGGTGTCCGCTTTGCTGAAATCCTGGATGACTTCGCTGCCCTTGAGCAGGATGCCGTGGCGCGCCCCGTTGCCGATGCCCGCGACGTTGGATACGGGCACGCCGATCACCAGCGCCCCCGGGCATCCCAGCACCAGGATGGTGATGGCAAGCTCGATATCCCGCGAGAACAGCCAGACGATCGCGGCAAGGGCGATGACAGCCGGGGTGTAGTAGCGGGAGAACCTGTCAATGAACCGCTCGGCTTCGGATTTTGAGTCCTGCGCCTCTTCGACCAGCTCAATGATCCTGCCGAAGGTTGTATCCTCGCCCACGCGGTCCGCGATGATCTGGATGGTCCCATTTTCCAGGATCGTCCCGGCGTATACCCGGGCGCCCTGCTGCTTGCCGGCCGGGAAGGACTCCCCGGTGATGCTCGCCTCGTTGACATGGCCCTCCCCGCTCACCACGGTCCCGTCAACGGGCACTTTCGCGCCGGTTTTGACCAGCAGCACGTCGCCCACATCCACGTCATCGATCCCCACTTCCTCAAACGCGCCGTCCTCATTTTGCTTCAGCGCGCTCTGCGGCGCCATCTCCGTCAGTTCCTTGATGGCGGAGCGGGTTTTGTTCAATGTGCGCTTTTCCAGGTAGGCGCCAAACAGGAAGAGGAAGGTCACGATGGCCGATTCCTCAAATTCGCCTATCAGGAAGGCGCCCGCTACCGCGATGGTCACCAGTACGTCGATGCTGACCACCTTGACCTTCAGCGCCTGGTACGCCTGGATCGCGATGGGCGCGGCCCCCAGGGCGGAAGCGGCCATCAGCGCCCAGCGGAACAGGCCTTCGCTGCCCAGCGTCCACTTGCCCGCAAACGCCAATGCAATCAGCAGGCCGCCCAGGAAGGTGATGTGGTTTTTCCTGCCTAAAATGAATCTCTGCATTGCCATGTCCTCCGGTCGTTTGTCCGGTCTTGCTCCCGCGCGCGCTCACTGCCCGGCGTGATACGCCTTGTCCAGTTCCGCCAGCATCCCGTAGACGGCTTCATAGCTTTCGCATACGTCGCCGGGCACCGTGTAATGCGCGGTGACTGCCCGCAGCCCGGCAAACTCCTCCGCCAGGTCGGCCTTGGCCGGGCCTGCCGCGGCCGCTTTCTCCGCGATCGCGCCAAAAATCGCCTGCACCTCATGGAATTCCGGATGATTGCCCCCGTGCACCCTGGTCACGACCGGCACATACTGCTTCAATGTCTTGATATGCTCCCTGTACGCCCTGGCGAACGCCGTTCTGTCTGTCATTTTGTTCTTCCCCTTTCCTGTTTCCGGCTTCGGGTTTCCGCCCGCCTGCCATCCGACAGCCAAAGCATACCTTGCCCGGACCAAGGCTGCTTTGACCCAGGTCAAAATTGCGGAAATATTTCAATATTGCCCCAGAAGGCTCACAGACGCGCGCTGTGGCCATTGGTTCCCCGGAGCCGGCAGTGAAAGGCGAATCTGTTGTGTGATTGCAGCCACATATAAGAATATGTTATTATTTGACTGACAGATAACTGCAAAGGAGGCAATACATGATCTTCTGTAAAAAATCTCATCTGCCTTTTTACAAAGGCATTCACACGAACCTTGACCTCGCCATCGATTACCTGATGGGGAATGACCCTGAAACCCTCGCCATGGGTCGTAACGAGATAAGCGGCAGCAGTGTGTATGTAAACCGGTTTGACTTTGACACCAAACCGGAAAGCGAGCTATTGTTTGAAACGCACCATTTGTACGCGGACGTGCATACCCTGCTGGAAGGCAGGGAACGCATCCTGTGCGCATGGGAAGACGCGCTTGAACAGGTAGAAACAAATGAGGGGACAGATTATATTGGTTCTACGGGTGAGGCGGTCTGCTCCCTGCGTTTGACACCCGACGATGTCCTGATTGTTTTCCCTTATGAAGCGCACAAGGTCAAATGCCGGGATGGCGATGCCGTTCATGTCCGCAAGGCGGTCATCAAGGTCCTCATCTAGCCCGATTGTCATACAATCTATGGGTTACGCAGCAACTTATCGGCCAACAAAGTGCAACCACCCGCATCCATTCGCCCGATTATCATATTTTCTCTGCAATGAGGATATTGACAACGAAAACTTATTGTAGTATATTTTCGTCAGAACCAATGGTCAAATAACTACCGAAAAAACTACCTTAAGGAGGGAAAAAGGATGAAACGGTTCTTGTCCATTATCTTGACAGTTGTTCTATTGGCAAGCTCGCTGAGCGTATTTGCGCAGGCCACCAATGAAAACCAGCTGTCCGACCCCCGCGTCCGCCAGGCGATGGCCTATGCCATTGACATGCAGGCGATTATCGACTCCCTGATGGCCGGTAAAGCCACCCCGGCGGCCGTCATGGCACCTCCCGGCGCATGGCGCGCCGAAGGCCTGAACATGTACGAATACGACCCCGACAAGGCTCGGGAACTGCTCAAGGAGGCAGGCTGGGACCAGAGCCGCGTGCTGGACGTCGTCTATTACTACGGCGACCAGATGACAGTCGACCTGCTCACCGCCATCCAGGCTTATTGGGCTGATGTGGGCATCCAGATGACCATGCGCAAACTGGAAGGCGACCTGGCCTCACAGTTGTGGGTTCCCCCCGAAGATCCCGTCAACGGCCCCTCGGCAGTGGCATGGGACGTTGCCTACGCCGCTGTCGCCGCATTGTCGATGGGCGACTACTATGACCGCTATCAGGGCGGCTATTCCTCCAACAGCTACACCCCCACAGACGAGAAAATGGACGCGCTAATCGCCGCCACCAACAAAACCTCCAATGTGGAAGAGCAGATCGCCGCCTACCATGAGCTGGAAAGATATGAAAACGAAATTGAGATGAACATCCCCCTGTACCATCAGCCTGTTTTCATAGTGCAAAGCGATCGTCTGGACCGCGGCAGCGCGCCCTATGGCAATGATCAGTACCTGTACAACTGGGATATCGTTAACTGGGATATCAAGGCTGATGTTAGCGGCAAGAAGGTGCTGCGCACCAACGGCGGTCCCGCAGAGTTCTTTGAGACGCCTTTCTTCAATCCCGGTTTCCTGATGAGCCAGAAGATACTCTTTGACCGCCTGATCGTCGCCGATGAAAACCTGTCCCCCGCACAGGGCGGCCTGGCAAGCGAATACGCCTTGAGCGAGGATGGCTTGACGCTGGAAGTCACGCTGCGCGACAACATCAAGTGGCATGATGGCGAATCCATAACCGCAAATGATGTGATCGGCACCGTAGAGCTTGCCACCAAGGTAAAGACCAACCCCGTGCTGATGACCACATTCCAAGCGCTGGAAGGCTTTGAGGCATTCGCCGCCGGCACCGCGGACCACATCACCGGCATGACCGCCGATGGCAACAAGATTACCTTCAAGTTTGCCAAGACCAATCCCAACATCCTGTTGACATTCACGCAATTTGCACCATTGCCTATCAAGTACTTTGAGAATGTTGACCCCGCTCTGATCCAGCAAGCTGCTTATTGGCAGGCTCCCATCGGCTCGGGCCCCTTTAAGCTGACCGAGGTAAAGATGGGCGAGTACGCGATATTTGCTCGCTTTGACGAATACTACGGCGGCAAGGCCAAGATCGACGAAGTCCGCCTGTATCCCAGCGGCGAGTCCGACCCCAATCTGGTGAAGAACGCCGCCGCAGGCCAGGTCGACTATGCTTACACCAAATCCGTCCAGGATGTCCTGGCGCTGGAAACGATGGAGAACATGAAGGTCACCCCGGTCGACGTCCGCTATACCCGCGTCCTGTATATCAATAAATTCCCCAAAAAGTAACTGCCCATAGCTCTATTGACAAGGGGTCGGGAAACCGGCCCCTGTCAACTATATTAATCACCGGGCAGTCAAACCAATAAGATGGAGTGTCCTGCTGCCAAGGCACTTGTATGAAAAGCAGTCCGTGGCACAAAGGTGAAGGGAGAGGTTGGCAATGCTTACATATTCCATTCGGCGGATACTGACGCTTATCCCTATGCTGCTGGTCATCAGTTTTTTAATTTTCCTTGGCATGGAACTGATGCCGGGTGATGCGGTAAGCTATATGGTAAGCCCCGAACAGCTTGCAGGTCTCGACCCTGCGCAGCTGGATGCGATGCGTGAAGCGCTGGGGCTCAATGAGCCATTCCTTGAGCGCTACTTTGGCTGGCTGGGGGGTATCCTGCGCGGCAACTTTGGCTTCAGCCTCACCAGCGGACGACCCATCGGAGAGATTCTGGCAGAAAAACTACCGGCGACGCTGGAGCTGTCATTTTACGCGCTGCTGATTTCTACCGTGCTTGGCAACGTCCTGGGCATCATCAGCGCAGTCAACCGCGGCGGAAAAGCCGACAACGCACTGACCGTACTGGGTATGGTGGGCGTATCGATACCGGAGTTCTTCTTTGGCCTGGTGCTTCTGCTGGTATTTGCCATCAACCTGAAGTGGCTGCCCGTGGGCGGCCGCACCCAGCCCGAGTACACTGCCTACTGGCAACAATTTCGCCATGTGATCCTGCCGGCAACGGTGCTTGGCATCTCCATGACCGCCGGCGTGATGCGTTACTCGCGCGCCTCGATGCTGGACGCGCTCAACAAGGACTTCATGAAAACAGCGCGATCCAAAGGCCTGCCAAAGTGGCGCATCTATATCCTGCATGGCTTTCGCGTTGCACTGACACCCGTCATCGTCCTCATCGGCTTTCGTCTGCCCATGCTGATAGGCGGCTCCGTAGTCATCGAGCAAATATTCCAGTGGCCGGGCATCGGGGACGCCTTTGTAGGCGCCGTACGCGGCAACAATTATCCACTGGTGATGATGATCGCGCTGCTGTCGGTGACCGTGGTACTGATGGCATCCTTCCTGGTTGACTTGCTGACAGCCATGATCGATCCCCGCGTCAGACTGGAATAGGAGGTGAAGACGATGGACTATTCACCTGGAAAGCGCGCCAGAACCCTGGAGCGCAAAATGGACAAAATCGATATTGCCAGCACTTTGCCTCCAAAGAAGGTCTTGATCAAGAACCGTGTCCTGCGCAAGATGCTGTCAAACCGGCTTTCGGCAGTCGGCCTTGCCATTTTTCTGCTCATTGTGCTCAGCTGTATCTTCGCGCCACTGTTAAGTATCTATCAGCCCGGGCAGATCAACTTGAAGGCTCCGCTGCAGCAGCCAAGCTGGACACATTTGTTTGGTACGGACAAACTTGGTCGTGACATATTTACACGCGTACTATTTGGCGGGCGTATCTCCATCCTGGTGGGCCTGGGCTCGGCATTGGGCGCGGCCCTGGTGGGCGTTGCGCTGGGCAGCTACGCAGGCTACAAAGGCGGCCTGTTTGACAAGACTGTCCTTCGTATCAGTGAGGTCTTCATGGCCTTTCCCCAAATCATCCTGGTGCTGCTGCTGGTATCACTCACCGGCCAGAGCCTGGCCAACTTGCTGATCATCTTTATCCTGACAGGATGGGGAGGCATCTACCGCATGACACGCGCCAAGATGCTGTCTATCCGTGAAGAGGAATACGTACAGGCGCTCAACGCATTTGGCGTCAGCGACCTGAAGATCTGCTACAAGCATATGCTGCCCAACGCCATAGGTCCCATCGTTGTCAACATCACCTTGTCGACCGCCATGTTCATCCTGCAGGAAACAGCGCTGAGCTTCCTTGGCCTGGGCGTGCCCGTGCAGATCGCCACCTGGGGAAACATCATCAACGTGGCCAATGACTTCAAGGTACTGCAGGACTATTGGTGGATCTGGCTGCCGGTGGGCATCGTCATCTCCACCTTCGTGCTGTCTGTCAACTTCATCGGGGACGGCTTGCGCGATTCCACCGACCCGACCCAGATGGGCTGAGAAAGGAGCGCGGCATCAATGGACAACAGTATCGCAGTGCAGGTGAACAACCTTTCTGTCAGCTTCTATACCAACAACCGCAAGAACAACGCTATCCGTGATGTGTCCCTGACGCTCAGGCGCGGCAAGACACTGTGCGTCGTAGGCGAAAGCGGCTGCGGCAAGAGCGTGACGGCGGCCGCGGTCATGCGGCTGCTGCCAGAACTTTCTCGCATCGACAATGGGGAAATCCAGTATTATGGGCGCGAAAAGCCCATTCGCCTTGACAAGATCGACCCGGACGGGGAACTGATGCGCAAGCTGCGCGGTGAAGATATCGCCATGATATTCCAGGATCCCATGACAGCCCTCAACCCAGTGTACACGGTGGGATACCAAATTTCCGAGAACCTGCTTGAGCACGACAAGAAGATGCGCAGGAAAGGTGCCCATCAAAAGAGCATCGACCTGCTGCGCAGCATGGACATTCCTCTGCCCGAGCAGCGCGCTGATGAATACCCCCACCAGTTTTCCGGCGGCATGCGCCAGCGCGCGATGATTGCTATGGCCATGGCCTGCAACCCCAAGCTGCTCATCGCAGACGAACCTACAACAGCCCTGGACGTAACGGTACAGGCACAGATATTTCAACTGATGAACAGGCTGAAGACAGAGTATGACACCGCCGTTATGCTCATCACGCATGATATGGGCGTCGTGGCAGAACTGGCCGATGACGTCAGTGTGATGTACATGGGCTATATCGTAGAAGAAGGTACGGTCGATGACGTGCTGCGCCGGCCCGCGCATCCCTATACCAGCGCCCTGCTTCGCTCCATCCCGGTGCTGGGGAGGGGCAAGAGCCAGAACCTCAAACCCATCCGCGGCGCGACGCCCGATCCCTTCAATCGCCCCTCAGGCTGCCAATTTGAGCCGAGGTGCGATTACGCGGGCGAAGAATGCGCCAAGGCCATGCCGTCGCGTGAACAGGTGGACGGTACGCACCATGTCCGCTGTTTCCGTTACAGGGAGGTGCTAAAAAATGACTGAAACGACTCGGCCCCTGCTGAAAATCAAGGGCGCCAAGACCTATTTCCCCGTCAAGAAGGGCGTCACGCGGCGCACGGTAGGTTATGTCAAGGCGGTTGACGGCATAGATCTGACGATATACCGCGGCGAGACGATCGGCTTGGTGGGTGAAAGCGGCTGCGGCAAAACAACCCTGGGCAAGACCATTTTGCAGCTGGTTCACGCCACGGAAGGCACCTTTGAGTATGACTTTGACGGCGAATACCGCGACCTGCGCACGCTGTCGATAAACGAGCTGGACAAGGCCAGGCAGCGCATCCAAATCGTCTTCCAGGATCCGCATTCATCACTGAACCCGGCCTTTACCATCTACGGCTCCCTGCAGGACCCCTTGAAGCGCTTTGGCGTAAAAACCCATAAAGAACGGCGCAAGATCATCGGCGACCTGCTGGAAGCGGTCAACATGCGCCCGGAGTACATGGACCGTTTCCCCCATGAGTTCTCCGGCGGCCAGCGCCAGCGCATCGGTATCGCGCGCGCGCTGTCGGTCAACCCGGAGTTGATCATCTGTGACGAAGCCGTCAGCGCGCTTGACGTTTCCATTCAAGCGCAGGTGCTGCAGCTGCTCAAGGATCTGCAAAAGCAGCGCGGGCTTACCTATATCTTCATCACGCACAATCTCAGCGTCGTCGAATACATCAGCGACCGCATCGCGGTGATGTACCTTGGCCATGTGGTGGAACTGTCCCAGGCCGACCAGCTGTATACCCACGCGCTGCATCCCTATACTCAAGCCCTGCTGTCTGCCATTCCGCTGGCCGACCTGGACAAGAAGTCCCAGCGCATTATGCTTGAAGGCGACGTGCCAAGCCCGGTCAACCCGCCCAGCGGCTGCCCTTTCCACCCCCGCTGCAGGCTTTGCGTTGATCGCTGCAAAAACGAAGTGCCCCTGCTGAGAAAGCTCAGCATTGAAGGGCGCGAACACCATGTTGCGTGCCATTTGGTAAAAGGAGAAGGAGAAGCATGAACCATTTCAGTATCAGTGAAATCAAAGGTGTCATCCCTGCCCTGATCACGACGTTTGACCAAAGTGAGAAGCTGGATCTGGCTGCCGCACGCGCTCTGACAAACCATCTGTGCAGCCTGGATATTGGCGGCCTGTACCTGACAGGCTCGACGGGTGAAGGTTTCCTGCTGAGCAACGAGGAGCGCAAGGCTTATGTCGATACCGTCATCGACGAGGTGAAGGGGCGTGTCCCGATCATCGTGCACGTAGGCGCCATCAGCACCCTGGCATCCGAAGATCTGGCGCGCCATGCCGCCTCTGCGGGCGCGGACGCCATATCCTCCGTGCCGCCCATCTATTGGAAATTCTCCGATGACGAGATCGCGGGATATTACAGCGACCTGGTCGCTGCGGCTGGCCTCCCGATGATCGTGTACAACATCGCGCTGGCAGGCCTTGTCAGCTTTGACATGATCAAGCAATTAGGCGCGCTGGACGGTGTGGAGGGCATCAAGTACACCTCCAGCACATTGTTTGATGTGTTCAGGATCAAGGAAGCCCTCGGCAATGAATTCATGGTCTATTCGGGCTCCGACGAGCTTGCCGTCAGCGGCCTGGCCTTTGGCGCAGACGGCCTGATCGGCTCAACCTACAACGTCCTGGGCAGCCTGTTCATCAAGATTTGGAAAGAGATGGCGCAAAGCGATGTCACCGCTGCCAGAGAAACCCAGCAGATAGCCAACCGCTTCATCTTTACCCTGCTCAAGCACAACCTCATGCCTGCCATCAAGGAAACACTCACCCTGGAAGGCATTCCCGGCGGACGCTCGCGCCGCCCCTTCACCAACCTGAGCGCAACCCAGAAGCAAGCGCTCAAGGATGACTATGTTGCACTTAAAAAAGAACTGGGTGACTGCGGCCTCGACTTCATGAAGAGGTTTTAGGCAAGGTGCGCGCGGATGTATTGGTAGTGGGCGGCGGTCTGGCGGCAATGAAAAGCGCTGTCACCGCCGCACACAGCGGTCTGTCCGTTGTTATGGCCGTCAAGGCGCATCTGTGCGGCGGGGCAAGTTTCTACCCGATGATGGACATGTTAGCCTGCCAAACCTCCACAGGTGTCCCTGAAGAAGACGAACAGTACCTTAAGGAGATTCTTGAAGCCTCTCAGGGCATGGCGGATGAGGGGATGAATCGTTTTTATATTAATACTATACGGCAAAGGGTCACAGAATTTCCGGAAATTGGTATAAATGACTATCGGCTGGCTGATTCCAAGGTCGCCTGCTTTGCCAAGACGGCGAGACCTACATATGGCTGGTCAAACTGGCCGTGTATCAGGCGGAATATGCGGTCGATTTTGTATAATACACCCAACATTACCCTATTGGAGCATACATCAGTCATTTCCATCCTGATAACAGATGGCTCCGTTAGCGGAGCAGTGCTTCTGGGAAAGGAGACACGGGAGACACTAGCTTGTAAAAGTATTATCCTTGCCACAGGCGGAATGGGTGATCTGTATGAGCATAACCTAAACACGTCTGATGTCAGCGGCGATGGGCAGGCGCTGTCATTGAAGGTTGGCGCTGAATTGATCAATATTGAGTTTCTTCAGTTTATTCCCGGTTTTATTTCACCGGCTTATAAGACTGTCTTCCGCGAGGGCACTCTCCCCTATCTGGATAGCATAAAGTCAGCGGACGGAAGGAACTTGTTGGCAATGTATTTACCTGAAGAGGGGGCACGCAGAGAATGCCTTCACCTGCGCGGAGCGCACGGACCATTTACTTCCGTTACCATCGCCAAGTATTTTGATATCGCTATGATGGAGGAAATTCTCAAAAGCGAAGGCCCTATCACTGGCTTTGCCATCCATTACCGCCCCGAAATCACACTGAACGATTTTACCTTTGTAGGGCCTTACGTACAATGGCTGAACAAGAAGCACGGCGTGGACCTCGCAAAAGACGAGATTCGTGTTGCACCGTTTTACCATGCTGCCAACGGCGGTGTGAAGATAAACAGCAGGTGCCAGACGAATATCCCCGGGCTGTTTGCCTGCGGGGAAGTCTCTGGGGGTATTCACGGCGCCGACCGCCTTGGTGGCCATTCAACGGGCAGCTGCTTGGTGTTTGGTTATCTCGCCGGTGTAAACGCAGCTCAATACGCAATGGGCACTTATGATAAAACGCCACAGGACGCAGACGAAGCCTTGCGGCGGGATTACGCTGGCAAAGGCAGCCTGCAGCCGGAAGAATTGCTTTCACCCATCCGCAGGATAATGTTCCGAGCAGGCAATGTTGTCCGTCAGGAAAAGACACTGCAGGCAGGAATTGCTCAGTTGAAGCAATGGCATAGTGATTATAATGCCCTGTCATTCCTGGATGACCCCAAAAGAGCAGGGAATGCTGTTAAAGCCAACCATTTCCTGCTGCTCGGACAGGCATTATTATCCGCCATGGATACAAGGAAAGAAAGCCGGGGCTCACACTATCGCAAAGATTATCCCCAAAGTAGCGATACATTCAATCATCGGCTGACTGTCCGCATTGCACAGGGAGATTGCGAGGTATCTCAGGAATGAACATTGGCGTGATCGGGACCGGGCTGATCGCACGGACAAATGTGGCTGCGCTGATGCGTACTGGACGGGTGAACATCACCGCCCTGTGCAACCGCACCGGTCAAAAGGCAAAGGATTTTGCGCGTGATTTGTCTTTGGATGTCCCAATATACACCGATTACATGACCATGCTGGACAAGGAGAAGCTTGACGCATCGCTCATCTGCACGCCGCACGCGCAGCACAGTGACCAGTTTATCGCCTGCGCAAAGCATGGCCTTAATGTCATGATTGAAAAGCCGCTGGCGACGGCCGGCGATGAATGCCGCCAAATAATCGCCGCGCGCGACCGCTATGGCATACGTGCCGCGGTCTGCCATACCCAGCGGTATTTGCCCCAGCTGCGCCTGGCAAGAAAGCTGATGACGGAGCAAGCGGCCATTTGGGGGAAGCTCAGGCATATTTGCGATACCGTCAACATCCATTACTTCCACGACAAGCGGCCTGCCTGGTTTTTTGATCCCGTCCAGGCTGGGGCGGGCCTGCTGCTGACCCATGGCTCGCACCAGCTGGACCGGGTGCATCTGCTTAGCGGCTGTCAAAGCAGCCTGGTGTTCGCCAGCATCGAGGCATTGGCCGCTTACCCAGGGCTGGACAGCGGCTACCAGATCATGGGAACGGCAGGCAGCATCAGCTATTGCGTAAGCTGCGCGGGGTATCAGGTACCCCATACAAGCGATATCCGACTTGATTTCGAGCGATGCTCCATGCAGATCGTCCTGTTCTCAAACGGCCTGGAAGAAGAAGGTGTTTGGCTTGGCGACCGGGACGGCTACCGGTGCGTTGAGAATCCCTTTGAACAGGAAGATGCCTACCTGACACAGTTCACTGCGATGCTTGACCTGCTGGAGGGCAAGCCTTCCGATGCACCGACACTCGAGGAAGCCGCGGCGGTCAATTTCACGCTGGATGCCGCGATGCGCTCAAGCAGCCAAGGAAAGGCGCAAGGCGTCGGCAGCTGTCAAAGTCCTTGAAAGACGAGGTGCCACATGACTGAATCCACAGTATGGGAAGTCTCCCCGACACCAAACAACCCACGCAATAGCGAAGGAGCCTTCCTTGATCTGGGGGAAGGTAGTATCCTGTTTTGCTGCACATCCTTCACCGGGGAACACGCGCGCGACTATACCGCGGCGGATATCGCCAGGACGACCTCCTCAGACGGCGGCAGGACCTGGACCGCGCCGTCGGTCATATTGCGCGCGACGGACGATAACGCCATCAATATTATGAGCGTTTCCCTGCTCAGGATGCGCCAGGGTATGATCGGTATGTTTCACCTGGTCCGCAAAAGCTGGACGGATATGCGCATCGTCCTGCGGCTTTCGGATGACCGGGGGTTCACCTGGGGCCCGCCTGCCGTCTGTACGCCGCGCACAGGGTACTTTGTCATGAACAACGACCGCGTCATCAGGCTCTCTTCGGGCCGCATCCTTCTGCCCGTTGCCGAACACAGCAACACCGTCACAGAAGGCGGAAAGCCGCTGTTCTCGCCGGCCATGGCAACGTTCTTCTATTCCGATGACGATGGCCTGTCCTGGCATGAATCCTCATCAAGGCTCGTGCTCAGTGGTATCAGGTCTGCCGCCGGCCTGCAGGAGCCGGGCGTCATCGAGCTGAAAAACGGTCTGCTCTATGGCTGGGCACGCACCGACCTGGGCGTGCAATATGAATTCTATTCCCGCGACAACGGCGATAGCTGGAGCGCGGCGACATCCTCCCATTTTTCATCGCCGCTGTCACCGCTGTCAATGAAGCGGGTGGCTGACGGCAGACTGTTGGCGTTGTGGAACCCCATCCCCGAGTACCTGACACGCAATTCGGATAAGCGCAACGGGGGCAGAACGCCGCTGGTCTTCTCACTGAGCAGTGATGAAGCGCTTTCATGGCCCGAGCCGCAGATCCTGGAGGATGACCCGCAGGCAGGCTATTGCTATACGGCGATCCTCCCCCTTGAAGATGTTGTGCTGCTTGCCTATTGCGCGGGAGACATCCGACGCGACCCAAGCTGCCTGAACAGGCTGCGCATCCGCCGCCTTCCCCTGGCGTCCCTGGTCACGCACGATACCCCAAGGAGCGATGACAGGATGGGTATCGGCTTTTAAGCAGCTTCTTCCCCTATACTTCCCTCAGTTATCCGCCATCGCGTCTTCCGACCTGTCAAACACCAGTATTGTTGCGTCAAGTTATTTGCATTAAGCGCTTCTGCCCGGAAACGGTGGGTCTCATCCTCAACCAAAGGCACATAACAAAGCGTAGAGCGTCAAGTGTCGGCTCTTCGACGACTCTACAGTAATGCGTAAAGAGGGTTTCCCGGGGTTTCCGCAGGTTTCCGCATTTGTCTCCTGTTAGTAACCTATGGCAGGAATTATCAGCATTATCAACGCTTCCCGAGCCATCATGCACCTAAGACAGGGTTATTGACATTATCGCAGGGCATACGGGTGTATTCGTAAATATACTCATTACCCGGTAAATGCCAAGTAGAAAGTAATGTGATATTATTATCATATGTATTCCGATTATCTCTTGGTTATGCCCACACTTTGCCTCTGCGCGTATCTGTGTACAAATCACACAGAATATGCGTGAAGCCCTGCGATAATGTCAGAAACCTCCCTTCGCCTGTGGATAAGCCTGGAATGCCTTGATATATATAGTTTTTTTGGCAGGTGATTATTAACATGCACGGAATGCGAAAACCTGCGGAAACTATCAGTAACCCCCACTTCGCCAATACCATCGGGATCTGCCGCAATTTTCGGGTGGCTCCCTCATCTTAACTCACGTAATTGGCACGAAGCCCTGCGATAATGTCAGAAACCTCCTTTCGCCTGTGGATAAGTCTGGGAAGCCTTGATATATATAGCCTTTGGGGCAGGGGGTTATTGACGTGCCCGGAATGCGATAACCTGCGGAAACTGTCAGTAACCCCCGTTTGCCCATCTCCCTCAACCCTATTCCAGTTTTTTCTGCATGGATACGTACATCTTGCGCATCCTGCTCTTTTCCTCCTCGTCGGCCAGCGTATAGGCCTGCATGTCCCGGCTGAGCACATCACGCATCCCCTGGGCAAGATGCTTCTGGTAGACACTGGGTTCCTCCTGCTGCGTCAGGGCCGGGTTCATCTCATACAACGGCTTGGCCGGCCTGCCTCCCAATGGGTTGTTGACGGGCTGCCGCGCTTTGAGCCGGATATAGCCCTCCCTCTCAAGCTCCTCAAACACTGCCTCCATCTGTTCAGTCCTCTCCAGCGCTTTTTGCCCGCGCGTTTTGTTGCGGACCGACGCGATGGAAAAGTCCTTCACCCCCATCTTCACCAGCAGCTTGAGCACGGTGTCGGCTTCGGGCGAGAGGTCTTCCGATCCGCTCAGCAGCAGCATATGCCCCAGGAAGTAGCGGGCGATGTCCACCGCGCCCATCATGTGCCGGCCCTCGATGCGGTAGTGGGCATAGCGCTCCCCGTCATCGTCGGGCTGGGTGAAGCCCTCGGGCTCATCGCCTTCCAGCAGCCGCAGCAGGCCGGCGATGCGGGCGGTGTTGCCACGCAGCTTGCCGCCAAAGCCGCCCGCCAGGTCATGCAGGTCACGCCCCGGGCAGAGGCGCTGCTCGATCTCCTCACCCCAGATGTCAAACAGGGCCCTGGCGTCGTCGCCCAACCGCAGCAGCATCTGGTCCCCGCGGTCAAGCAGGCGCCGGAGCTTCTCCTCCCAGGCCTTCAGCGCGACAGCGTCTGGCGGCGGGCCCTGCAGCTTGCGGGTGCCCAGCGCCGTGCGGGGGCTTGAGACCAGGAAGCGGCTGACCATCCCGCACTCATTCATCGCGGCGTTGCCAAGGAAGCTTTGCACCACGCCCGGCTGCGCCGCCAGGCACAAGGACACCGCGGTGCGGTCGATCTGCAGCGAGCCCCTGCCCACCCGCTCCTGGTACATGGGCTCCCCCGAGTAGCCGTGCAGCATCACGTCCACGTTGGCCGACTGCTGGGCACTGTAGCGGCCCGCCAGGTTGGACAGCATGCCGCCCTCGGCCGAGACCAGCGCCGCGCGCCCCCCGTTGCGCGCCATGCACATGGCCATCGCCTCCGTGGTCGCGTCGGAGATGATCAGCTCAAAGGGCTGCAGCTCTTCCAGCTCCTCCAGCTCCCGGTGGGCGGCGTCGATGAGGGAGGATTCACCCTGCGCGACCGCGCGCCTGAGGGCCTGCTCCGCCGCCTCCCTGCGGCTGATGCATCGGCTGATCAGCGGCTTGCGGCGCTTGTTCTCATCCCGCTGGTAGCGGTGGATGGGGCCGAACAGGGCCTCCATGGTGGCCGACTTGCGCTCCGAGGGATTGGCCGAGGCCAGGATGAACAGCTGCAGCGGCTCCCTGTAGCCCGGCCAGGGCTCCACCTGCGCCCTGCCCACCACCGCGGTGGAAAGCGCGCCCAGCAGGAAGCAGGCCGGCAGGTCCAGGGGCACCTGCACGCTGTCGGCGACCGAGCGCGCCATCGTCTGCCCCAGCGTGGGCAGCGCGGTCAGCGGGAAGGGCATGGGCGCCTTGCTCCCGCTGATGAGCGGCCAGGGTTTCGAACTTGTGAGCAGGCTGTCCGCGTTCGGCGCCTCATATGGGACAGCCGCCTGCGCGATAACCGGCGGCCTGTAGGTTTCCCTGCTCTCCCGCACGGCCTTGTCAATGGTGATGGCGCCGTAGGTGCTGCCGCTTTGCGGCCTGTCCCACTTGTCCGCGCGCATCAGGCCCGAGGCGCGGAACATCCTGTCCATCCTCGCCTTGTCGCAGCCCGTCCAGAAAGCCAGATTGCCGCACAAGGCCAGGTCCGCCTCGCTGTGCGAGGGATAGCCCTGTGTATTGCCGTGGTACAGCGCGTCGAACTGGATGCCGCCCCTGGCACTGATGGCCTTGTTCAATAACTGAAGGTCGTCGAAGGCTTCGGTCAAAGAAGTGCTGGCGCACATTCTGTGACCGCTGGTTACGTTGGGCCCTTCGGCTCTCGCTGCGCTCCCGGGCGCCGAAGAGCAAGGTAAGCTTTGCTGCGCAAAGCCTTCCGCCCCACCGCGCATGTCGCCGGGTCGGATTGCAGTTGAGGAAGAGTCTTCCTCCACCACATCCCTTGGCAGCAGGGGCAGGCGACCGTCCAGGTTCATCAGCGCCGGCTGG
>CAZPBJ010000022.1:3597-41517 GCA_964584685.1 uncultured Christensenella sp. | reverse complement strand
ATAGACCGAAGTTAAGACGTAGAACCTTAACTGATAGTCGCTCCCCGCGCGGGGAGCGTGGATTGAAATCATGATTGCTACGCACTCAAAGCATATAGGCAGTGTCGCTCCCCGCGCGGGGAGTGTAGATTGAAATATCCAGCGCATATTATGTCTTGTTGCGGATGTATGTCGTTGCCATTGCGAGGAGCGTGGTTCAAACGAACACAAGTCTCTCTGGATGATTGTATGCTTTAATGCCTTAATGTCTAAAATTTTCCTGTTTGACATCCCGAGCAAAAAAAACTATGATGAGTCAGCACAAATCGGAATCAATCAGTGCAGCATCACGAGAGGAGAAACGGCTGTGGAAGCTGACCCTTACGGTAACCCGGAACATATTGACCGCGCGTCCAGGCAGCCCGATCTCTTGCGATAGTTTGCGCTAAGATGTCGTTGACCTGCCTGCTCGCGCGAAGTGAGAGAGGCAGGTTTTTACATGAAGAGAATATTCAAGACGGTGGATGAACACCTCACCGAGTGCACCACCCTGGAGAAGGGCTGCTGGGTACATCTGCAGAATCCGACCAAGGAGGAGATCGACGGGCTGACCACGCGCTTCGCGCTGGACCCCACCTTCCTCCCAGCCGCCCTTGACCAGGAGGAGTCGGCCCGCGTGGAGGTTGACGGCAACCAGACGCTGATCATCGTGGATACGCCCTATACCGAGTCTGAGGGCAGCGGCTATATCTACAGCACCATCCCCGTTGGCATCGTGCTGGCAGATGAAGTCATTATCACCATCACGACCCAGGAAACCGCCATCATTACCGATTTTACCGAGGAGCGTGTGCGCGGTTTCAGCACGGATAAGCGCGTGCGCTTCATTCTGCAGCTGCTTTACCGCAACGCATCGCTGTTCCTGAGCTACCTGAAGCAGGTGGACAAGGCCAGCATGCATGTGCAGGGCCAGCTGGAGAAGTCCATGAAAAACCGTGAGCTTTTCCAGATGCTGAAGCTCGAAAAGTCATTGGTATTCTTCAGCACCTCGCTCAAGGGCAACGAGGGCGTGATGGAGAAGATGATGCGCATGTCCCTGCTGCGCAGCGACCCTGACCTGGGCGACCTGCTGGAGGACGTCATCATCGAAAACAAGCAGGCGCTTGAAATGTGCACCATCTACCGCGATATTTTGTCGGGCACGATGGACGCCTTTGCCTCCATCATCTCAAACAACCTGAACATCGTCATGAAAGTCCTGACCAGCCTCACGGTGGTGCTGACAGTCCCCACCATTTTCTCATCATTTTGGGGGATGAACGTCAAAGTGCCCTTTGGGGATACAAGCTTCGGATTTTACGCGGTCGCCGGATTTTCGGTGGTCATAGCGGTGGTTGCTTTCCTCTTCCTGTGGCGCAAGAAGATGTTCTGAGCCCGGACCCGCCATTTTGTCCTGCCATGCATGAAACGCGCAGCCTCACGCGTTGTATGGACGGACCCAAACGCACCAAAGGGAAATGAGGAAATTCCATGAAACTTTCGATACTGTGGCTGATCGTATTGGCGCTGATGCTGACCCTGCTGCCCGTTTCAGGCAATGCGGCCGACGCCCTCCAGGTGGACATGCCAAAGGAAATACGCCTTGCAAGTCCCGTGGATGAACAGCCGGCGCTTACCATCACCAACACCAACCCCTACAATGTGGACGTGACCATCGTGGTCTATGACGAGGCGGTCAGGTCCGCCGTGCAGACCCTGCAGTTCACGCTGCTGCAGGGCGACGCCCCCTTCGTGGTCACTGCGCACGCGTACAAGATCCTGGAGGGCGACGGAAAGCTCAACACCTACCAGTACAGGGTCACGACCGCAGGCGGCTTCAAGCAAACCCTGTATTTCGCCCAGATCATGTATGTCGACAAGGTCACGCAGAACCTCAGTTTTGTCCAGTGGAACAATCCCAAATATCCCCGCAATACCGTGACCTCCTTTGGCCCGCAGTTTCGCGTCCTGACGCCGGAGCTGACGGATGAGTGGTACATGTTCACTCCCATCGACCTGACCGTCCAGGGCCGCCAGACCTTTGAACTGGTGGGCGGCAATGTGATGAACGTGGGACATGTCCATGTGGACGTCAGCGGCGACAATGTCACCGTGACCTACCAGGCGCATTATAACGGCGAAACCGACAAGATAGAGATCATCAGCGAATACCTTAACTTTTTTGGCGCCTACAGCACCATCACCACCGTCAAGCCCGAAAAGATGCCAAGCCGTTTCGCCTTTGGCGTGCCCTTCAGCATCAGCAGTGACCTTGGCGGCGACAGCAACGTGCTGATGTTCGTGCGCAATGTGGAGACTTTCTACCGCTTCCCCGTGCCCACCGCCGAGCTGCAGCGCAACCTGCCCAACTCGGACGAGAATTTCGCGCTGCGCGGCCGCATGCTTCAGCTGATGGATCCCCCCGAGGGCGTCGAGCTGGTCAACAAACACAACTACGCCAAGTAGCGGCGTCAACAGGATTCCAAACAAAACGGGACCGCTGCGCGGCCCCGTTTTACATGGTCTTCCCTTACATTCTTTCCTTGTATGCTCTCTGGTACTGCGTGGTCACCAGCTCGGGATGCCCGTAGCGCATGGCCAGGTCATTTGCCTTGTTGGGGTTGCGCAGCAGCTCGCGGCCCATGGCGATCAGGTCGCAGCGGCCCTGCTCCAGCGCCTGCATGATCAGCTGGTCCTCATCCAGGTGGCCCACGCCGATGACGGGCAGGCCTGTGCCCGCGCGTATCTCCTCGGCCAGCGGCAGCATATAGCCGGGATAGACATGTACCGATGCCGCCTGCAGGGCGCCGCTGGAAACATGCACCATGTCCAGCTGCCCTTTAAGCGAGTTGAGAGTGCTTACCCAGTCCTTCACGGCGACGCTGCCGGGCAGCCAGTCCGTGGCTGAAACGCGAATCCACAGCGGCTTTTCGCGCGGCCAGACATCGCGCACGGCGGCGACAACCTCCCTCAGGAAACGGGCCCTGTCCTGCCCGTAGGCGTCTTCGCGCCGGTTTGACAGGGGACTGAGGAATTGGTGGATCAGGTAACCATGGGCTCCGTGCAGCTCCAGGCCGTCAAAGCCGGCTTCATCGGCGCGCCGGGCGGCACGGCGGAAGGCATCCACCACAAACGCGATCTCGTCCCCCGTCATCTGGCTGTAGTTGACCGGGTGCTCATTGTAGGGGACGGCCGAGGGGGCCAGGTGGTGGGGCGAGGCAGTCTGGGACTTGCGCCCGGCGTGGTTGATCTGCAGGGCGATGCGGCCGCCCAAGGCATGCACGGTATCGACAAGCCCGCGCATCCCTTCGGTCTGGGCATCCTCGTAAAGGCCCAGGCACTGGTCGCTGATGCGCCCTTCGGGGGTGACGCCCGTCGCCTCCACAATGATCAGGCCTATCCCGCCGATGGCCCTGGCGCCGTAATGGGCTAGGTGGAAGGGCGTGACCCGCCCGTCCCCGGCGAGGGCGGAATACATGCACATGGGCGGCATGACAAGGCGGTTCTTCAGGCTCAGGTTTTTGACGGAAAACGGTTCAAATGCTTTCATGTACGACTCCTTGCGCAATGCGCTTTGGCAGTTGGGCCCACTGGGCCAGGATGATGGCCGCCAGCATGATGGCGCAGCCTGCCAGTTCGCGCAGGCTGGGCTGCTCCCCCAGGATGAGCATGCCCGCCAGCAGGGCAAAGACGCTCTCCAGGCTCATGATCAGCGAGGCGATGGTGGGCGAAGTGCGCCGCTGGCCCAATATCTGCAGGGTGTAGGCGACGCCGCTGGACAATACGCCGGCATAGAGAATGGGCGCCCAGCCCCGGACGATGCCCTGCCATTTGGGCTGTTCAAATGCCAGCATCAACATGGCGGACAGCACGCCCGCGACCAGGAACTGCAGGCTGGACAGCTGCAGGCCCGATACCTTGGGGGAGAAGTGGTCCACCAGCAGGATGTGGCCGGTGAAGACCAGCGCGCACAGGATCAGCAGCAGATCGGGCAGGGCGATGGTGAAGCCGTCCTTGACGCTGAGCAGCCATAAGCCGAAAGCCGCCATCAGGATGCACAGCCAAATAAGCGGACTTGGCTTTTTGCCGGCAAACATGCCCACCACCGGCACCAGCAGGATGTACAGCGCCGTCAGGAAGCCCGCCTTGCCGGCAGTTGTGTACTGGAGCGCCATCTGCTGCAGGTTGGCTGCGACGCAAAGCAGGGTGCCGCAGGCCAATCCGCCCAGCAGGAGGTCCTTTTTGTTCCTTTGGCTGGGCTTGCTGTACTTGCCGTGCTTCTTTTTCCAGGCGTTTTGAAGCGCGATGGCCGGCACCAGCACGGCGACCCCCACAAGGGAACGCACTGCCTGAAAGGTGAAGGGGCCCATGAAGTCCATGCCCATGCTCTGGGCGACAAAGGCGCAGCCCCAGATGAGGGCTGCGACAAAAAGGAGGCTGTTGCCGATCATAGCTTCCCTTTTCACGGCAGTATCTGCTCCAGAGCTTCGTAGAACCCTTCCAATTCCTGGGCGGAAGTATAGCGCAGCGTGATCGTGCCCTGCTCAAGGTCGCCCTGGATCTTCGCGCGCAGGCCGGTCGCCTGCTGCAGGCGTTCGGCGAAGTCCCTGAGCTCGGGCGCCAGCCGGGGAGCGGGGGAGGGCTTGGGTTTCTGCGGTGCCTGGCATAGCTTTTCCAGCGTCCTGACGCTCAGGCCTTCCAGCACAACGCGCCGGGCAAGCGCTTCCTGCTGCGCCGCGCTTTTCAGCCCGGCCAGCACCCGCGCGTGCCCCTCTGACAAACTGCCCCTGCTGACCAGGTCCTGAACGGCTTGGGGCAGGCTCAGCAGGCGCAGCACGTTGGCCACCGCGGGGCGGCTTTTGCCCAATCGCTGCGCCGCGTCCTGCTGCGTCATGCCGCCCTGTTCCATCAGGGTGTGGATGGCGCTGGCCTCTTCGATGGGGTTCAGGTCTTCGCGCTGCAGGTTTTCGATCAGCGCCGCCAGCATGGCCTCCTGGGGCGCGAAGTTCTTTTGCATGCAGGGAACGTAAGTCAGGCCGGCCAGCCTGGCCGCGCGGAAGCGCCGCTCACCCGCCACGATGCGGTAGCGGCCTGCGGATTCGACCACCAGGATCGGCTGCAGCACGCCCACTTCGCGGATGCTGTCGGCCAGCTGCTCAAGCCCAGCCTGGTCAAAGGCCTTGCGCGGCTGGCTTTGGCTGATGTCGATCAGCGTGATGGGGATATCCCGCACGCTGTCCTGATAGTCCCCCCGGGGCATCAGCGCGTCAAGCCCGCGCCCCAGTGCGTTTTTCTTTATCATGCGATCCCTTCTTATCCCGCGTTGCGCTTGATCAGTTCGGCCGCCAATGCCCGGTATGCTTCCGCGCCCGCGCTGCGGGGATCGTATACATGGATGGGCTGCCCATGGCTGGGCGCCTCGCCCAGGCGGACGTTGCGGGGGATGATCGCGCTGAAGACCTTGCCCCGAAAGTGTTTCTTGACCTGGGACGCCACCTGCAGGCTCAGGTTCGTGCGTCCGTCATACATCGTCAGTACCACGCCTTCCAGCTGCAGGGCCCTGTTGACGGAATGCTGCAGGCGGTTGATGGTGTTCATAAGCGCGGTGACGCCTTCCAGCGCGTAGTACTCCGTCTGGATGGGGATCAGCACGCTGTCTGCCGCAGTCAGGGCGTTGATGGTGAGCAAACCCAATGAAGGGGGGCAGTCGATCAGGCAGTAGTCATAGCGCTCCGCCAGATCGCCAAGCGACTGCTTGAGGCGGTATTCACGCTGGGGCAGCTGCACGAGTTCCACCTCGGCCGCGGCCAGGCGGATATCGCTGGGCAGCAGGTCAAGGCCCGGCACGGCGCTTGCGACCACAGCCTGCGCAGGGGGCAGCTGATCGATCAGCAGCTCATAACTGGTGCGTGCGCCGGCCTGGATGCCCGCGCCGCTGGTGGCGTTGCCCTGGGGGTCCAGGTCCAGCAGAAGCACTTTTTTTCCCAGCTCAGCCAGGCAGGCTGCCAGGTTGATGGCGGTCGTCGTCTTGCCCACGCCGCCTTTTTGGTTGGCGACGGCGATGATCTTTCCCATGCGTCCCCCTCGTATAAACTAAGGCTGAAGCCAGCCGCGCCAGCGGAAAGGCGGGTGGCAGGTCCTGATGACGCGCACGATGGTCTTGAACTCCTCCGGACTCTGGAAGGCCTCATAGCGGAGGTAAAGCGCCTTGAGCGCCGCCAGCGATCCCGCGTGGAGCGAATAGTCCCTGATCAACAGGAAACTCTGTTCGTCCACCGGGAGCTTTTCCATCAGCAGGCAGAGCAGTTCATCGGCCATAACGGCAAAATCCGCCAGCCTGACGCGAATGTACGTGTCGTTGTCCATCCGCAGCAGCATCCTGCCGCCCGTCGCGTCGCGCACGGCCATGAACAGCAGGCTGTCCAGATCCTGCGCGGTCAATGCCAGGCTGTCGCGCTGGGGCAAAAACCGGGTCAAGCGCAGGCAGAGGCGCTCCATCAGCGGCGCGTGCGCCGCTACAAAGTCGCTGCCCAGCCAGGGGCGCAGGACAGAAGCGGTCCGCTCCGGTGCCATCACCCTGTTTCCTCCCCGGCGAATGCCAAATGTCTGCACAGTTAGGATATCATAATTGCCCTTGCGCGTCCACTGGCAAGGCCCGGTATTGCCTTGTCCTGCCTGCATTTTCGCCATAAAAGGAAATATTCGCACCCAATACCACAAAAAATGCTTGACAATGGGACGGCGTGCTGGTATATTGCAGTTGAACCAAAAGATGCGTCACAGGGATCAAGGGTGTCAAGTGAGTCCGGTGAGCCGATGGAAGTACGCAAATACACGGTTCGAGGAGGGCGATTCACTGAATATAGAACCGATCACGGAACTTGTTGCTTGCCTCGCCCCAACATTGTTCGATTAAACGGGAGCACTGCTCAGCGCACAGCCCATAAGGCGACGGCCTTGGCTGACAAACGACCATCTCCAACGACAGCCCTTTGTGGTATGTGAACACAGGGCAGCAAGCAACGCCTCGGAATCAGGACCTGCCGCTTAGGTGTAAACAAACCAGGTAAAGGTGACTCAGGTGATGCGCGACCGTGGCAAGACCCGGATTTGTATGAAGGTACAGCGAAGGCGGACAAAGCCTTCACCCAGGACTGGCAGCTGTACATAGGCATACGCTTCCAATACTCCAGGACCAGGTTTCAGCTTATCGGGAAGTCATCAACCCAGGTGGTCAAACGATCCATCACACGGTACCTGTCAAGGTAAACAGCATGGACACCGGCCACGGTGCGGCACCCAGCAGGGACTCAACTTTGGGGAAGCTTACAATTACATAGGTTCCATTATGGCTTCGGGATGCATCAGCACCCCGAAGCTTTTTTGATGGGCATATTCGCGAAGCCTACTCGTGCCTCAGCGCGTCCACCGGGCGCAGCTTGGAGGCTTTGTTGGCGGGATACATGCCAAACACGACGCCGATGACCAGGGAGAAGCCTATCGCCAGCGCCGCGACCGCGGGGGAGACGAGCAGCGACATGCTCAGCAGGCGGCTGAGCAGGTTGATCAGGGCCATGCTCAGGCCAAGGCCGATCAGGCCGCCCAGCAGGCTGACCACCAGGGCTTCCACCAGAAACTGGCTGAGGATATTGGCGCGGGAGGCGCCGATGGCCTTGCGGATGCCGATCTCCCGCGTGCGCTCGGAGACGGAGACCAGCATGATGTTCATGATGCCGATGCCGCCAACCAGCAGGGAGATGGCCGCGATGCCGCCCAGCATCAGCGTGAGGGTGGCCGTCGTCGCGCCCAGCGTCTCCAGCATGGAGGTTTGATTGTAAACGTTGTAGGTGGTGGATGTGGATACCCTGCGCAGCAGGTCGTCCATGAAGCCCTTTATGGCGGTTTCGGCCTGCGTGACGGTATCGCCCGATGTGGCTGACACATAGAAGCTGCTGATGCCCTTGCGGCTGAAGAGCCGCTCACCCAGGGTGAAGGGCAGGATGATCAGGTTGTCGCCCGAGCCCAGCATGCTTGAGCCGATGGGGTCAAGCACGCCAACCACGGTGAAGGTATAGCCCAGGTAGGTGAAGGTCTCATCCACTGCCCGGGTGCTGCCAAACAGTTCCTTTGCCGTTTCCTGGCCAATGACCGCCACGAAGCTGCGGTTGTCGACATCGGGCGCGGTGATGAAGCGGCCCTGTTCCAGCGTGTAATTGCGGATGCTGGCCATGCCGGGCGTGGTGGCCAGCATGCTGCCGTCCTCGTATTGCACCAGCCCCGCCTTGACGGTGCCGGAGCTTGACAAGCTGGGCGCGACATAGGCGATGCCCTCCACCTTCGTCAGCTCGTCCAGCCGGCCTAAAGTAATGGGGTTGTTGCGGCGTATCTGCAGATTGACAGTCAGCAGGTTGGTGCCCAGCTTTTCGATCTGCGAGGTCACCGAGGCGCTGGTTCCCTGCGCGATGGAGACCAGGACCACGATGGCCAGCACACCGATGATGATGCCCAGCATCGTCAGGAAAGAGCGCATCTTGCTTGACAGGATCGATTTGAAGGCCATCTGTACCGACTTCATCAGCTTGCCTCCCCGACATCCGGTTCTATGATGCGCCCGTCCACGATGTGCAGGGCGCGTTTGGCGTGGGCGGCGATCTGCAGGTCATGGGTGATGAGCACGATGGTGTTGCCTAGGGCGTTGAGTTCATCAAACATTTCCATCAGTTCCAGGCCGGTTTTTGAGTCCAGGTTGCCCGTAGGCTCATCGGCCAGGATGAGTTTGGGCTTTGCCGCCAGCGCCCGCGCGATGGCGACGCGCTGCTGCTGTCCGCCCGAGAGCTGCTGGGGCTTGTGCTTCATGCGGTCCTTCAGGCCCACGCTTTCCAGCGCCTCCTGCGCCCGGCTGCGGCGCAGCTGCGCGGGCATCTTCTGATAGAGCAGCGGCAGTTCGACATTCTCAAGCGCGCTCAGGCGGCTTAAGAGGTTAAAACCCTGGAAGATAAAGCCGATATGCGTGCTGCGCAGGCGCGCCAGCTGGCGGTTGGAGTACTTCTCGATGCGCTGCCCCGCCAGCTCATACAGACCGCTGTCGGCTATGTCCAGGCAGCCGATGATGTTCATCAGCGTTGACTTGCCCGAACCGGAAGGGCCTTTGATCGCCACATATTCACCGTCGCTTATCTCAAAGCTGATGTGGTCCAGCGCGTAGATGGTTTCTCCGCCCAGCTTGTAGCATTTGACAACATCCCGCATTTTGATCATGGGTTGAAGCCGCCTTCCGGCCGGCCGACGCCGCTTGGACCCTGGGGCATGCTGCCCATGCCAAAGCGGTTGGTCTGCGTTGAGGTCCCGGCGGCGCTGTTTTTCACCATGACGCTCTGGCCTTCGCTGAGGCCTTGGGCGACCGCGGTGTACCGCTCGTTTGACAGGCCGGTTTGGATGTAGGTCTTGATGCCCGGCGTTTCATCGCTTGAGGCAAACCCTTCCTGCCAGAGCCATACATAGCTGCCATTGCGGTCTGAGTAAAGCGCGGACAGCGGCACCAGCACCGCCTTGCCGCTTTCGCCCACGGTGAGGGTTGCCGTTCCGTTCATACCCATCATGAGGGCCGCGTTATCCTCAAGCTTCAGTGTGACTTCGTAACCGGTGATACCGCCCGAACTCGTGCCGATGCTTGCGATATGGCTGACCTTGACCCGGTAGGGGCTTGAAGGCTGAGCGTCCATCAGCACGCTGCCCGCCTGATCAATGGCCACCTTGAGGATGTCCAGTTCATCCACATCGATCTTCATCACCATGTCGCCATCCGCGTAGAGCGTCAGCAGCGCAACGCCTTCAGCGGCTGCCTGGCCCTCCTGGACAGCAATTTCCTTGACGATGCCGTCGATGGGCGATGTGAGCCGAGGGGACGCGATCAACGCTTCCAGCGCCTTGATTTGCTTCCGCAGGTCCTCGCGCTTCTCTAGCGCCGCCAGATAATCCGCGCTGAGCGTGACGCCTGTCAGACTGTACAGGCTTCCCCTGGCGCGAAGCGAGTCGTTAAGCGACGCGTCCACGCTGTCCACCACGCCGTCCAGCGCGGTGTAAACGAGAAAGGGCAGGTGGATTTGCGCTTCACCCGCGCCCACAATGACATTGCCCAGTTTTACCTGCACGCTGTCGCCGATGGCCGCCCGCGTATCAGGGAAAGTCACCAGCGCCTTGCCCGCGTCAAGGCGGCAAACGCTGCCTGTGTAGACAGTTGTACCCAGCGTTACCCTGACGCTTTGCCCCAGCGTCAGGGGCTGGCTCGGGCTGATCTCCACCTGCATGAGGCCGTCCAGTGACAGCAGCGCGGCCGGCCCGCCCTGCAGCTGTTCCTGCACCATGTGGCCGGCTTGCAGGTAAAGTGCCTTCACCACGCCTGCCGCCTGCGCGGGGATGATTGCTTCATCCGACTGCGCGCCTGCCAGGGAGGCGATCTCTGCGTCCTGCAGGATCAGGTCCGCCTTAGCCTGGTCCAGGATGTCCCGGAGCAGGGACACGTCATAGCTGAGCAGCGTGTCGCCTGCCTTTACCCGGTCACCTGCCGATACCGGGATCACCGCAACCGTAACAGCCTGCGCTGCCTTGAGGGTTTGGGTTTTTTCATACGAAAGCGATCCGGTGCTGGTGACGGTTTGGGACAGACTGCCGCTTGAAAGCGGGACCCGGGTGTAATTCAGCGTGGCTGCCGCATTGACCGCGGCGCTTGTCGCCCGGCCCGAGGGGATGAAGCGGACCGCGGCAAATGCAAGGGTGGCGACAGCCGCAAGCGCCAGCAGTCCGCGCGCGATGGTTTTCCTTTTCATGGGCATTCCTTCTTTCTGCTTGTTCACATGTCAATTGTGTACCCGGGATATGACCGTCAGATGAACATTTGATGAATGATGCCTCCGCAAGATAAAAAAACAACAAGCGAACAATGCATGAGAGCCGGACTCGCGTATGTCAGCCCATGTCAGTGGATGTCAGCGGCAGCCCTATGCTAAACGAGTGTGTGAAAAGGAGGCGCACACATGGAAAAACCAAGCAAACCAAGGATCCCTGCCGGTAAGGGAAGAAAAGACCCGGGGCGCATCGCCGGCCTGCGCGAGATGGCGGCGGAAAAATTGGCGGAGAAGATGCTGCTGGGGGAATTGAGCGCCGCGGAACTGCTCAAGATCATGGCACTGACAGACACGGCGCAGGCGAGCGATATCCCCCCAGCCGGCGATTGGGTCCTCAAGGTGCAGGGGGATGAATAATCCCGCGGCGCCGGTTCGCCGCGCCATCACTGTCCCGCAGGGCAGCTTCAACACCTGTTATCTGCCCTGCCTCACCGCCCAGCAGCGCCATCAGATATACTTTGGCGGCGCCGGGTCGGGCAAGAGCGTCTTCCTGGCAAGCCGCTGCGCGCTGGACGCCCTGACCGGGCGCAACACGCTCATCGTCCGCCAGGTGGCCAGGTCGCTGCGCCACTCAACATTCAATGAGGTCGGCAAGGCGATCACGCGCTTTGGCCTGAAGGCCCACTTTGAGGTGAACAAGGCGGAGATGGGCATTGACTGCCTGTCTTCTGGCGCGCAGATCCTCTTTGCCGGCCTGGATGACGTGGAGAAGATCAAGTCCCTTACCCCAAAGCAAGGCGTGTTGACCGATATCTGGGCGGAAGAGGCGACGGAGTGCCGTTACGGTGACATCAAGCAGCTGGAAAAGCGCCTGCGCGGCGTCAGCCCGCACAAGAAGCGAATGACGATGAGCTTCAACCCGGTCAGCCGATCCCACTGGATATACAAAGCCTATTTCATGGGCTGGCAGGACGGCATGCGGCAGATCGCCGATGATGACCTGCTGATCCTGCGCACGACGCATGAGGACAACCGCTTTTTGACGCCCGACGACCGCCGCGCGCTGGAGGGGGAGCGGGATGCCTATTTCCACCGGGTCTATACGCGAGGCGAGTGGGGCGAGCAAGAGGGCGCCATCATCAGGAACTGGCACGCGCAGGACCTGGGCACCTTGAAGATGAGCGCGGATACCCTCCGCTTTGGTCTGGACTTTGGCTACGCGGCGGATCCCTGCGCGGTGGTCAAGCTGCACCTTGACAAAGCCCGGCGGCGTATCTTTGTCCTGGATGAGCTGTACTTTCGCGGACAGGGCAATGAAGCGCTGGCCGAGAGGCTCAAGGCTTTCTGCGGCGGCGAGCCCATCGTCTGCGATAGCGCCGAACCCAAATCGATCGCCGAGCTGCGCCGCTACGGCATCAGGGCGCTGGCTGCCAAAAAGGGGCCGGATTCTGTCCGCCACGGCCTGCAGTGGCTGCAGCGCCATGAGATCATCTGCGACCGCAGCTGCGTGCACCTGATGGAGGAATTGGAGAACTACCGCTGGCGCCCGGACAGGGATGGCGGCCGGCTGCCCCAGCCCGAGGGCCCGGATCACCTGATGGATGCCCTGCGCTACGCGCTGGAGGCGGACAGCGGGGAAAAGTTCGCGTTATGAAGGGTCAATTGCCTCCGTTTGCCCAGCGTGCTACAATGGGCCGGGCAAAGGGAGGAACGTATGGAACTATTGAAGGCGGGCAAGCCTTTTTTCAAAGGGAACCTGCATCTGCATACACAAAACAGCGACGGAGCCCTGTCCCCGCAAGACGCTGAAGCGCGTTACCGGGGGCTGGGCTATGATTTTATCGCCGTGACGGACCATTGGAAACGAACGGTTGATACGCACTATAACAGGAACATGCTGGTCATCCCGGGCATCGAAGTGGATTTCTTCCTGGTCAATCAGGTCATTCACATTGTCGGCATCGGCGTGGACGAGGGCATGGCGCACCTGGACAAGTCGACATTCGGTCCCCAGTCCGCGGTCAACCGCATCGTCAGGGGCGGCGGCCAGGCCATCCTGGCGCATCCCGCCTGGTCACTCAATACAATGGAAACCATCGCAGGCCTGCGGCACATCGCAGCGGCGGAAATCTATAACGCGGTCTCCTCCCCGCCTTTCAGCGGCGACAGGGCGGACAGCACGGTTTTGCTCGATGCAGCAGCTGCCGGCGGCTGCCTGATCAACACCGTTGCGTCCGACGACGCGCATTTCTATGCGGGGGATGAGGGGCAGGCCTTCATCCGTATCCAGGCTGAGGAGCTGACGCAGGCAAGCGTCATGGAAGCCTTCATACAGGGACGCTACCATGCCAGCTGCGGGCCGTCCATCAACAGCCTGACATTTGACGGGGACAGCCTTCACATCACCTGCAGCCCCGCGCGCCATATCATTTTCCTCTCCAACCTGCCCTGGGCGGCCCGACGCAATTTCACGGGCGAAGGTATCACGGGGGCAAGCTATACTGTCAAGCGCCATGGCGACTTTCCCGAAACCTTTGTGCGCGCGGTCGTTATCGACGAGCGCGGGCGCAAGGCCTGGGCGAATCCCGTCAAGGTATGAGCGGGCCAGGCATGCCCGAGGGTCAGGTTTTGCGCGTCATCGCGCGGATGCGCTGCGATTTCCCTACCAAGTTCGGGCTGCCCAGGCAGAGCGGCCTGGTGGAAGGGATCAGGGGACGCATCGTATTTGAGCCGCAGTACAGACAGCCCGAGGCGCTGCGCGGGCTCGAAGGCTTTTCGCATATCTGGCTGATCTGGGGTTTCTCGCAGGCAAAGCGGGAGGGCTGGTCGGCGACGGTGCGGCCGCCCCGGCTGGGCGGCAATGAGCGGGTGGGCGTATTTGCCTCCCGCTCGCCATTCAGGCCAAATGCCCTGGGGCTGTCCTGCGTAAAGCTGGAAAGCATTGAATGGGAAGGATCGCTGGGCCTGGTGCTGCGTGTATCGGGCGCCGACCTGATGGACGGCACGCCCATTTATGATATCAAGCCCTACCTGCCCTATGCCGACAGCATCCCGGAAGCCGGGGACGGTTTTACGGGAGATCGTGACAGGGCGCAATTGGACGTTGAGATCCCGCAAGCCCTGCTTGACAAGATTCCCCCTGACAAGCGTGAAGGCCTCATCGGCGCGCTAAGCAATGACCCAAGGCCGGCTTATCTGGATGATCCGCTGCGGGTCTTTGGCTTTTATTACGCGGGATTTGATGTGCGCTTCACCGTCAGCGAAGGAAGTGAAGGAAAGCTTAGAGTGGTCGACATTGTAGCCATTGCAATTCTTTGATGTTGAAAGTATAATTTGGCTGACAGGATATCCCGAATAATGATCGACTCGGACTTGTGCCACATCTTGTTCAAGAAATAACAAAACACCTTGTCAGTCACAGCCGAAATGGCGAATGAACGACCAAAGCAGAATATGACCTGTACAGCATGACCACATGCATGATCAAACCGCATATCGCACCGCAGCAACCGCAGGATACAAGGCAGCAGAAACACGGCCAAGCCGGAAATCCCGGCACGTATCCGGGAATAAAACATGAAGGCAAATATAGAACGGAGGATAGGCACATGAGACGCTTTACGGCGGTCTTGCTGTGCTTTGCGCTGTCGTGGCTTCCGCTGCATGCGGGGCTCGGTGAAAGCGCAGGCGCTTCAAGCGGTGGCTATGAATATGCCCTCAATGAGGACGGCACAGCCGGCATTGCCCGGTACACGGGATCAGACACGCAGCTGACCATACCGGACAGCCTTGACGGACATCCGGTGACAAGCGTCGGCGCCGAGGCGTTCATGAACAACGGCCTCCTGCAGGGCGTGACCGTGCCGGAGGGCGTGGCGGCCATCGGCATGAAGGCATTCTACAACTGTTCCGGCCTGTCGGATGTTGTTTTGCCGGGGAGTTTGAGGACCATCGGAGTTCTTGCCTTCTCCTACTGCGGGAGTCTTCAGGCTGTCACGGTCCCCGAAGGCACGCAAAGCATCGGTGAATACGCCTTTGGAGACTGTACGGTCCTGCTGCATGTCTTCCTGCCAGACAGCGTGATGAAGATCGGCACAGACGCCTTCGTTGGCGCGAGCCCGGACTTCAAACTATGGTGCAGCCAGGACAGCTTCGCACAGGGCTATGCGGCCGAACAGGGCATTGCCTTTGGGGATCCCGATTCCTACGAGCCCGAGGAGCTGCCGGAAACCACGGCCGGGGACACACAGACGGTCCCTGTGGAGGAAACCGCAGCAGAACCGGAGCAAATGACGGGAAAGGAGATTACCCTGTCCTTTCCTTCGGGCGAACGCACGGGGAACTATTCGGGGGAAACACAGGATGGGCTTCCGCATGGAAAGGGCAGCTTTTCCAGCGCCAACAGCGAGGGGACCGGGTGGACCTACACAGGCAACTGGGAAATGGGCGTCATCCGGGGCGAGGGCGAGACGGTATGGGAGAACGGCATAGGATACCGGGGCAGCTACGAGCGCTTTGAGCTCACCCATGGCCAGCTGTTCAAAGGGGAGACGGTCCTCTACGACGGGGCCTTCTCGACCGGCCTGACGGGCGGGCCTGTCTTCCACGGACAGGGGAAGCTGTACAATGCCCTGGGCCGGCTGATCTTCGAAGGTGAATTTGAAAAAGGATACCTGAAGGAGACCGAGGCGGGGCGCTCCGCGCGCGCAGCGGTATTGGACCCGCAGTGTCAAAGCATGACAAATGACGAATATTTGGCTCTCCTCAATACACAGGAAACAGGTCTGTTGGTCAAGCTGCAGGGGACGGTTGGCGAGATCACTGTCCTAGACAGTGAAGGGCACTGTGAGTTTTACCTGCTCAACGGGGGCAGCGGCGCCTATCCCGTCAAGATGGAATACCGCTGCGGGGTGGATGAGCCCAAGCTGGAGACCGGCCAGTCGGTAACGGCCTGGGGCTCCGTGATCGGCATCCACATACAGGAAGCGGGCGAAGCGCCCGAACAGGCCGCGGACACCGGTACCGGGGCTACCCCCAAGAGCGGCGAAGCAAGCGACGCGGCAACCGCAGCCGGGGAGCGGCTGATGCCAAAGGTGGAGGCGGACGTGGTGGCCATGACCGCCGATACGCCCGCAAGGGGGAGCGACAACGTCAGGCTGGAGGCGCTGAAGCTGCTGGACGGCAGGCCGCTGAAGAACGGGGAGTTCACCTTCCTGCTGTGTCAAACCTGGACGGCGATCGAGCGGAGGGTCGACCCACTGACTGGTATCATAATCTATGTACCGGTCACCTATACGCAGCAGCTGCAGACAAAGGCAAACGGCCGCGATGGGAAAGTCGCCTTTGATCCGATCAGGTTTACTGCGGCAGACATCGGCCGTACCTTTACCTTTACCATTACGGAAGTTCCAGGCACCGAGCAGGGCATGGCTTTTAACCCGATGGTGTTGACGGTCACGGTGATCGTCGCGGATAGCGGCGGCACCCCTTCCGCCATTGTGTATTATCCGGCCGATACAGCCTTCAACAACACATATCTGGTGAGCAGTGAGATCCAAATTCAGCTGAACAAGGAACTGCAGGGCAGGGCGCTGAAGAACGGCGAGTTCAGCTTTGAGTTGAAGCAGGGCAATAAAGTCCTCCTGACAAGTAAAAATGACAAACGCGGCGGCATTTCATTTGATCCCATCAGGTACACGCGGGCGGATGCCGGGAAAACCTTCAGCTACAAGGTCAGTGAGATCCGCGGGAATGAAGCCGGCATGACATATGACCAGCAGCCAAAGACGGTCAAGGTCACCGTTGCTGATGACGGCAGCGGAATAATGAGCGTGAAAGCCGAATATCCCGGCGATGCGATATTCAACAACAGCTACAAAGCGTCAGGGGAAGTGGCTCCGGTTTTCTCCGTGGCGCTTGAGAACCGGGCGCTGAAGAGCAAGGAATTCAACTTTGAAATCAAGCTGGGGGAAAAGGTCCTCCAGAAGATATCCAATGACAAGGAAGGCAAAGTCGCGTTCAATCCTATCCGGTTCACGCAGGCGGACATCGGCAACACCTATGTCTATGAAGTCAGGCAAATCCCCGGGAAAGCAGCCGGCATGACCTATGACCTGTCGGTAAAGACGGCGAAGGTGACCATCCGGGACGCCGGGAACGGCAAACTGGGCGCGGATATTGAATATCCCTCCGGTAATCGGTGGGTCAACAGTTTTGACCCCACCTCGGTTCCCACTCCAAAGCCCATCGCCACCAAGAAGCCGGTCATTCAGGCCGGGGAACTGAATGGAGGTTGGTCCTATGTCACAACATACACCAAATACACCGGTCGGGGTACCCCGTCTGAACCGTTCCCACAAATATTTCAAGGGAGCTTCACCCTTGAAATGAACAATGATGGGACAGGCGTTATCATTTGGGGAGAAGTATCAGGAACAACAACACTAAAAAACAGTAAATTTACAGCAAAATACAGCTGGGATATCTACAAGGACACTATTTCAGCAGCCTTGAGCTCAAAGGATGGGACCATGACGCTCACCGGAACCATTAAGCAGGATGTCGGACCGGGTTATTATTCCGGAACGTGGACAGCGGAAAAAATCCAGCAGCAATGATGCGCTGTTTGCTGAACAACATACTCATGATGAAAGTCAGTGATAAAACGGAGGGTCTAAAGATGAAACGAGCTGCTTCACTCTTGGTCAGCCTCATACTTTTACTGCTTTTACCGCTTCCCGGTATTGGAGAAAGCACGGCCGGATCAAGTGGTGGCTACGAGTATGTCCTCCATGAGGACGGCACGGCAGGCATCGTCCGGTACACGGGACCAGACACACAACTGACTGTTCCGGACAGCCTTGACGGGCATCCTGTGACACTTATCGGCAATGAAGCTTTCATGAACAGCGGGCTCCTGCAGGGCGTGACTATGCCCGAAGGCGTGACGGCTATCGGCATGAAGGCGTTCTACAACTGCTCCGGCCTGTCGGAGGTCATCCTGCCGGGGAGCCTGAGGACCATCGGCGGCTTTGCCTTCTCCTACTGCGGGAGCCTGCAAACTGTGAAAGTACCCGAAGGTACGCAGAGCATCGGCGAGTTCGCGTTTGGGGAATGCGCTGCCCTGTGGCAAGCATTCCTGCCCGGCAGCGTGACCGCCATCGGTCCTGAGGCATTTGAAGGAGCCAGCCCGGACTTCAAACTATGGTGCGAGCCGGGCAGCTACGCGGGGAAATACGCGCAGGAGAATGGTATTCCCTTTGAGGAACCTGCCGCGTACGTGCCTGATACACCGCCGGAGTCCCTCAGCCAAAGCGCTCCCGTGGAAACAGGGAACGATAAAAGCGGCGAAGATCAGCCGGTGGCAGCTGGCGAAGAAAGCGCTCCGGTTGAGACAGCACAAATGCCTGCTGACCTGCCGGAAGGCGACCGTGAGTCTGTAGAGCTCACGCTGCAGTTTCCATCCGACGAGCGCAGCGGGATGTATACGGGGGAAACACAGGACGGGCTGCCCCATGGAAAGGGCAGCTTTTCCAGTGCCAACAGCGAGGGGACCGGGTGGACCTACACAGGCAGCTGGGAAATGGGCGTCATCCAGGGCGAGGGCGAGACCATATGGGAGAATGGCACCGGATACCGGGGCAGCTACGAGCGTTTTGAGCTCACCCATGGCCGGCTGTTCAAAGGGGAGACGGTCCTCTACGACGGTAGCTTCTCGACCGGCCTGACGGGCGGGCCTGTCTTCCACGGACAGGGGAAGCTGTACAATGCCCTGGGCCGGCTGATCTTCGAAGGCGAATTTGAAAAAGGCTACCTGAAGGAGACCGATGTGGGGCGCTCCGCGCGCGCAGCGGTATTGGACCCGCAATGCCAAAGCATGTCAAATGACGAATACCTGGCTCTCCTTAATACACAGGAAACAGGCCTGTTGGTCAAACTGCAGGGTACGGTTGGCGAGATCACTGTCCTTGACAGCGAAGGCCATTGCGAATTCTTCCTGCTCAATAACGGCAGCGGGACCTACCCCCTCAAGGCGGAATACCGCTACGGGGTCGACGAGCCAAAGATTGAGACCGGCCAGGCAGTGACGGTCTGGGGCTCAGTCACCGGGACCTTCCGGCAGGAAGCAGGCGCAGTCCCTGAACCTGCGGAGAAGGACGCCGTGAGTTCCGCGACCGGGGAGGCCAGGGACCCGGGCGATGCCGCGATGAGCCAGACCGAGCGGCTGATGCCGCTTGCAGAGGCGGACGTGGTCGCCAAAACCGCCGACGCGCCCGCGGGAAGCGGGGACGGCATGAGCATCTCGGCGGACAAACGGCTGGACGGCAGGCCCCTGAAGAACGGGGAATTCACCTTCCTGCTGTGCCGGACGTTCACGGTGCTTGAACGCCAGGTACTCCCCTTGAGCGGGGCCGTCATTTTTGTTCCGGTTACCTACACGCAGCAGCTGCAGACGCAGACCAACGACCGCAACGGCCACGTCGCTTTCGACCCCATCCGCTACACGGCGGCGGACATCGGCAGGACCTTCACCTATACGGTCACGGAGATCCCCGGCATTGAGGCGGGTATGGCCTATGACCCGATGGTGATGACGGTCACGGTGGTCGTCGCAGACCGCGGCGGCGCACTTTCGGCGCTTGTGTTCTATCCCGCCGACATGGAATTCAACAATACATACAGGGCAGTCACGGAACTGCTCCTGGAGGCGGGCAAGGAGCTGCAGGGGAGGGCGTTGAAATACGGCGAGTTCACATTCGAGCTCATACGGCTCCAGGGAGGGGAGGAGGCCCTGATGGCCGCCACGATGAACGGCAGAGCCGGGGAAATCACCTTCGGCCCGCTCCAATACACGCAGAAAGACGCGGGGAAGAGCTTTACGTACCTCATTCGCGAGGTCCCCGGCAGCGAAGCAGGCATGGCCTACGATCCGCTGGAGCTTAGAATCATCGTCACTGTCAGGGACCTGGGCAATGGCATGCTGCAGGCAGCGGCGCAATACCCTGCCGACACCGTATTCAGCAACATATACACGCCAGCCGAGTCGCCCCTGATACTTTCCGGCATTAATGCAAGCAAGACATCCGTGGAGACGGGGGAGACGGTTTACTTCACGCCGGTCGTCTCAGGGGGCAAGGCGCCCTACCAATTCACCTACATGCTGTATAAGGATGGCGAAGCGTATTCAGATTATCCCTGGCTGTCAAATGCTTCCGAACCTGTGGAACTTAAGGAAGCAGGCGTATACCAAATGGAAGGGATGGCGATGGACGCGAACGGGACACAGTCACAAAGCGTGATGAGCCCGAAGGTGACCGTCAGGGAACCGGAACAAGCGCCTACGCTGAACAGCATAAAAGTCAGCAATACGTCCGTGGAGACAGGGGAGACCGTAACTTTCACCCCGATTGTCTCAGGCGGCAAAGCGCCTTTCAAATTTACCTATATGCTGTATAAAGACGGCAGCGCCAATACTGATTATGGCTGGATATCAGATCAAGCCTTGTCGGTGAATCTTAAGAATACCGGCGTATACGAGATGAAGGCAACTGTTATGGACTCGAACAGGAAACAATCCGCATCGATATTGAGCCCAAAAGTGACCGTCAGGGAGGCAATCGCGCCGTTCATGCTCAAGAGCGTCGCGGCGGACAAAACGGCCATGGAGGTTGGCGATACAGTGACCTTCACCCCCTCCGTTTCAGGCGGGGAGGCGCCCTACTGGTTCTATTATCTGCTGCTCAGGGACGGCGAATCGAACACGGAATTTGGCTGGCTGGAAAGGGCATCGCTGCCGGTGACCATCAATGGCCCCGGCGTGTTCCAGATGAAGGTGGTCGTTGAGGATGCCAAGGGCAAACAAACGGGCGCCGTGCTGAGCCCGAAGGTGACCGTCAGGGAGTACGCTCAACAACATCAGACGCCAAGCCCAAAGGTGTCCGATAAACAAGAGACTTGGACGCCTGCGGCTCTAAGTGGATCGTGGACAATTACTTCAATAGTAACTGATTATCGAGCACCGCATAAAGACACAAGGAACCTCTCACCGATTGGTACTACTTTTCATAATTCATTCTATCTTCAAATAGACGCTAACGGAAATGGCACGTACAAAGGAGCAAGCGGATCATCATTTATAGGACCTGCGACCTACAATGAAGGCGTATTCAAAGCCACGACTTCAAATGATGAGGGGTACAAGAATCAAGTGGAAGGCACCCTGAGTGTTAAAAACGGAAATCTTGTTCTAAGCGGAACAACCTATCAGAAAGCGCCGTCAAAATACGATAACTGTGAATATTGGTTTGTTTGGGAAGCAGTAAAGGATAGCGGAGCTCCGCCAAAATTCTAAGTCCAAAGCGCTGCTTTTCAACCCGTTCCTTTACATGAGCGCCAATGCATTGGAGAGGAATTTATGAGAAAGATGATCATAGCATTGCTCTGCCTCATGCTGGCATTGTCCCTGCCCTGCGCGGGACTTGCGGAAGGCAGCAATTTTACAGACAGCGGATTCCAATACACCCTGAACGAGGATGGATCAGCGACGATCGCCGGATACACCGGGGACGAAACCAGACTGGTCCTGCCGGCCACCTTGGGCGAACATCCGGTGACCGCAATAGGGAACGAGGCGTTCATGAACAAGGGGCAATTGCAGCATATCACGCTGCCTGAAGGCGTCACGGCCGTTGGCATGAAGGTGTTCTTTAGCTGTGCTGGCCTGGCGGATGTCAACCTGCCGGGCAGCCTGCTGACCATCGGGGACTTTGCCTTCGCCTACTGCGTCAGCCTTGAGCGCGTCACCATTCCCGAAGGCACGCAAACCATCGGGAAATTCGCCTTTGGCGGCTGCGGAGCCCTACGGCAGGCCTCCCTCCCCGGCAGCGTCACCTTCATCGACCCGGAGGCTTTCGACGAGGTTGGCACGGACTTCAGGTTCCTGTGCGCCCCGGAAAGCTACGCGAGGGGTTATGCGAAGGAGAATGACATCGCTTTTTGGGACGAGGATAGCGATGCACCCGATGAAAGCACGGATCTGGGCGACATGCCGGTATCATCAGAAGAGACACAACCGGAACATTGGGCACCATCCGGCGATGATATCGGGACGAGGGAAATCCACCTGGAAATATCAATTGGCCAGGAAGGGCAGAACGTGAAGACGATCCTCGTCCTGACAGGGGAAGCTGAAGGTTTTGGCGGCACGGTCAGGGCAACCGTGACCCTGGAAGATGGTAGGATCGTCAAAGTGGAGGCAATCGGCAAAAACGAAACAGAGGACATCGGCGCCCCCGCACTGCTTGAGATATCCGAAAAAATCGTCAGGGAAGGCAGCGCTGACGTGGATGTGCTTGCAGGCGCGACCTATACCAGCGAGGCTGTCATCATGGCCGTAAAGAACGCGATGGCGACTTTGGTAGATTACCCTGACATAAACATTCAAACGTCCCCGGCAACGGAAAAGCCCAATTGATGGCAGAAGGAGACCGCTGTTATCAAAGGCGGCTGTGACACATTTCCGACCTTGCGGACTCTATCATAACTCGCGCCGTAATTGACGTATCTTCACCCATAGGCCTATAATGAGCCGTTCGCGCCCGCAGGCGGGCGTGTGACAGGAGGGTAACGTGAAGGTACTTCGTTTGCTGCGGCCCGAGTGGAAGGCCGCGCTGATCATATTCTTCCTGTTGGTGGCGCAGACATATTGTGAGATGGCGCTGCCGGGCTATATGGCAAATCTGGTGGACGTGGGCATCCAGTCGGGCGGCATTGAGACAGCCGCGGCAAGGAAACTGGGCCAAAGAAGCTATGAGGATATCCGCCTGCTGCTGACAGACGGGCAGAAGGCTGTGCTCGAGGCTTCCTATACATTGGAAAACGGCGTATACAGCCTTGGGCAGCTTGAAAAAACGCAGCTGACAGAGCTCAGCGACACGCTGCGCGTACCTATGGCGGTGCTGTTTACCCTGCAAAAGCAGGGGAACACAATTGCGCTGGCGGCCATGCGCAGCGGCATCATGCCGGGGGAGCAGATCCTGGCCACAGCCAGGGCTATGCTTGAAAAACAGGGACCTCAGTCCGAAAGCCTGCTGAGCCAGGCGGCCGTGCAGTATGTGCGCGGGGAGTACGCCGCCCTGGGGCTGAACGTCAGCGCCCTGCAGCAGGAATACCTGTGGGGGCAAGGCAGCGAAATGCTGCTGGTCACCCTGCTGATGGGCGCGCTGGCCATCGGGGTGGGGTTTTTCTCCAGCCAGGCGTCCGCCCGCATCGGGCGTGACCTGCGGGGTCAGGTATACCACCGCGTGATCAGCTTCTCCAAAGCGGAGATCGACCGCTTTTCGACCGCTTCGCTCATCACCCGGACAGGCAACGATATCCGCCAGGTCGAACAGACTTCGGCAATGGCATTCCGCATCCTGCTGTACGCGCCCATGATGGGCATCATCGGGGTCTGGCGCGTCGCGCAGCTTCGCACGGGCCTGAGCTGGATCGTGCTGCTGGCGGTGCTGCTGGCGGCAGCGCTGGTGGGGACGCTGGCCGGGCGCGCGCTGCCCAAGTTCAAGATTATGCAAAAGATGGTCGACAGGCAAAACCTGGTTGCCCGTGAAATACTGACCGGCCTGCCCGTCATCCGCGCCTTCACGCGGGAAGATTACGAAGAAGAGCGCTATGACAAGGCAAACAGCGATTTGATGGGAGTGATCCGCTTCATCGGCCGCACCTTCGCGGTGATGATGCCCCTGATGATGCTGCTGATGAATGGCGTCATGCTGCTGATTGTCTGGTTTGGCGCCAGGGGCATCGACCTTGGCACCCTGCAGGTAGGCGCGATGATGGCGATGATCAGCTACACCATGTCCATCATTATGGCCTTCATGATGCTTTCCATGACAGCCATCATGCTCCCGCGCGCCAATGTCTCAACGCAGCGCATCATGGAAGTGCTGGACACGCACAGCACCATCGGGGATCCCGTCCAGGCGCTGGAGCCCGCGGCCAAGCGCGGTGAAATCACCTTTGACCATGTATCCTTCAGGTATCCCGACGCGCAGGAGGATACCCTGCACGATCTCACATTTACCGCTGTCCCGGGTCAGACGACCGCCATCATCGGCGGTACAGGCTCAGGCAAATCGACCATCGTCAGCCTTATCCCGCGACTGTACGACGTGACGCAGGGCGCCATCATGATCGACGGCGTGGATATCCGCCAAATGCGCCTTGAGACGCTGCGCGCGCAGATAGGTTATGTATCCCAGCAGGGCGTGCTCTTCAGCGGGGATTTCGCATCCAACATCAAGTATTCCGACGAGACCATGACAGACGCAAGGATGCAGCAGGCTGCCAGGATAGCCCAGGCAGAGGACTTTATCAAGGAAAAATCCGAAGGCTACGCGAGCCCTGTGGCGCGCGGGGGCAGCAATGTCTCCGGCGGGCAAAGGCAGCGCCTGTCCATCGCGCGGGCCATCGCCAAACAGCCGGGGATCCTGATGTTCGACGACAGCTTTTCCGCGCTTGACTACCGCACGGACCTGAAGCTGCGCCAGGCGCTGCGCCGTGAGATGAAGGACACCACGGTGCTCATCGTAGCCCAGCGCATCGCCACGGTGCTCAAGGCGGATAAGATCATCGTGCTTGACAACGGCGCCATCGCCGGCCAGGGCAGGCATGAGGAACTGCTGGAAACAAGCGATGCCTACCGCGCGATTGCGGAAAGCCAGCTTTCCGCAGAAGAATTGAAGGGAGGCGCAAGCGTATGATGGGTCCGATGGTCATGCCGGATAAAAAGATGAACCTGAAACAGGCCTTCCGCCGCCTGCTTCCCCACTTGAAACCCTATGGCGGCCGCATCATCATCGCTGTCTTCCTGTCTATTGCGGCCTCAGCCCTTGCGGTCATCGGGCCCAAGATACTGGGCCAGGCGACCACGGAAATATTCACAGGCCTGGTCAAAAAGGTACAGGGCATTGGCGGTATCGACTTCCCCAGGATCATGCGGGTGCTGCTGATGCTGCTGGGGCTCTACGGCGTCAGCAGCCTGGGGCAGTGGATCCAGGGCAGGCTGATGACGGACGTATCGATTGATTTCAGCTACCATCTCAGCGAGAATATATCCAAAAAAATTCACCGGATGCCGCTCAAGTATTTTGAACAGCACGCGGTCGGCGATGTGCTGAGCCTGATATCAAACGATATCGACCTCATTGGGCAGAACCTTTCGGAGACTGTCACGCAAGCCATTTCAGGGCTTGCCACCATCGTGGGCGTACTGGTGATGATGTTCTCCATCAACGCGCTGATGACCCTGCTGGTTCTCGTTATCGTGCCGCTCAGCGGCTTGCTGATGGCGTTTGTCTTCAAAAAGAGCCAGCATTATTTCAAGGACCGGCAGGCTTTCATGGGCGAGCTCAACGGCCAGGTGGAGGAGACCTATTCGGGGCAGCACATCATCAAGATCTACAACCACGAACGGCAGGTGGAGGAGAGCTTTGGCCAGACCAACGCCAAGCTGTTTGTCAGCTCATGGAAAAGCCAGTTCCTGTCCGGGCTGATGATGCCCATCATGAGTTTTGTAGGCAACCTGGGCTACGTCAGCGTCACCATCGCGGGCGCGCTGCTGGCGGTCGCGGGCCAGATCATGGTGGGGGATATCCAGGCTTTCATCGCCTATGTGCGCAACTTCACGCGGCCGATCGCCCAGTTCGCCCAGATGTCCAGCCAGATGCAGTCCATGGCCGCCGCCAGCGAGCGCGTGTTCAGCTTTTTGGATGAAGCGGAAGAGGAGCAGGGCGAAGAGCTGCTGTGCCTGCTGGACGTCAAGGGCGCGGTGGCGTTTGAGCACGTCCACTTCGGCTATGACAAGGACAAGCCCGTCATCAGGGACTTCAACTGCACCGTGCAGCCCGGGCAGACCGTCGCCCTGGTGGGGCAGACAGGCGCCGGCAAGACCACCATGGTCAAGCTGCTGATGCGCTTTTACGATGTGGACAGCGGCGCCATCAAGGTGGATGGCATGGATATACGCAGGCTTGAGCGCGGAGAGCTGCGCAAGTCCTTTGGCATGGTGCTGCAGGATACCTGGCTGTTTTCTGGCACCATCATGGAGAATATCCGCTACGGACGTCCGCAGGCAACGGACGAGGAAGTCATCGCCGCCGCCAAGGCCGCCCACGCGGACCACTTCGTGCGCACGCTGCCCGGGGGCTACCAGATGGAGCTCAACGAGGCGGCAGACAATATATCCCAGGGGCAAAGGCAGCTGCTGACCATCGCCCGCGCCTTCCTGGCCGATAACCCCGTGATGATCCTGGATGAAGCCACCTCCAACGTCGATACCTTGACCGAGCATCGCATCCAGCGCGCCATGCACAAGCTGATGCAGGGCAGGACAAGCTTTGTCATTGCCCACCGCCTGTCCACCATCAAGGAAGCCGACCTGATCCTGGTGATGGAAAACGGCGACATCAAAGAACAGGGCACCCATGAGAGCCTGATGCAGTCAGGCGGCCTGTACGCGGAACTGTACAACAGCCAGTTTGACGCGGTGGGATAAACATTTTAACCAAATGAAAGCCGCCCGGTCAATTTCAGGACTGGGCGGCTTTTGCATGGAAGCAGTTTAGCTGGGCTGCATGACGCCGTGACATGCAACCATATGGCCCCCGCCGGTATCACACAGTACAGGCTTCACTTGAGCGCACACAGGCATTACAACGGGACAGCGACTGCGGAAGGGGCAGCCGCTGGGCGGGTGCATCGGATTGGGAACATCGCCCTGCAGGATAATGCGTGAACTGCTCGCTGAGGCATCTGGGTCTGCGACCGGTACAGCCGAAATCAGGGCTTTGGTGTAAGGATGAGCCATATGCCTGAACAATTCGTCAACAGGGGCTGTCTCCACCAAATTACCCAGGTACATCACACCGACCCGATGGGAAATATGCCGAACCATAGATAGATCATGGGATACGAAAAGGTAGGTGAGGTTCAGACGTTCCTGCAGTTCCTCAAGCATGTTGACAATCTGCGCCTGAATGGAAACATCCAATGCCGATATTGGTTCATCACAGACAATAAATTCTGGGTTTGCCGCCAGTGCGCGCGCGATGCCGATGCGCTGACGCTGGCCGCCGGAAAATTCGTGCGGATACCGTCTGGCATGGTTCTCGTCAAGTCCGACCAAAGGCAAAAGTTCTCTCACCCTTGAAGAAACCTGAGACTGACTTCTTTGGGTCCTCAGCAAAGGTTCCGAAATAATGGTGCTAACGGTCATGCGCGGGTTCAGGGAGGCATAGGGATCCTGAAAAATCATTTGCATTTTCTGCCGATAGGGAAGAAGTTCCCGGTTGTTAAGCGAAGTGATGTCACGGCCGTCATAATGGAGGCCGCCTTCACTTGGCCTGTACAGCCTCACCAGCAAGCGGCCAAGCGTTGTCTTGCCGCAGCCTGATTCTCCGACAAGCCCATATGTTTCACCGCGGCGTATTGCAAGGCTGACTTTGTCGACCGCTTTAAGTGTCTTCCTCTTGCTGTTCAGGAAGGAGGATCCGACTTGGAAGTGCATCGACACGTTGTCCGCCCGGACCAGTGGCATTTCACTCAATGGATCACATCTCCCCTCTTTATTTGCGGTGCGCCCGCATCCATCAAATAACATCGCAAACTGTGTGAATCCGATATACCCGTCTTTGAGGGCATAGCACTGCGGCAAATGCGCATGGCATAGGCGCACCGCGGCTGGAAAGGGCAGCCGGATGGCGGGCTGATCAGGTCCGGGGGCGAACCTGCGATGGGTTCCAGTTTGCCATGTACCCCGTCCTTTTTCGGAATGGATTTCAACAGGCCCCAAGTGTAGGGGTGACGGGGGTTGTAGAATATTTCCCGGACGGTTCCCTCTTCTACAATATATCCTCCATACATCACAAAGACGCGGCTGCACATGCCTGCAATAACACCCATGTCATGTGTTATGAGAATAATGGAAGTGCCAAGCTTTTCCCTGAGTCCCTTCAGCAGTTCCAGTATTTGCGCCTGAATGGTGACATCCAGTGCCGTAGTGGGTTCATCGGCGATGAGCAAGCTTGGGCCGGAGGCGATGGCCATGCCAATCATGACGCGCTGCCTCATTCCGCCGGACAATTCGTGGGGGTATTGTTTCATGCGGCTGGCGGGATCTGGAATATCAACAAGCTGAAGGATCTCCTGTACGCGCGCTCTGGCTTGATGGACCGTCATCTTTCGGTGAACACGCAGTGTTTCCTGCATCTGCTTGCCCACGGGCATCAAGGGATTGAGCGAGGTCATTGGATCCTGGAAGACCATGCCGATGCGGTCGCCGGAGAGCATTCGAACATCACGAATTGATGCGCTTGTCAGATCCTGCCCCTCAAAGATGATCCTGTCGGCCGAGACCTGTGCATAATTAGGCAGCAAGCGCATGAGGGACAGCATGCTGACGCTTTTTCCCGAACCGGATTCGCCCACAATGCCCACTGCTTCGCCCTGGTCGACACTCAGGCTGACACCCCGTACAGCTTGAACGCTGCCGACGTGGATATCAAATGTTGTGTTAAGGTTTTCGATTTCAAGCAGATGCAAATCGGATTTCCTTTCAGTCAATTCCGAAGCCGCGGATCCAGCGCGTCGCGTAATCCGTCTCCCAGAAAGTTAAGGGAGAACATTGTCAAACTAATTGCGGCTACAGGAAAAAACATTTGGTAGGGCGCTGAACGCAGCGTTTCGATGGCGTCGTTTGCAAGTGATCCCCAGCTAGCCATTGGCTTTTGGATGCCAATGCCCAGGAAACTCAGAAACGCCTCGGCGAAAATGGCGCCGGGGATAAGAAATGTGACAGAAACAATTACCGGACCCATGCTGTTGGGCAGTAAATGGCGCGTTAATATCTCCCACCCGCTTGCTCCCGCGAGTCTGGCGCTCAATACGTATTCCTGCTGTTTGAGCGATACGACCTGGGACCGCGTGATTCGCGCGGTGCCTACCCAGGAAGAGATACAAAGGGCGATGAGGATGGAGCGGATATTGGAACCCATGAACATCATGAGGATGACAACATACAAAAGCGACGGCAGCGCAATGAGGATGTCTACAACGCGCATCATCAGGTTATCCGTTCTGCCGCCGACATAACCTGCTATGCCGCCATAGATGACCCCGATGATCATGTTGACCAGGGCTGAGACCAGGCCGATTGACAAGCTGATACGGGCGCCGTAGAGAATGCGAACAAACAGATCCCTGCCAAGAGCGTCAGTGCCAAACCAATGTCCGCCGCCCGGGCTTTTACTAATGGCAGCAAAGTCGGAATAATCATAATCATAAGGTGAGAGCATTGGCCCAAAGATGGCGAACAAGGCAATCAACGCAATGCAAACGATGCCCAACATGGCCGGTTTGTCACTCCACAACCGCCGCCGGGCATCCTGCCAATAGGAAAGGGAAGGGCGGGAAATCTGTTCGGCATTCTCCCGCTCTCCTTCAGGGATGAATTCATAGGCATTATCCTGCTGAGTCTGCATCTTTCCGTCCCTTTCCTGTTATCTGAAGATGTTGTGCCTACTCCGTTATCTTGATGCGCGGATCTATTATCACATACAGTATATCGACGACAATATTGCACAGCACAACGAAGATGCCAAAGAATACTGTCAAACCCAGTATGACATTGTAATCTCTGGCACTGATGGATTCCACAAAGTACTTGCCAATGCCGGGAATGGCAAAAAGCCGCTCTACCACAAAGGAACCCGTCAACAGCGCGGCTATCAGAGTACCAAGGTAAGTGACCACCGGCAGAATCGCGTTTCTCAGGCCGTGGCCCAATATCACCGAGAGTTCTCTTAGGCCTTTGGCGCGGGCAGTGCGGATATAATCCTGCTGCATGACCTCCAGCATCGAGGAGCGCGTCAAGCGGGCGATATAGGCAATTGGGCTTAATGAAAGGCAGGCTACAGGAAGGATGTAGTGCCGCCATGTGCCCAGGCCGTAGGTTGGCAGCACATTGAATACACCTGCAAAAAGATACAATAATAAAACAGAGGTAACGAAGGTTGGAATGGATACGCCCACCGTCGCCAATACCATGGACAGCTTGTCAAGCAGACCTCCCTTTCGAACGGCGGACAGTATGCCCAGCATAAGGCCAACCATAAGGGATATAAGGATAGCGACGCCGCCAACCCGTGCAGAAATGGGGAAGCCGCGATCGATGATATCATTCACCGCGACATCTGACTTCTTGAAGGAGATGCCAAAGTCTCCTTTAAAAATGTTCCCCAAATAATTGAAGTATTGCAGGATCAGCGGCTTGTCCATACCATATTTCTCTTCAATCCGCTTAAGTACCTCCGGTGGCATCTTTTGCTCGCCCTTGATGAAGGGTGAGCCCGGCATGGCATGCATCAGGGCAAAGGTGACCGTGATCAGCATGATGATGGTGATGAGGGCTGAGAGGAGCCTTCCGGCAAGATAACGCACTTTGGCTGCGGCCTCCTTTCTGCGACATTTGCAACAAGATAGCATAAATGCATAGATATATGCAAGGCGACGGGCGATTGACAAATTGCATTGATGTATGTATTCTTCCGATAGACCTGCTGCACAGGGACCAAAACATGAATGGAGGACGCTGTTATGAAAAGGTTGCTCACTTTGATGCTGGCAATGTCTTTGATCCTACTTGTGATCCCGCAGTCCGTCATCTTGGCGGAAGGACCCGGCAACAAGATTGTGTTCCAGATGGGTGGAGAACCCGACAGCATGGACCCCACCATGAATGACTACTCAAGCGGCTCGTATGCCCTGCAAAGCCTATTCCGCGGATTGTATAAATTTGCACCCGATGGCACGCTTGTACCTGCAATGGCTGAGGGCTACGAGTTGTCACAGGATGGCAAGGTTTATACATTCACCCTCAGGGATGGGCTCAAATGGTCGGATGGCAGCCCACTGACAGCACATGACTTTGAGTATTCATGGAAGCGTGTGCTTGATCCTGCCCTGGCTTCCGAGACTGCCTACACGCTTTACGGCGTCATCAAGAATGGCTACGAACACTTCGTAGAGGGCAAGGCGTCAGCCGATGAAATTGGCATCAAAGCGCTGGATGATCGTACACTTGAAGTCACGCTGATCGCGCCCGCGCCCTACTTCATCTCGATGACAGCCTCTACGGCCTTCATGCCGGTCAAGAAGGAGATCATCGCTCAATATGGCGAGGACTGGGAGACAAAGATCGAGTCCTATGTCTCCAATGGCCCGTTCATGGCGTCAGAGTTCAAACCCGATGAGAAATACATCTTCAAAAAGAATCCCAATTACTACAACGCTTCCGAAGTGAAGATCGACACCCTGGAATATATTTTCCTCAGTGCTGCCGAAACGGTGCTGCTTGCCTTTGAAAACGGTGAGGTTGATGTCGCCAGTTCGGTCAACGCTGACGCTGAGGCAAAGTACAAGGGAACGGAAAATTTCCTGGTCACCGACAGGATAGGGTACCGCTACTACGAGTTCAACACAGCCAATGCACCCGTAAATGATGCCAAAGTACGCAGGGCGCTGACGATGGCAATCAATCGCGATGTTCTGGTAGGCGCTATCCTGCAAAGCACCATGCCGTCGCTTCGCGGGTTTATCCCGCATGCATTCCCCGACATCATCAACCCGGAAAAGGGTTGGCGGGAAGTGCATCCCGACACTTTCAGCGAGGATCTTGACGCGGCCAAGGCTTTGCTGGCTGATGCAGGGTATCCCAATGGGCAGAATTTCCCCAAGATCCGGCTGGTCCAGACGCCTGATGCTTCACTGGTCAAAGTTGCACAGGCCATGGCGCAGATGTGGAAACAAAACCTTGGCATTGAGACCGAGATCGTCACAATTGAAAGTGCGGCGTATTGGGCTGATACCAGCGCCCGTAATACAGGCGAGTTTGAAATCGCCTACATGGGATATACAGGCGATTACCTGGACCCTTCAAGCCTCCTGTACAATTTCGAGAGCATTTCCGCAACTGAGAATACCAGGTGGAAGAACGATGCCTATGACGCGCTCATGCAGCAGGCACGCGCAGGCACAGCAGGCGAGGCCCGCGAGAAGCTTTTCGAGGATGCTGAGGCATTGCTCAGCCAGGAATGCCCTGTCATGCCTGTGTACAGCTATATTTCTACAGCGCTTGTCAACAGCCGCATCGAGGGTTTCACACGAAACTACATTGGTCATCCGAACTTCGAGTATTGCTCAATCAAGTAGCCTGAAGGGGTGAATTCCTGGAAACTGCCGCACCGAAAAACAGTGCGGCAGTTTTCTGCTGCGCTGTATTATCTGGTAATACTCGTTTTTGAGGATTGCATAATTCCTGCGCGAAACTTGCAATTTCGGCCGAATACCTGTATAGTATTCGCATAATGCGGCGGAAGTACGTCGAGAGCCGTCAATTGCCGGCAACACAAAGGAGGAAGCCCCATGAGAAAATGTTTGTCTGTCCTGCTTCTGATCTGTATGGTGTTCAGCTTCACGCCTGCCCTGGGGCAGGATGCCGCTTACCGGGTGCTCTATTCGGGCGAGGTCACGACGCTCAATTACCTGGCGACCGCCTCCACCAACGAATTCGCCGTCGCGGCCAATGTGCTTGACACGCTGGTCGAGTACGATCGTCTGGGGCAAGTGCAGCCCTCGCTGGCCGAAAGCTGGGACGTCAGCGCCGACGGCCTGACCTGGACCTTCCACCTTCGCAAGGGCGTCCAGTGGGTCAACGGCAAGGGCGAAGCGGTGGCGGAGGTCAAGGCGCAGGACTTCGTGGACGCGGCCCAGTATATCCTGGACGCGAAAAACGCTTCAGCGACCGCCAACATCCTTTACTCTGTCGTAGCCGGGGCGCAGGCATACTTTGACGGCACCGCGGCGCCCGCCGAAGGCGCCACGCCGGCCCCCGCGCAGACCTGGGACAGCGTAGGCATCAAGGCAGCGGATGACTACACGCTGCAGTACCTGCTCAACAGCCCCGTGCCCTATTTCCTGTCCATGACCACCTATGTGTGCTTCATGCCCGTCAACGGCGACTTCCTCAGGGAAAAGGGCGCTGATTTTGGCCTGGCGACAGGCAATAATACCCTGCTGTACAACGGCGCCTACTTCATCAGCGAGCTCAAGCCCCAGGAGAAGCGCGTCTACTCCAAAAACACGCTCAACTGGGATGCCGGGAATGTCTTCATTGACCGCATCGAAATGACCTATAACAAGGAATCCGCCACTCTGTCTGCCGAGCTGTACAAGCGCGGCGAGGTCGACGCGGCCGATATCGACAACGCTATCGCCCGCCAGTGGCTGCAGGATCCGGAGCTGGCCAACCTCATCCGCCCCATCCGGCAGTCCGGCTTCTACTCCCACTTCTACGCCTTCAACTTCAAGCCGGAGTTCGACGCGGTATACGAGCCGGAAAACTGGAAGCTCGCCGTCAACAACGAGAACTTCCGCAAGGCCATCTTCCACGGCTTTGACCGCGTGAAGGCCATGCTGGCCATGGAGCCCGACAACCCCGAATCCATCATGTTCTTTGCCGTCACCCCGCCGCAGTTTGTGGATATCGGCGGCGTCGACTATGTGACGATGGGGGACCTGGCCCCCTGGACCGCGCTTGGCAAGGCGGCCTTTGACGAAGCCAAGGCCAAGGAATACGCCGCCAAGGCAAAAGAGGAACTGACCGCCGCCGGCGCGACCTTCCCCGTCAAGATACTCACCAGCTACAACCCCTCCTCGACTGCCTGGGCCGAGCAGTGCCAGATCGTCGAGCAGCAGCTGGAAGCGCTGCTGGGCGCGGACTACATCGACATCATCGTCGAAGCCGGCCCCTCGTCGGGCTTCCTGTCCGCGGTTCGCCGCAGCGGCAAGTATGCCCTGATGGACTGCAACTGGGGCCCTGACTACGCCGATCCCGAGACCTATACGGATCCCTTCCGCCCCGGCGGCAACTACAACTTCCCCGATTTCTCCACCGACAAGGATGCCCAGGGCAAGCTCAAGTACGAAGTGTACTGGGGCCTGGTGGAAGAGGCCAAGGCCATCACCGATGACATGACCAAACGCTATGAGGCTTTTGCCAAGGCGGAAGCCTACCTGATCGAGCATTCCTTCGTGATGCCCTTTGGCTACGGCAACGGCGGCTATACCGCCAGCCGGCTTGATCCCTTTGAGGGGCAGTACGCGCCCTTCGGTCTGTCCATCGACCGCTTCAAGGGCCAGCATCTCCTGCCGGAACCGATGAACACCGAACAGTACTTCGCCGCGATGGACCAGTGGGAGGCCGATCGCCTGGCCCTGGCCAAATAAACTAGCCCAGATCATCATACTTAAGGGGCACGCGGGGCTGTAGACACGCGCAAACAGCCCCGCTTGTTCATGGAAGGGGGAGAAGCATTGATCAAATTCATTGCCAAGCGTCTGCTGGCTTCCCTGCTGACCCTGTTTATCATATTGACCGCCGTGTTCATCCTGATGCGCCAGATGCCCATCGAAGGCTATTTTGACAGGTTTGACAAGGCGGACAAGGCCGTTATTGAGGCCAAACTGCAGCAGATGGGGCTGCGAGACCCGATCCTCGTGCAGCTGAAAAACTTCTACGCGGGGCTTCTGCGGGGTGACCTGGGCGTTTCCAACCGCTACAGCGTGGGCGTGTCCATCAGCCGGATCATCGGCGCCAAGGCGCCCATCTCCATCCGGATGGGGATACTGTCCATGGCGCTGTCCCTGCTGCTGGGGATCCCCCTGGGCGCCAAAATGGCGCGCAGCAAGTCAAAGGTCTGGGATAAGCTTGGCACGGGCTTCATTGTGTTCATCAACGCCGTGCCTGCCGCCGTTTACTACATTTATATGCAGTCCTACGGGTCGACGCTTCTGGGCATACCGATGCTGTTCAAGCCCGAGAGTTTCTTATCCTGGCTGCTGCCCGTGTTTTCAATGTCCCTTGGCTCCATCGCCTACTACGCGATGTGGCTGAGGCGCTACATGGTCGATGAGCTCAACAAGGACTATGTCAAGCTGGCCCGCGCCAAGGGCGTCAGCGACCGGGACATTGTCATGAAGCACGTGTTCCGCAATGCCTTTGTGCCCATGATCCAGTACATCCCTTCCTCGCTGCTGTTCACCATTTCGGGCTCCATCTATATCGAGTCGCTTTACTCCATCCCCGGCATGGGCGGGCTGCTGGTCGACGTCATCACGCGCCAGGACAATACCATGGTACAGGCGCTGGTGATGATTTACGCCTGCATCGGCATCATTGGCATGCTGCTGGGCGACCTGCTGATGGTGCTGATCGACCCGCGCATCACCTTTGCCAAGCGGGAGGGTGTGCGCTGATGACCAATCGCCATGAGAAAGAGCTGCAGCGGGCAGTTGAAGACAGGCTGCGCCGCGAAGACTTCGGTTTCGCGCAGTATTCAGACCAGGGAGCCGAGCGCACCGGATTTTCCGACTATGCCTACTGGGGCAGCACGGTCAAGGTCTTCCTCAAGAACCGCACGGCAGCCGGTCTGCTGATTGTCCTGACGGCGCTGGTTTTGTTTACGTTTGTCCAGCCCCTGCTTCCCCTGCAGTGGGAGAGTACGCGCATCATCAACCACCCCATCGGCGGTATGCAGCTGAGCAATGTGCAGCCAGGCTTCAGCAATGTGGTCCGCTCCGTGCCGCAGGGCACCCGGCTCATCGTGACGCCCTGGCAGGACAAGCAGTGGTCCGCGGTCAGCAATGTGCTGGCCACGATCAAGGCGCGCCAGCCCTTCACCCTGACACAGTACGGCAAGGAATGGGCTATGGTGAACTATCAGGGATTGGAAGGCTATGTCAGGAATGACTTCACCACCAAGCTGCGCCTGCCGGAAGATCCGAATGCTGCACCCTATGAAAGCCGCTCCAATTTCCCCCTTCAGCTTTTCTCGGGCCCCTTTGACCTGACCAACCAGGGCAAGGCCCTGTTCGTAAAAACAAGCGATCTGGATATCACCCAGGACGGCAGCCTGGCCACCGCCAAAGGCGAGACCAACCTGCGCCTGCTGCCCGATACGCGCCCCTTCCTGTTTGGCACCAACAACACCGGCCAGGACCTGTGGAGCCTGGTCTGGTCGGGCACGCGAACCAGCCTGTTCATCGGCTTCATCGTGGCCCTGATAGAGGCTGCCGCCGGCATCTTCATCGGCGTGCTGTGGGGCTATGTGCGCCGGCTTGACCGCCTGCTGACGGAAGTCTACAACGTCATCAACAACATCCCCACCACCATTGTGCTGATCCTGTTTGCCTACATCATGCGTCCGGGCATCCAGACGCTGATATTCGCCATGTCCATCACCGGCTGGGTGGCGATGGCGCGCTTCATCCGCAATCAGATCGTCATCATCCGCGACCGCGACTACAACCTGGCCTCCCGCTGCCTGGGCACCGGCACATTTCGAATCATTACGAGGAACCTGCTGCCCTACCTGGTCAGCGTGATCATGCTGCGCATGGCGCTGGCGATACCCGGCGCCATCGGCAGCGAGGTCTTCATCACCTATATCGGCCTGGGGCTGCCCGTCAGCATCCCCTCCCTGGGCAACCTGATCACGGTAGGGCGCAAGCTGGTATCCACCCCGCAGGCCTATCAGCTGCTTTTCCCCACGATCGTGCTGTCCATCGTGACCATTTCTTTCTATATCATCGGCAACGCCTTTGCCGACGCGGCAGATCCGCGCAACCATGTGTGAGGAGAATGCATTGAATCAGGCAATCCTGCAGGTCAAGGACCTCAATGTCAAGTTCAGCCTCAGGGGCAGGGTGCTGCACGCCATCCGCGATGTCTGCCTGGAGGTGAAGGCGGGCGAAAGCCTGGCCATCGTAGGCGAATCCGGCTCGGGCAAGACGGTGCTGTGCAAGGCTTTCATGGGCTTGCTTGACCAAAATGGCTGGGTGGATTCGGGCGCCATCCTGTTTGAGGGGGCGGATCTGGCCGGGTACAAAACCCAGCAGGAGTGGCTGTCCATCCGCGGGCGCAAGATCGCCATGGTGCTTCAGGATCCCATGACCAGCCTGAATCCGCTCAAGACCATCGGCAGGCAGATAGGGGAGGCGCTGCGCCTTCACCAGGGACTGAGGGGAGAGGCCGCCAGGCAGCGCATCGCCGAGATCCTGCTGGATGTGGGGATAGAAAACCCACAGCGCCGCATGCGCCAGTACCCCCATGAATTTTCGGGCGGCATGCGCCAGCGCGTGGTGATCGCCATCGCCGTGGCCTGCCAGCCCCGCGTCCTCATCTGCGATGAGCCGACGACGGCGCTTGATGTGACCATTCAGGCGCAGATCCTGCTGCTGATCAACAAACTCAAGGTCAAGTATGACCTGACCACCATCTATATCACCCATGACCTGGGCGTGGTGGCCAATGTGGCCGACCGCGTCGCCGTCATGTATGCCGGCGATATCGTGGAGATTGGCAGCTGTGAAGAGATCTACTTTTCGCCGCGCCATCCCTATACCTGGGCGCTGCTGTCCAGCCTGCCCCAGCTGGGCCGCCGGGGGGAAGAGCTTTACGCCATCAAGGGCACGCCGCCCAACTTGTTCAACGATATCCGCGGCGATGCCTTCGCGCCGCGCAATCCCAAGGCGCTTACGGTTGACTTCATGCAAAGGCCGCCTTACTTTGAGCTCAGCCCAACGCACAAGGTCAAAAGCTGGCTGGAGGATCCCCGCGCGCCCAAGGTGGACCCGCCCGGGAGCCTGAGCCGCATCAACCCGCAGGGGGGCAGCCTGTATGAGTGTTAAGCCAATGCCCCTGATCGCGGTGCGCGGGCTGAAGATCAGTTTCGGTCACCGCAGGAAACGCTTTGAAGCGGTGCGCGGCGTTGATTTTGACATCTATCCCGGCGAGACCTTCGGCCTGGTGGGCGAGTCCGGCTCGGGCAAGACCACCCTGGGCCTGACGCTGCTGCGGCTGCACGAGCCCACCGGCGGCGAGGTGCTGTTCGACGGCCGGAACCTGCTGGCGATGAACGACCGCGAGCGACAGCTGATGCGCCGG
>CAZPBJ010000022.1:0-3587 GCA_964584685.1 uncultured Christensenella sp. | reverse complement strand
AGTCCGGCTCGGGCAAGACCTCCATCGGCCGCGCCATCATCCGCGTATATCCCGTTTCGGGCGGCGAAGTGGCTTATGACGGGCAGCGCATCTCGGGGAAGATCGATCCGGCGCTGGACCGGCGTGTCACGCGCGAGATCCAGATGATATTCCAGGATCCCATGGCCTCACTCAACGAGCGGGCCAAGGTGGAGTACATCGTGGCGGAAGGCCTGTACAGCTGCGAAAAGGGGCTCTCCGGCGAGGAACGCCGGGCCCGTGTGCAGGAGGCGCTGCTGGACGTGGGCCTGCTGCCTGAGTTTGCCAGCCGCTTTCCCCATGAGTTTTCGGGCGGGCAGCGCCAGCGCATCGGCATTGCCCGGGCACTGGTCATGCGGCCCAGGTTCATCATCGCGGACGAACCCATCTCGGCGCTGGATGTTTCCATCCGCGCGCAGGTGCTCAACCTGATGAGCAGGCTGCAGCGTGAAAAGGGGCTGACCTATCTGTTCATCTCCCATGACTTGTCCGTCATGCGCTTCATCTGCGACCGCATCGCCGTCATCCACCGCGGATTGCTGGTGGAGCTGGCAGCCACCGAGCAGCTTTTCCGCCTGCCCTGCCATCCCTATACGCGGGCGCTGCTGTCGGCCGTGCCGATGCCCAACCCTGTCTATGAGCACAACAAGAAGCCCTTCATATATGACGAGACGCAGCACGATTACAGCCTGGACAAGCCGACCTGGCAGGAGATCGAGCCCGGCCACCATGTCCTTGCCAACCGCGCGGAGGCTGATGGGTACCGTGACCGCCTGGCGCGCTGTGATGTGCCACCGGCAGCCCCTCACCCCGCGTAAAGGCCCGCGTGTTTCCGATGAGGCGTTTGGGGTATCTTCATAGTAGATAAGGAGGCGATACCCGATGAAAAGACGAACCATGATCTCCGCTATGCTTGTCCTGATGATGGCCCTGTCCGCTTTTGGCGCCCAGGCGGCGCAGCCCGCTGAATTGCCGCAGCGCGAGCAGAGCATGATGCTGGAGGGCCAGCCGACAAGTTACCTGGCCAGTCAGTTCGTGAAGGAAGGGCAGTTTGCCCTGTGGTTTGACGCGGCTGATTTTGACGCCCTGCCCACCGATACAGGCGTCAAGCTGACGCTGAAACTCAACCTGCTGCCCGGAGAGGTTTCCCTGGAGGCCGCGCTTGCAGCGCAGCCCGGCGCGGCTGCCGATCAGCTGCTTGGCCAGGCCGAGAGTGCGCTCAAGGACGGCGGCTGGGTGACTTCACCCGCCGATACCGGGCTGTTTGCCGCGTACCTCAAGCCTGTCACCGGCATCCACGCCGTCAAGGAAGGCAATGCCATGGACCTCTACCAGATCGAAATGACCACGGGCACCTTCCACCTCACCCTGCGCTATCCATTGGAAGCAGCCGAGGGCTGGGGCGCCAGGATGCACAGCTTCGCGCTCAACTTTGAGGGCCCTCCCGCGCTGTAAAGGCTGCCCCGTCTGAGGGCAAACAAAAACCCGGCCGCAATGACGCGCCGGGTTTTTGGCTGTTCGGCTTTACTGGAACAGGTCCTTCACCTTGTCCAGGAAACCTTTCTGGCCTTCATATTCCTTGCCGGAGGCCTGGGCTTCAAACTGCCGCAGCAGGTCTTTTTGCTTTTCGCTCATGCGCTTGGGCACTTCCACGCGCACAGTCAGCACCAGGTCGCCCTTCACGTTGGAATGCAGGCGCGTGATGCCGTGACCTTTGAGGCGGAACTGGGTATCCGTCTGGGTGCCCTCCGGGATCTTCTGCTTCACCTTGCCGTCCAGCGTGGGCACATCGATTTCCGCGCCCAGCGCAGCCTGGGTGAAGGAAATGGGGAAATCCAGATAGAGTGTGGTATCTTCGCGCCTGAAGAGTTTGTGGGGGGAGACGGAGATGACGATCTGCAGGTCGCCGTTGGGGCCGTTGTTGACGCCGGGCTCGCCCTGGCCGTTCATCACGATCACCTGGCCGTTGTCGATGCCGGCCGGAACGTTGACATTGGCTGTGCGCTTCTTGCGCACGCGGCCGGAACCGGAACAGGTGCCGCAGGGCTCCTTGACGATCTTGCCCGTGCCACCGCAGGTGTTGCAGGGGCGTACGGTCACCATAAAGCCGCCTGCGCTGCGCACCTGGCCCGAGCCATGGCAGGTGGTGCAGGTCTCAGGCTGGGTTCCCGCTTTGGCGCCTGAGCCGTGGCAGGTCTCGCAATGCTCGTTGCGGGTAAAGTCAAAGGTCTTCTTGACGCCTTTGGCCGCCTCTTCAAAGGTGATGCGCAGGCTGAAGCGCAGGTCGCTGCCCTGCTGCGGCGCGTTGCGGCTGCGCGCGCCGCCGCCCATGCCGCCGCCAAACAGCTGGTCAAAGATGCTTTCGAAGCCGCCCATCTGGCTGCCGTCAAAACCAAAGCCGCCAAAGCCGCCCGGTCCGCCCATCTGGGGCCCGTCCATGCCGAACTGGTCATAGCGGGCGCGCTTGTCAGCGTCCGAGAGGACTTCGTTGGCCTCGTTGAGCTCTTTGAAGCGGGCGTCGGCCGCCTTGTCGTTTGGATGAAGGTCGGGGTGGGACTCCTTGGCCAGCTTGCGGTAGGCTTTCTTGATGTCCTCCGGGCTCGCCTTTTTGTCTACCCCCAGCACCTCATAGTAGTCGCGTTTTGTTGCCATGGCATCTCCCTGGGGATTTTATGGCCTGCCGGGGCTATGCTGCCCCGGCAGGCTTGCGTTTATCAGTGAACGTCGCCATCGGCGTTGAAGGATCCATCGGGGTTCTCGGCGGGGCCCTGCGGACCCTGTTCGCCGCCCTGGCCAGGAGCCTGCCCGCCCTGGTTCTGGTACAGCTTGCCAAAGATCTCATAGACCTTCTGCGTGAAGGCGTCCATGGCGGTCTTGATCTCGGGGGCCTTGTTGCTTTCGCGCACAGCCTTGAAAGCGTTGATCTCCTGCTGCACGGTCTGTTTATCCTGGTCGCTCAGCTTGCTGCCGTTTTCACGCAGCTGCTTTTCGATGTCATAGATGAGGTTGTCGGCGCGGTTGAGGGTTTCGACCTCTTCCTTGCGCTTCTTGTCGTCCTCTGCGAATTGCTCGGCTTCCTTGACGCGCTGCTTGATCTCATCCTCGGTCAGGTTGGAGGAAGCGGTGATGGTTACATTCTGGGTGTTTCCGGTGCCCAGGTCCTTGGCGCTGACAGAGACGATACCGTTCTTGTCGATGGAGAACTTGACCTCGATCTGGGGCACGCCTCGGGGGGCGGAGGGGATGCCTGTCAGCTGGAAGCGGCCCAGGGTCTTGTTGTCAAAGGCCATCGGGCGCTCGCCCTGCAGCACATGGATCTCGACTGTGGTCTGGCCGTCCGCCGCGGTGGAGAAGACCTGCGCCTTCTCGGTGGGGATGGTGGTGTTGCGGTCGATCAGGCGGGTGAAGATGTGGCCTTCGGTCTCAAGGCCCAGGGACAGCGGCGTCACATCCAGCAGCAGCACGTCCTTGACCTCGCCGCCCAGCACGCCTGCCTGGATGGCGGCGCCGATGGCGACGCACTCGTCCGGGTTGATGCACTTGAAGGGCTCCTTGCCGGTGATGTTCTT
>CAZPBJ010000021.1:0-42464 GCA_964584685.1 uncultured Christensenella sp. | reverse complement strand
GATGGTACTTGGCGGGTAACTGCCCGGGAGAGTAGGCCGCCGCCGGATTCCAAATTGGACTGTGGATCAACACCCCACAGTCCGCTATTCCTCAGTAGCTCAATGGCAGAGCACTCGGCTGTTAACCGAGTTGTTGTAGGTTCGAGCCCTACCTGGGGAGCCACATCCGTACTCAGTGGATAATACAATGCCGCTGAGTACTTTTTTGTTTTACCTGCACATTCTTCCAAGACCTGTGTCAGCGAGTGATCCGACGGGTATAATCTAAAAAACTAAACAGTGAGGTGCCCGATGGGAAATAAAGAAAAGGATAACCGCCCAGCAGAGGGCAAGCTCTCCACCAGGCTCTATGAAAAAGAACTGGAGCGGCTTAATGTTGAATTGGTGAAACTTCAGGAATGGATTAGGCATACCGGAATGAAGGTTGTTGTTGTGTTTGAGGGACGGGACGCGGCAGGCAAAGGCGGTGTCATCAAACGCATCACGGAGCCGCTGAATCCCAGAATCTGCAAAGTGGTTGCCTTGGCGACACCCACGGAGCGGGAGAAAAGCCAGTGGTATTTCCAACGCTATGTAGCCAATCTTCCCGCGGCAGGCGAGATCGTGCTGTTTGACCGCAGCTGGTACAACCGCGCAGGGGTCGAGAAGGTCATGGGCTTTTGCAAAGAGGAAGAGTATCAGTATTTCCTGAAGAACACCCCTGCTTTTGAGCAAATGCTGATGGATTCGGGAATTGTACTGATCAAGTACTGGTTCAGTGTCAGCGATGAAGAGCAGGAAAAGCGGTTTGAGGATCGGATGAACGATCCAACCAAACGCTGGAAGCTGAGTCCTATGGACATGGAATCCCGCAAGCACTGGGTGGATTATTCCCGGGCCAAGGATGTGATGTTCCAGTATACCGATACAAAGAAATCTCCCTGGTATGTGGTTGATGCGGACAATAAGGAACGGGCCAGGATAAACTGCATCACCCATCTGCTGAGCCAGATCAAGTACAAGGATATTGCAGCGGAGCCGCTTCCCCTGCCCAAGAAACAGAAGGATGACAGTTATGTCCGGCCTCCCTACGCTGAGCAGAATTTCGTACCGGATGTATGTGAAAAGCTGGTTGAAAGAAAATAGCCAAATCATCATCGGCCCTTGTGTAAACAAGGGTATTATTGTTTTGAGGCGGTGAATTTCATTTCGTTTATCGCAAGAAGACCGGAAATGCGTCTATTCACAAACTTCATCTGAGAATAAGCGGTGGATATCTATAGCCCCGGATAGGGGTTCCGGCATGCCTGCGGTCAATTCAAGCCGGAGCGCATGTGACAGGGAGGGCAGCCTGCTCATCCGCATGGGGCAGACGGCGTTCATACAAGGTAAACCAGACAAACATCATCGTGCCGCGCAATGCCGCGGAAACAGTAATGCCCAGCCACAAACCATTGAGCCCCATTCGCTGCGCGAGCCACCAGCAAAGCAGAGGGCGCAGCAGGTTGGACGCGATGCTGCACAGGCTTGGCGGAAGCGTCCGGCCCATCCCGCGAAAGGTGCCCGCGCAGGCGCCTTCCAGCGCCATGAACAATTGGCAGCCTGCCAGTATGAACAGGTAAACAGCGCCCATTTCCAACAGTTCAGGGGGCTCCCTCAGGAAGAGCGAGAATAAAAACCTTCCTCCAAACATTAGCAGCAATGTCACGATGGCTTCCCAGCCAAGCAGTGCGGCCATTGAAATCCGGTAGCCCCGCCTGATGCGCGCCCATTTGCGCGCGCCGAAATTCTGGCCCACAAATGCCGTGATCGCCGAAGAGAACCCACCGGTGATCAGCCAGGACAGCGATTCGATCTGGCTGCCGACGCGCTGCACAGCCACAGCGTTTTGGCCATACCCCGCAGACGCCATACCGGTGACCACCATGGCAAGCGCCGTAAAGGCGCCGCTTTCCAGCGCGACGGGGAGGCTCCAGCGCATTATCCGGCGAACTGTATCATAGCCTATACGTCCAAAAACACGAAAACGCTCAAAGGGCCTGCGAGGGTGGTGTTTGGAAAACCATATAAACAGGGCGCACACGATGCCCTGGGCGATCAGGGTGGCAAGCGCCGCGCCCTTGACACCCCAACCCCAGACAAGGATCATCAGCGGGTCCAGCGCCATGTTAACCAGCAGGCCTGCCGCGTTTGCCCAAAAGCTGAGACGGGAGTTGCCCGCGCCATTAAAACTGCCCGTTATGGCAGCGGACACATAGGTGAAGGGCACGGCAATCCCCACAATGCGCAGGTAGTCGCAGGTGCTTTCAAACACGTCCCGTTCCCTGACCCGAAGGAGTGACACCAGCGGCCCGGCCAATGTCATCAGCGCCAATCCATATATGCAGCCCAGCAGCAGCGCGATGCGGGCGGATACCTGCGCAAAGTCCAGCGCGGCGCCCTTGTCGCCACTGCCAAGGTTCTGTGAGGTGCCGATTTCCGCGCCAATGCGCCCGATGGTCATCAATGCCATGCCCAGCCAGAGGAACATGCCTGCCAGCCCGCTGGCAGCCACCGCTGTCACCGAGTTTGGCATACGGCCCAGCCAGAACATATCGGTCAGGTTATACGTCATCTGCATCAGCTGCGTGCCCATGATCGGCACCGCCACCATCAGCATTTTCCTGAGGATTCCGCCCTGGGTCAAGTCATAGGCGTTTGAAATCATCGCTCCGGTCCCGCTTCCCTCCGCATTGGCTTTGCCAGTATGAGTTGGCAGGCGAGCCCTGTCAAGCATTGCGAGATTATGAAAGGCCGGAATACCTCCGTGCGGCAAACTCAATGATGATGCCGTAGATAATGCCGGCGAAGAAGCTGACGACATCAACAAAACCTGTCGCGCTGAAAAACGCGAAAGAGACGAGGAGCCCAAGGGAAGCGCCGCGCAGTACCATTGCCGGGCGTTCCGCTTTTTCCGTGATCAGTCCAATCACCATTCCCATCAGGACGCGGTTGAACCACAGGGAGAACAAAAAGTAGAACTCACTCTTGAACCCTGATCTGGCAAGCGCGCCTATGATGCATACCACACCCAGCGCGATGCCTGCCAAGAGGCTCACCTTCATACGCCTTGTCTGGAAAAATGTCATTTTTACCTTCTCCTTTTCCATATTGCTTTGATCCTGGCGTTCCTCGTCATCATATCATATTTTTCACTCATGCACTAACTGCGAAGCTTTTTGCGGTATAATGAGTCGCGGTTTCACAGACGTCAAAAAGAAATATCCGGAGGGTTGGTCACTTGATAGCCAAAGAAAGAATCAAAGCGCTCAATGACAGGGAAATCGCCGACCGGCCGTATGTCATCTATTGGATGCAGAGCGCCCAAAGGGTTGAGTGCAACCATGCCCTGGAATTTGCTGTCAGGCAGGCAAATGCCCTGTGTAAGCCCTTGATCGTATACTTTGGGATCACCGAGGATTTTCCGGAGGCAAACGAGAGGCACTACCGATTTATGCTGGAAGGCCTGCGGGAAGTGAAGGCCGAGCTGGCGTGCAGAAGGATCAGGATGATCATCAGGAATGTGTCGCCCGGGGCGGGGGCCCTTGAATTATCCTTGGCGGCGGCGATGGTGGTCACGGACCGTGGTTATCTGAGGGTTGAGCGGAGCTGGCGCGATTACCTTGCCGGCAAAGCGTCCTGCCCGGTCATCCAAGTGGAGACGAATGTCATTGTCCCTGTCGAAACCGCTTCACCCAGGGAGGAATACGCCGCAAGAACACTGAGGCCCAAAATCTGCAAACTGCTGGGGTCTTTTGCTCTGCCTCTTGAAGAACATGAAGCGGACTTTAGCGCCATGGACGACCGGCTGCCCTATGAAGAATTTGACATAGCGGATATTGACCGGGCTTTGAGCAGGCTCAAGGTGGACAGGGCGGTGAAACCGGCAGGGAGTTTTGTTGGCGGCACAAGCAAGGCAAAAGCCCTTCTGGATGACTTCATCGCCAACAAGCTGGCCAAGTACCCTGAACTGAAGAATGACCCCGGTCTTGATTATTGTTCCAACCTGAGCCCTTATCTGCATTTCGGCCAGATATCCCCGCTGTATATCTATCGGAGGCTAATGAACGCCCCGGATGAACCCAGGCAGTCATTCGTTGAGGAGCTCATCGTCAGAAGGGAACTGAGCATGAATTTCGTTCTGTACAACGACCATTATGACACTTATGATGCGATACCGGCCTGGGCGAAGGCGACGCTGGACAAGCACCGCGGCGACCATAGGCCGTATCAATACGCAATAAGCGACCTGGAAGACGCCAGGACGCATGACCCCTATTGGAACGCCGCGCAGACGGAAATGGTCCTGACGGGGAAAATGAACGGCTATATGCGGATGTACTGGGGAAAGAAGATCCTTGAGTGGGGGAGTACGCCCGAAGCGGCCTATCGGGCGGCTGTCTGCCTCAATAACAAGTACAGCCTCGACGGCAGGGATCCCAACGGTTTCGCGGGGATAGCCTGGTGCTTTGGCAAGCATGACAGGCCCTGGAAAGAGAGAGCCATTTTCGGGACCGTCAGGTATATGAACGCGGGAGGGCTGGACAGGAAATTTGATATGGCGGGATATTTGGCGAAAGTCGGTGAATACGGACCTCATCGGGATACCTGAAATCTATCGAAAAAAGACGGAAAGAGGCTGGGTATGGACAAGAAAAACATTGTCATTTCTGACCGCATTGCCATTGGCATCAGCGCCTGCTGCCTGGGAAGCCCCGTACGTTACAATGCCAGGGGATACGATATGCTGTCCCTGATGGGGCGGGAAAAGAATGACTTCAAGTGGTGCCCGGTTTGCCCGGAATGCATGGCGGGGCTGGGCGTCCCGCGGGAGCCTATTCACCTGACCGGTGGGGACGGCAGCTCGGTGTGGTCAGGTGAGGCTGAGGTCAAGAACAGGCATGGCAGGCCGGTCACGGACGATGTGAAGTTCGGTGCGCTTTCCTGCCTGGAAACGCTGAAACGCGCGGGTGTCAGCGCCTTTGTCTACATGGACGGCAGCCCATCCTGCGGCGTATACCGCACGACCCTGAAAAGCACCAGGCGGGGCCATCCGCCGGGTATTTTCGGCTCCCTGATGCTGGAACAGGGTTTCTTCCTGATTCCCGCCGCCGATATGCAAAGCCCCTTGAAATGGTGGGATTGGCGGCGCAGGCTGCTGGCGTTCTATTGGCTTAAAAACCTTGAAATCAGCGGCAAAACCGAATTGTATGACACCTGGGCAAAGCTGAAGTTCCTCTTTCAGGAACTGGACCTGGTATGGGCACAGGCAACGGGCAGAAAGCTTGCGGCGCTTGACCGCGCACCGGACGAAGAATTCATCAGACAGTTCAAATCGGAGGAGCTTGAGATCCTCCGAAAGCCTTCCACCGTGAAGCGCATTACCAACAGCCTGTGGAAGAACTACTCGCATTATCGTAAAACCATGGGCAAAACAGTAGAGGGTGTCAACTCGCCGGAATTCCAGAGGAACATCACAAGTATTGCCAAAGAACTTGTTACAATGGAACGCAAGGCCCTGGATGATGGGGTGATGTTTGGCACTACGCCCGTCATGTACCGGGAAAAGCGCAGGATACCCAAGCAGGACAAGGCAGCTGAACCTGAAACGGAATCCATTGAGGAATGATCACGGGATAAGGCGGATCTCCCCGGTCAGCGTGTCTTCCAATACCATCTGCTCCCACAGGCAGCGCAGTTTTCCCTGCGCGGCATCGCGGTGATGATGGCCAAAGTACCATTGGCCAAAGAGCTCCTGCCTGTCAAACAGCCTGTCCAGCAGTAGCGCGGGGTGAGCGCGGCTGCCTGAAGGGATACCCAGACTGGTCCAATAGCTTTCACGCGGCGGGCCGATAGGGAAGCCAAAGTGCCTGAGGATGAATTCACGCGGGCCGTCATGGCTGATGACATAGTCAACACGCGGTCCGCTGAGCCGCTTGGCCATGATTGCTTCTGCCCGGTCAAGGGGAAGCATTTCATCGACGAACAGGTCGCGACCGGGTGTGCGGAAGTAATAGTCTATGGAGAATCCGCCCGGATAAAGCCAGAAGCTTTTCCCGCCGATGTGCGCGGTTTCCCCCGGCAGCGGCGCAAAAAGGCCGCCGCCCAGGTCCCGGCCCAAACAGCCATAGCGGCGCACTGTGGGTTGTTTGATGATCCAGCCATAGTTTTCATGGTTGCCAAGGCAAATGATCTTCTTGACGGGCAGTTCCCGCCACCAGGCGAGCGTGACATCATCATCCTTTGCCCAGGGCGCGCCAAAGTCACCGCAGTGGATGAGGGCATCGCGAGACGACAAGCTTAAGCCCGGCAGGATTCGGCGCAGTTTATCAAGGTCCACCGGGCCGTGGGTATCACCAAGGAATAGGTATTTCATACGCTCAGCCCCTGTATCCCCGCAAATCGGCCAGCATGGCGGGATCCCACACGGGGATGCCCGTGTAATCCTTGGCCTCTTCCTCGCCGCGTAAAACGCGCAGGGCGCCCGAAGCAAGGGCCTCAAGCTCAAATTCACCGGGAAATACTGCGACCGGCGCGATAAAACCAACGCGCTTTTTGATTTCATCAATTAAGGATTCGTTATGCGCCAGGCCGCCTGTCAGCAGGATCGCGTCCACGTCACCGCGAAGCACCGTCGCGTAAGCGCCGATCGCTTTGGCGATCTGATGGATGGTCGCTTCATTGACAAGCGCCGCGTATTCATCGCCCGCGTTGACTCTGCGCAGCACTTCCCTGGCGTCGGATGTGCCCAGGTGATCCATCCAGCCGCCGTCCTTTGTGAAGCGGTTGAGCAATTCTTCCCTGGTATACTTTCCGCTGAAACACAGCTCGACAAGCGGCGCCGCGGGAACCGATCCCGCACGCGTGGGCGCTATGGGCCCGTCGCCTTCAATGCCGTCGGAGGTATCGGCCATTCTGCCCAGGCGATGCGCCGTGACTGTGATGCCGCCGCCGATGTGCGCGATGAGCAGATTCAGTTCCTGATATTTGCGGCCTATGGACGCCGCGTACCTGAGGGCGACTTCCTTCTGGTTTAGCGCGTGCATATGGCAGGACCTGAAGATATCCCGAAAGCCCGTGATGCGCGAAACCAGGTCAAGCTCATCGACATTGACTGGGTTGACAACAAAAGCCCTGCCGCCGTAAAGCCCGGTGAAAGCGTCGGCGATCTGGGAACCCAGACTGGACGGATGCATTGCGCCCAGCCCGACGCGAGCGTCACGCAACATCAAGCCATTGACTCTGTATACGCCGCTCTCAAGGCTGACACCGCCGCCGCCCCTGCCGGCAAACGCCGTGATCCCTTCCAGGGAATACCCGGCTTCACTTACAGCCCTTTGGATAAACGCGACCCGGTCTGGCAGCTGGTCGGGCACGGATTTGCCCAGCGTTCGCGCGTCGTGGGAGACGGAGATCTCAAACAGCTTCTTGTCCTCTTCAAACAGCGCTGTCTTTGTCGATGTAGAGCCCGGATTGATGGCGAATATCCTCATAAGCCATGCTCCCCGCGGATCAGTACGGCGCCGTGTGCGGGCACTTTAGCGGATGAGGGGCCAAGCAGCAGGGCATCCCTTCCCCACAATTCTGTGTATTTTTCGGGGGGCTTGCAGAACCCCTGCGCGTTGACAACCTTGTCGGCATCGGATAAGTTGAACAAGGCCAGGTACTCGCTGCCATCTTCATCCAGGCTATGCCATGCGGCTTGATTGCTGTTCCGGAAAAGCTGCCTGGCTCCGCCTGAATGCTTGAGCAGCCTGAGGATCCGTTCGTTAGTCAGCAGTGACAGGGTCCATTCGTCATTGTCACGCATCTCGCCGCCCATCATCAGCGGAGAACGGAAAATCGACCACAGCGTGAGCATGGTCCTTTGCTCTTCGCGCGTCAGGCGGGTCATGCCGGGGTCATGAAAGCCAATGCGAAGCTTGCCCAGCGGCAGCATGTCGCAGTCCGGCCAGCACCCCGGCCCGCCTGTGCCTTCCCATATTTCGCAGCGCCTGAACATTTCCTTCAGCAGGGTCCAGTCATCCCAAAGGTCATCGGTGATGCGCCACATATTGGCATGTTGGCGAAGATGCCATGACTTTTCAATCAGGGCCGGGCCGGGGGAAAGGCTGAGCACCATGGTTCGTCCGCAGCTTTTGATGGCGCGCGAGATCATCTCCACTTCATGGGAAGCGGAGTATGGGTCGTGAGGATACATGTTTGTATTGCAGATGTCGTCCACCTTCACATAATCGACGCCCCACGCCGCGTATAGCTCAAAGAGGGAGTCATAGTAGGCCTGGGCTTCAGGCGTATCCGTCAGGCCGTACATGTCCCCGTTCCATTTGCTGATCGAGAAGGGATCGGCTATCATGTCGGCCGTCACGTCCGTGCCCTTGACCGGCATGCGGGCATGCACAGCCCGGCGCGGGATGCCCCTCATGATATGGATGCCGAACTTCAATCCCATCGCGTGGACCGATGCCGCGATGGGCGCAAAACCTTGTCCGCCCGCGGCAGAAGGGAAGCGGTTCTCCGCGGGCAGCTGGCGCCCATAGCCATCCAGCGCCAACTGGGTGAAGTTGATATAGGTGCCCTTCCCGCTTCCTGCGGCAGGGTCAGCCCACTGGATATCGCAGACAATATACTCCCAGCCAAACTGCCTGAGGTGCTTTGCCATATAGGCGGCATTGCCCAGCAGCTGCTCCTCGTTGACACAGGCCGCGTAACAATCCCAGCTGTTCCAGCCCATCGGCGGTGTCGGGGCGGCAAGATCCTTGTGCGGCATTGCTCTGCTCCTTTGGGATAATGTAGGACTTTGGAAACAAATGGTTCCGCATCATTTTACATTGGACGGCCGGAAATTGATAGGCTTGATTTAAGAAACGCAATGTCCGCCTCTGAACCGGCTTTCTTCTGAAACCGCTTGCAAAAGAAACCGGATCAGCGTATGATGACTATATAAGCAGAACATAAACCTGTAGCGCGCAGCGAACGGAAGGATCGGCATGACGGAGAAGCATATCATCACCATCTATGACATCGCCAGGGAAGCGCGGGTGTCGACGGCCACGGTGTCCAGGGTCATAACCCACAGCGCCGCTGTCAGCGCAGACAAGCGGGAACGGGTGGAAAAGCTTATCCGCAAATACAATTTCCGGCCCAACGCGCTGGCCAAAGGGCTGAGCAAGACCAGCAGCCGGCTCATCGGCATGCTTTGCCCCGATGTGCGCAACCCATATTACGCCGGTTTGTTTATGGCCTGTGAGCGGGAAGCCTATGAGATGGGGTATACCCTCATCCTCAGCAACACATTCACCCGGGAAGAGCTGGAGATCGCGTTTTTGGAGAAGATGACCGAGCAGCGCGTTGAAGCCATCCTGATTTGCGGCGGCCTGATCGATCACGTTGTCCTGCCCGCCCGATACATCGAGACCCTGCGGCGTACTGCGCAGCGCGTTCCCGTGATCGTCGCCGGGCAAACCACCATGCCGGGCTGCAGCCAGATCTGCCTGGACCACGCAGACGGGATGCGTCAGGTCCTGCTGCATCTGGCAGAGGAAGGGCATAAACGTATCGCCTTCATCTACGCGGGAACGGATGTGTTTTTGACGCTGATCAAGCGGCAGGCGTTTTTGGACGGGATGAGGGACCTTGGCTTGCCGGTCAGGGAGGAGTACCTGGCAGCAGTCAGCCGCTTCAATGAGGTTTGCGGCGCCCAGGCAATGGCAAGGCTGCTGGCTTTGCCCCAACCGCCCACAGCCGTGATAGGCATCAATGACCTGGTGGCGGCCGGGGCTTTGCGCTGCGTGCTTGAAAACGGCTTGCGCGTTCCGCAGGACTGCGCCCTGGCCGGGTTTGACGATTCCTACGTGTCCAACCTCAGCGTGCCGCGCCTGACCAGCATCTCCTATGATGATGAGGATTACGGCAGGCAGCTGGTACGCCTGGCGATGGACAAGATCGATGACAACCGCGAAATATCCCAAGGCATTCATCCTGTGAAGCTGGTTGTGAAGCCGTCAAGCTGCGTTCAGCAATACTAAATGTGAAAACTGGGGCTTGACAGTCCGGAAAAGGCATGGTAGAATTCAAACCATGAAATGGGTTTCAGCAGCGGAGCAAGGGCTGCCGGCTGCGGAACCAATTGGAGCTTACCTTTCCTGAACGAACGTATACTCATATCCATCTAAGTACCGAAGAGTTGGGGAAGACAGAAAAAGAAGACCGGGAGCGAAGGAAGTTCATACCAGTCAGCAAATGAAACCGGTTACATTGAGATAAGCGAGGTGAGGCAGTCATGACCCAGGCGAATGCGGCCCTGAACACCGACCTGCGCGGCCGAAAATCTTTTTTTCAAAAAGCCGCGGACAGCAAAACGCTCATATTGATGTGCCTGCCGGCAATCATGTTCTTCTTTGTGTTCAGCTATATGCCCATGCCGGGATCCTATGTGGCCTTTACGCGCTTTGACTACGGCAAGGGCATCTTCGCCAGCCAGTTCATCGGATTTCGGAATTTTGAGTTCCTTTTCCGTTCCGGCCAGCTGGTGCTGCTACTGCGCCACACGGTTCTTTACAACCTGGCCTTTATCATCGTGGGCAATTTCCTTCAGCTCACCTTCGCGATCCTCCTCAACGAGGTGCGCAGCAAGCGATACAAGAAGACGGCGCAGTCGATGATGTTCCTGCCGTATTTCATATCGCCCGTGCTTGTTTCCCTGATCGTTTACAACCTTATCAATTATGACTTCGGCTTCATTTCAACCCTTGTGCGCAGCACAGGCGGCGTTATGCCCAAGCTCTACTCTACGGCAAAGGCCTGGCCCTATATCATCATCCTGGTGCATCTGTGGCAATCCACAGGCTATGGCACGGTGATATACTTCGCCGCCATCACCGGCATCGACGAATCGATGTTTGAGGCGGCCAAGGTGGACGGCGCCAACGGTTTCCAGCGTATCCGCTACATTACCCTGCCTTGCCTGCGGCCCACCGTGGTCATCCTCTTCCTGTTTGCCATAGGCAGCATCCTCAGGGGCAACTTTGGCCTTTTCTATAACCTGATCGGCAACAATTCCGTGCTGTTTGGGACCACGGATATCATTGAAACCTACGTGTACCGCGCGATGATGAACAGCTTTAACTTTTCGCAGTCCAGCGCTGTCGGCCTGTTCCAGTCCGTGGTCGGCTTTGGCATTGTGCTCATCGCCAATGGCATAGCGCGCAGGATAGACCCCGACAGCTCCCTGTTTTGAAAGGAGGCCGGAGATGAAGAACCAGGCGCCCTCGGCTGCGCAAATCCATCAGAAGATCCGCATCGATTCTTCCGACCGGGTCATCCGCGGCTTTACCTATGTGGCGGTAACGCTTTTCGCGGTATGCTGCATCATCCCTTTCCTGCTGATCTTCGCCTCCTCCTTCAGCTCTGAGGCGGCTATCCGCCGATCGGGCTTCACGCTGTGGCCGACCGAAACCTCGACATACTCCTATTGGCTGCTGCTCAAATCCCCCCAGGTGATGATCGGTTCCTATCTGGTGACCATCACCATGACGGTGGTAGGCACGTCAATCGGGCTGTTCGTCGTAGCCATGACGGGATACGCGCTGCAGCGCAGGGACTTTGCTTTCCGCAACGGCATCATGTTCTACATCTATTTCACTTCCCTGTTTTCGGCGGGCCTGGTTCCTTTTTTCCTGCTGATCGTGCAGACCCTGAAGCTCAAGGACAATTACCTGGCGGTTCTGCTGCCGCTGATGATGAACCCTTGGCTCATCGTGCTGATGAAGAATTTCACCAAGGCCATTCCGCATGAGATCACGGAGTCGGGCAAGATAGACGGCGCAGGGGATTTTGCCATTTTTGTCAAGCTCATCCTGCCTTCCATGAAACCCGCGCTGGCAACGATCGGCCTATTCCTGGCGCTGGGATACTGGAACGAGTGGTATTACTCCTCGCTGTTCCTGGGGTCCCAGGTGCAGTACCATCCGCTGCAGTATCATCTCTACAATGTTATCAACAAGGTGGCGTCACTCAAGAACTCCCTGGCCGGCGCCAATATTGTCATGCTCGACCTGCCGGGTGAAACGCTCAAGATGGCGACAGCCGTGCTGGCGACAGGTCCCATTATCTTTGTGTATCCTTTCGTGCAGAAGTATTTTGTCGCCGGCCTGACAGTTGGCGCGGTCAAGGGTTAAGCGGTATTCCGCTTCGCGCATGCGGAGCTGATCATACACAATTCATAAGGAGGAGAAGACACCATGAAGAAACTCGTATCCCTGTTCCTGGTACTGGCCCTGGCACTGGGCCTGGCTCCCGTCCTGGCCCAAGTCGACACATCGGAGCACGTCGTCATCACCTATCTGGTGACAGGTGACATACCCACCAACAAGACCAATGATGTGCTCAAGGTACTCAATGAGAAGCTGACGGAAAAGGTCAACGCCGAGCTTGCCATTGAGTGGATCGTCTGGACGGACTGGACCACCAAGTACAACCTGGCCCTGGCTACCCAGGACGGCTCCATCGACCTGGTCGGCACAGCGACTGACTGGCTCAGCGCCTGGCCGAACATCCAAAAGGGCGCCTTCCTGCCGCTGAGCGAAGAGATGCTCAAGACTTACGCACCCAAGACCTTTGAAAGCGTTCCCGCTGCAAACTGGGAGCTGTGCAAGTATGACGGCACCATTTACCTGATGCCCGAGGACAACTACGCGCAATGGACCAACCATGGCTTTATGTACCGCGGCGACTGGGCCAAGGAAGCCGGCCTTGAGAAGGTCAATTCCTGGGAAGACCTGGGCAAGTACTTCCAGTATGTCAAGGACAACAAGCCGGGCGTGATCCCGTGGGATGCCGACGGAAACGGCACCAGCTACGCGCCTCAGCTATCCGGCGGCTGGCAGACATCGCACACCGGCAACATCTACATCGAAGGCCTGCCGGTCGACCTGTTCTACGGCGAATCCAAGGACAATCCTTACAAGCTGTCCAACTACTACCTGGAAGGCGATGAATTCGTCAATTTCGCCAAAAACCAGAAAGCATGGTCCGACGCCGGATTCTGGCGCGAGGACGTGCTCAACTATACCGGCAGCGTCATGGATGAGATGAAGGAAGGCCTCACCGCCGCGCATCAGCACCATACGCAGACCTGGCTTGGCCAGCGCCATCTGGTCGAGGAAAAACAGCCCGGCGCTGACATGCAGTTCTTCTGGTTTGGCAAAGAAATGGACAATCTGGTCAAGCTGAACATCACCCATGGCGCCATGGCTGTCGCAGCCAAGAGCAAGAACCCCGAGCGCGCCCTGATGGTCTATGACCTCATGCGCAACGACCCGGAGATTTACAGGCTGATTACCCTGGGTATCGAAGGGCAGCAGTACGTGATCAACGCCGACGGATACTTTGAACGCCCCGCCAGCTATGTGGACGACAGCAAAGACGGTTCCAGCTTCAACTACTGGTGGGGCCGCAACGACAACCTGGAAGTCCGCAACGCCAAGAACGACTGGGTCGCCTATGACAAGCTGCTGGAAGAGTACAAGAACGCGATCAACTATCCCTTCGGGCAGATCGTGTTCGACACCTTTGGCATCTCCATGGAACTTGACAACCTGAGCAACATCTACAACACCTACATGCCGCAGATCATCTTTGGCAAGGCCGAAGACCCGGTGGCCTATGTCGCTGAGTTCCGCGAGCAGCTGAAGGCTGCCGGTTACGAGACCTGCCTAGCGGAAGTCCAGAAGCAGCTCGACGCCGTGTACGCCAAGTAATTCCCGGGGGCGTCAGATCCCTGCGCGGCCCATGCCGCGCAGGGGCTGACGCCCTATTTTATGCCAATGCCCGATTATTACCGCTCTGCTGCGGCGGATCCTTCGCTCCTCGCCGCGCGAAGCCACGGAGGCTGCATGAACCGTACCATGACTATCAACAAAGGCTGGAAATTCCATCCGGGTGAAATAGAAAACGGCTTCTACAAGGGCCTTGACGACAGCGCGTGGCAGGATGTGACCCTGCCGCACGATTGGTCCGTGTCCCAGCCGTTCAGTAAGGATTGTTCAAGCGGCACCGGTTACCTTCCCGGCGGCGTGGGCTGGTACCGCAGGCGTTTTAAGCTGCCCGGCGAGGCAAAAGGCAAAAAGGTCAGGGTCACCTTTGATGGAGTTTATCAGCACGCGCGCGTCTGGATCAACGGCAATTATCTGGGCATGCGTGCCTATGGATACAGCACTTTCTCCCATGACATCACCGAATTCCTTGTGCCGGGGGACAATGTGCTGGCGGTGCGGGCGGAACATATCCATCTTGCGGATTCACGCTGGTTTACCGGCGCGGGCATCTATCGCGACGTTCATTTCACATTCATGGATCCCCTGCACTTTGTGGAGGACGGCGTATTTGTCTCCACCCGCGGCGCGGCGGATGGCCGGGCGGAGCTTTCCGTTTCCTGGGAGCTTTCCGCGCCCGGCAAGGTCCAATTCTCATTGGTGGCGATTGACGGCAGCACGGCCGCAAGCATGTCGGGTTCGGGGCGGAAAGGCGAAGTCGCTGCGACAGTCATGGATCCGCGACTTTGGTCGCCTGAGAGCCCTTGTCTCTATACGCTCGTGGCACAAGCGCTTGAAGATGATGCGGTGCGTGATGAGATAAGGGTGGAAACCGGCATCCGGACTTTCCGTTTTGACCCGGATGAGGGTTTTTTCCTCAACGGGGTGAATATGAAACTAAAAGGCGTCTGCGTGCACCATGACGCGGGCGCGCTTGGCGCGGCAGTGCCGGAAAATGTATGGAAGCGAAGGCTCCAGAAACTTAAAGGCGCGGGCTGCAATGCCCTGAGGACAAGCCACAATCCTCCCGATCCCAAGCTCCTCACCCTGTGTGACCGGATGGGCTTCCTGGTGATGGATGAGGCGTTTGACGAGTGGGAGGGCTGCAAGAACAAGTGGTGGCAGGGCCATAACGTTTACCCGCCGAAACTTTACGGTTATTCGGATGATTTTCCGCAGTGGCACAGGATCGACCTGAGCGCCATGGTTCGCCGGGACAGGAACCATCCCTGCGTTTTTCTGTGGAGCATCGGCAATGAGATCGATTATCCCAACGATCCCTATGTCCACCCGTCATTTGAATCCATGACAGGCAACAACGACGCCAATAAGCCCGCCGCGGAACGGCTGTATGATGCCAATAAGCCTGACGCGCGCCGCCTGGCCACCATCGCCGGGGAACTCGCGGCCATTGTGCGCGAACAGGACAGCACCCGCCCGGTCACCGCGGCCCTGGCTTTTCCGGAGCTGTCAAATCTCACGGGTTTCGCCCGGGCACTGGATGTGGTGGGCTACAATTACAAGGAGCAGCTGTACGATGACGACCACCGCCGTTACCCCGGGATGGTCATCTATGGCAGTGAAAACTCAACGCGGGCTGATGCCTGGCTGCCGGTCAAACACCTGCCCTACATCTGCGGCCAGTTCCTGTGGACAGGCATTGACTACCTGGGTGAGGCGCGCGGCTGGCCCATCCGGGTATCCCCGGCAGGGCTGCTGGATACAGCGGGGTTTGAAAAGCCGCTTTGGGCGCTGCGCCGGGCCTTGTGGTCGCAGGATAAATCCGTACGCCTGGCGGTCAGTGAAAACGGTGAAATCCATCATGAGTGCTTCGGATGGTTTGGCGGCAGCGGCGATGAAAAGCATGTCACCTGCTACACCAACGCCTGCCGAGCTGAACTTTTCATCAACGGCAGATCCCTTGGCAGCGTGCCTGTGGGGGAAAACTGCACGGCGCGCTGGACCTTGCCCTATGAGGAAGGCATCCTGCGGGCGGAAGCATCCTGGCCCGACGGCACCAGGGCTGAAGATGCGCTGATGACAGCCGGCAGGGAGCCGCGGCTGCGTCTTGCGCTTGCTGAAAATGACACCGTCATGGCAGACGGCTCTGTCGCACAGGTGGAGGCAAGTCTGCTGGATGAACGGGGCAATCTTGTATGCGACCTGGATGAACCGGTCATGTTTGAAGCTGTCAACGGCGAGATCATTGGCATTGAAAATGGGGATATTGCAGACCTTACGCCCTACGCGAGCCTGACCCGCAAGACCCGGCATGGCCGGATGATCGTATATGTCCGGGCCGGCAGCCTGCCCGGAGAAATGCTGCTGAGCGCCGCCAGGACCGGGGTTACAGTCAAAATCGTGATCCCCGTAAAGGCTGAATGAAAGGGTCAATATGGATATCACCATAGAGCCTGCCCGGCTGCTGTCCGGTACAAGGCTTGAAAAGGACGAAAGCCTGACACTGGCCGGGGAAGGCGGCGGCTTGCTGCTGACTGAACTGCGGGACACGGCCCTGCGCTATCTGGTGTTTGACCTGGAAGCGCTGCAGGATCATTCCCAGGCGTTTGAGCTCCGGTTGTATGCCGGGGAAGAGAAGCCGCGCTTTGTTTTCCGCTTTGGTGTTCTGCCCTCTTTCCCCGCACGGGTCTGTGTGGACCTGACGTGGCTTGATGGACACATCCTGTTTCCCGGCCATCCGCCGGGCATGCTCAAGACAGTCTGCCATGGCTCGCGCATTGCCAGACAGGAGATCACCCGCGCGGAGCTGGTCAACTGCGCCTGCCACCATGATGTCCATGTCCGCCTGCAGGGCATCAGGCTGACTGACAGCCGCCCTGACAAGCTGCCTTTGCCTGCACTCAAACTGATAGATGACATGGGGCAGTACAAGGGCAGGGAGTGGCAAGGCAAAACGCAAAGCCTTGACGCAATGAAGGCCGGTCTTCAGCGATCGGCCGCTTTGCCGGACCGCTGGCCTTTTGAGGATTGGAACAAATACGGCGGCAATGCCTCAATGAGGCTGAAAGCCGGCACAGGTTTCTTTTCACGCGTCAAACAAGGCGGCCGATGGCATTTGCTGGATCCTGACGGCTGCGCTTTTTTCAGCGCTGGCCTGGATTGCGTGACTGTTGGGCCTGACTGTCGTGTGGATGGCATGGAAAGCCTGATGGACTGGCTGCCGGCATTGGATGATCCGGAGTATGGGGGGATGAACAAAGTCCGGGAGGAGCCCTGGGGAGAAGTCCCCCGGGAGAATCCCAGGCTTTTCTCCTTTATGCAGGCCAACCTGTACAGGGCCTTTGGGCGGGATTGGTATGTGAAATGGCAGGAGATTGTCATCCGCCAGATGAAGGACGCCGGCATCAACACCCTTGGCAACTGGAGCGATCCGGCCCTTTGCGCCTTGGGCCGCCTGCCCTATGTGTGCAGCCTGCAGCGCTTTCCGCAGACGGACATCAGCATTTTCCGGGACTTCCCGGATGTCTATTCTCCGCAGTATGAGATGGACGCAGATCTCTGCGCTCAGTCCCTTGCAAAGTGCGCCGGTGACCCTTGGCTCATCGGTTACTTTCTGCGCAACGAACCGGCCTGGGCGTTTGTTGACGGTCTCGTGATCGCCGACGAGGTGCTGCGCGGCCGGGATCCCAGCGCGTGCCGGGAAGAGATGATCACCTGGCTCAGCGCCCGCTACGGCAGCGTGGAAGCCCTGAACACGGCATGGAACACAAACTTTGAGGGCATGGCGTCCCTGCGGATGCCCATTGACGGCGCTTCCCGGCTGTCCAAAGCGGCGGGTGAGGACATGCGCGCCTTTTCCCGCATGATGATTGAACGCTATGTGTCGGTGCCTTCCCTGGCCTGCCGCCGGGTTGACCCCGATCACATGAACCTTGGTATGCGCTGGGCATGGATATCGGACCCCGATGTGATCAGCGGCTGGCAGCACTTTGACGTGTTTTCCATTAACTGCTACGCCATCGACCCGACTGAAATGCTTGACCGGGTGGCTTCACTGGGCGTGGACCTGCCGGTGATGATAGGGGAGTACCACCATGGCGCGCTGGACGCAGGTTTGACTGCCACGGGCCTGAAGGGCGTCACCTCACAGGCCCAGCGGGGGATCGCCTACCGCAGCTACTGCCAGCATGCCGCGGCGCATCCGCTTGGCGCAGGCTGCCATTACTTTCAGTGTTACGACCAGTTTGCCCTGGGTCGTTTTGACGGGGAGAATTACAACATCGGGCTTTTTGATGTCTGCCTGAAGCCGCACAAGGCGTTCCTGCGGTATGTCAAGGGCTGCCACGGGACGATCTATCAGATCAAGGCGGGCCAAACGCAGCCTGCTGCCGCAAAGCCCAAGACCATTCCCATGATTGCCTATTGATCTTTGTGCAGCCGGGATGACCGCTGCCGCCGCAGGCGCTCAATCAAACACCCTGACACCCAGCGCCGCCCCGCAGGATTCGCGCACGATCAGCGTTGCCGGGCGCAGTTGGGAAAAGGAGATCTGATCCCCTCCGATAGAGGAGACCAACTGCTGTATCGCGGCGCGTCCATGCTCATCGGGGTGCAGGTCGACAGTTGTCAGCGGAGGGCAGGTATAGGCGGAGAAAAACTGGTTGTCACAGCCGGCGATAGCCATGTCTTCGGGTATTCGCAGCCGCATGCGCCTTAACTGGCGCATGGCGCCCAGGGCAACCAGGTCATTGATGCATATCAGCGCGGTTGGCCACTCGTGCCGGGGGAGGGGATCCAGCAGCTTGATGACGCCCATTTCGCCTGCTTCGGGATAATGGCCGGCCTCGTGCCGATAGCGGCTGGTCAGCCCGAGGCGTTCAGCTTCATCGATAAAGCCCTGCTCACGCTCACCCGCGCTGCGGCTTTCATAGGAGCCGCCCAGAAAAGCGATGCGGCGGTGACCCAATGTGAACAGGTGGCGCAGGGACTGCCTGACCGAGGAGGTCAAATCGCTGTAAATGTTGATGCAGTCCAGCCCCTCAATGGGCGGGCAGACCGCGACAACGGGCATCGCGCGCGCCAGCATCTGCAGCTGGCGCACAAGACCCTCGTTCATGATGGATTCCACGACCCCGCCCGACAGGATCACGCCGTCCAGCCTGCGCTTGTCAATGTGCTCCATGAAAGGCTGTGTAACGTTTGCCTGCGGCAGGACCGGGAAAAGCTGCAGGGTATAGCCCAGCCTCTGCGCCTCGCTGTGGGCGCCGGTGAACATCGACGCGTAGTAGGGGTGCTGGACCCCGGGCAGGATGATACCAAGGTTTTTGGAGTTTTTCTGCAAAAGGCCCTGTGCGATCGAGCTTGGGGTGAAGTGATGCTTCTCGATCACCGCCCGGACTTTATCGCGGGTGAGGGCATTGACGTTGCTTCCTCCCGACAGGACCCTGGAAACCGTGGAGGGGGATACGCCCGCCTCCTTTGCGATGTCGTAAATCGTAACACGGTCCGTCTGCATACATACCGCCTTCACTGCGTTCATGTTGTGACCCATCATAACACTTTTATCGTCCGGATGCAATGCAACCGATTGCAATTATCTGGCAAGAGAGAAGATAAGACTGTGAAATATATCATATAAATATATTGACATCGCTTAAGAACTCGGATATTATGATGTATGAAATGGATTTCACAAAGATCGCCGATCTTGCCTGCCGAACCTATCGGACGCGTGTCCGAAGAATATAAAAGGAGGAACCCACCATGAAGAAGCTTGCCGCCATTATCCTGTCACTGGCCTTGCTGCTGTCGCTGGCCGGCAGCGCCCTGGCCGCCCAAGGGACCAAGCTCACGGTTGCCTGCTGGGATCTGAGCAAGACCCCGTACTACAATGCTACCAAGGCCGCCTTTGAGGCAGCCAATCCCGGCGTCACAGTCGAGTACATCGACCTGGCCAGCCAGGATTACAACATCAAGCTGGGCACCATGCTGTCGGGCGGTGACACGACCGACGTCATCTACATCAAGGAACTCTCCGACCTTACCAACTTTGCCCAGCAGGGCTTTGTGGAGAACCTGGACGAACTCATCAAGGCCTCCCAAAAGATCGACCTGAGCAAGTACGTGGGCATGGATCTGTGCTATACGGATGTCAACGGCAGCTACTACGCGCTGCCCGCCCGCGCGGACTTCTGGGTGCTTTACTACAACAAGACGCTGTTTGACAAGGCCGGCGTGGCCTATCCGACCAACGACATGACCTGGGAGCAGTACAAGGAACTGGCGGTCAAAATGACCGGCGGTGAAGGCGATGCCAAAGTATGGGGCACCCATTACCACACATGGCTGTCCGCCGCTGTCAACTGGGCTGTATGCGACGGTGTGAATACGCTGACCGACGGTGAGTACTCCGACCTGAAATACTTCTACCAGATGGTGCAGGACCTGGAAGACGCGGGCGTCTGCATGCAATACAACGAACTGAAGGCAGCCAATCTCCATTACAGCGGCGCTTTTGCCAAGGGCAACATCGCCATGATGCCCATGGGCTACTGGTTTGTGTCCACGCTTATCGGCTTTGTCAAGGATGGCTCTGCCAACTTCGACTGGGGCATCACGGCTGTGCCGCATCTGGATAAGGTACCCGCCGGCTCTTCCTTTGGTTCCCCCACCGGTGTTGCCGTCAACAAGAACGCAGCCAACAAGGACCTGGCATGGCAGTTTGTGGAGTTCCTCTGCAGCGAGGAAGGCGCCAAGGCCTTTGCTTCCACCGGCACCCGGCCAGCCTATGTGAGCGAGGAAATCGCCGCAGCCATGTCTTCCGCAGCCGGCTTCCCGGCGGACGAGGGCAGCAAGGCAGCCCTTCTGCCGACCGCCATGGCACTGGAATTCCCCAATGTGCCCCTGGCCCGTGAGATCAAGACCATCATCAACGAGGAGCATACTTCCATCATGGTGCGCGATATCAGCATCGACGACGGTATCAAGAACATGAATGACCGCGTCGCCGAGGTTCTGGGCAAGTAATCCGATTATCACCCGCGGATGAGCTGCTTGAAGGCTCTTCCGCGGGTGCCGTTTAGCGATTTGAAAGGGGGACCCCTTTGGCACAGGCTGTCAGTACCGGCAAAGCATCGGGGAAGCTCTCCAAATTGGGCAGGCGCAATACGCTGATCGCCTACTCTTTCCTGTTGCCCAACTTCCTGGGCTTTGCCGTCTTTACACTGGTTCCTGTCCTGTTTTCCATCGGCCTGTCCTTCATGGACTGGAATGGGGGACCAATACAAAACGCAGCCTGGGCGGGGCTTGACAATTACACGGACATATTCAAAAACTTCAATATCAACCGTTCTGACCTGGGCATCATGCTGAAAAATACGGTGCTTTTCACCTTGGCCACAGTGCCGCTGACAATTATCAGCTCCCTGACGCTTGCTATGGTGCTCAACAAGGCTGCCCGCGGAGCCAAAGTGCTGCGCGCGGTATTCTTTTTCCCCTACGTTGCCTCCCTGGTAGCCATCTGCGTATGCTGGAGCTTCATGCTGATGAAGACGGGTCCGGTCAATCAGGTGCTGGCTGTATTGGGCATCAATATCGCCAAGAGCTGGACCCAGTCACGGGATTTTGCCCTGTGGTCCATCATCATTGTCAGCGTGTGGCGCAGCGCTGGTTACTATATGGTGATGTACCTGGCCGGCCTGCAGGGCGTCCCCGTTGAATTGTATGAAGCGGCGACCGTGGACGGCGCTACCCCCTGGCAGCGATTTTGGAAAGTCACCATTCCCATGCTCACGCCAACCACCTTTTTTGTTTCCATTATGATGGTTATATCCTGCTTCAAAATTTATGATGTGGTTGCCATCATGACGGAAGGCGGCCCGGGGCGGAGCACCAAAATGCTGGTAACGCTGATTTATGAACTGAGTTTCCAGCAGATCAAATACGGCCTGGCAAGCGCTGTCGCTATGGTGCTGCTGGTCATTGTGCTGGCCGTGACCATCATCCAGTTCCGCGGGGAGAAAAAATGGGTCAATTACATGTGAGGGGGGCTGGGAACAGATGACGGCGCTGCGGCACAAGTTAACGGCCCGGGACGGGCGTTCCCTGCACAGCCTGGGCAAGGGCCTGGTCTATGCCGTGCTGCTGTTTACCGCGGCACTCGCGCTGATGCCGTTTGTTTGGATGATATCTTCCTCGCTGAAGCTTGACAAGGACGTGTTCTCCATCCCCATGCGGTGGATCCCCGCAGAGTTTCACTGGGACAACTATTTGAAGATATGGGAGCGCGTGCCGCTTCTGACCTATTTCAAGAACACCTCCATTGTGGCTGCCGCTGTCACCTTCATGCAGTTGCTGACCTCATCCTTTGCCGCCTACGCCTTTGCCAAGATGCAGTTCAAAGGGCGGGACATCCTGTTCCTGTGCTATATCGGCACCATCGCGGTGCCCTGGCAGGCCTATATGCTGCCGCAGTTTATCATGATGCGCTCCGTGGGCCTGTATGATACTGTCTGGGCGCTGGTAGCGCTTCAGTCTTTCTCCGCCTTTGGGGTCTTCCTGATGCGTCAGTTTTACCTCAGCATACCCAATGACCTCAATGAGGCTGCGCGCATCGACGGCCTGAGCGAGTACGGCATCTGGGCGCGCATCATGCTGCCGCTGTCCAGACCGGCAATCGCCACCCTGACCATATTCACCTTTGTCAACACCTGGAACGACTACATGGGGCCGCTGATCTATCTGACCAGGGATGAGAACAAGACCATCCAGGTGGGCCTCAGACGCTTCATCCAGGCCTATACCAGCGATTATCACCTGATCATGGCGGCTTCCCTGTGCACCCTGATCCCGGTCACGGTCGTTTTCCTGGCCCTGCAGAAACACTTTATCCAGGGCATCGCCACGACAGGGCTGAAGGGGTGAAAGCCAGCATCCATACCGGAGGAGGAATAGCAATGTCCTGGGAGCGTGAAACGCTGGACAAGGTGGTTGGCAAGTACCGCGCGACCGCGCCTCTTGCCGCGAAGCTGGACAGTCTGCCCTACCTTGGCGGGCAAACCGGCTGGCAGGAGCCCCTGTTTGACGGCAATGCCTGGTGGACCAATGGATTTTGGCCCGCCATCATGTGGCTTGGCTATACAGTGAGCAAGGATGATTTTTTCCTGAAAGAAGCAAGGCGTGCCCAGGCGGTCATTGTGCCGGAGATGCACGCCTACTACGGCACCAACCACGATCTGGGCTTTATGTATCTGCTTTCCTGCGGCGCTGATTACAAGCTGACCGGCAATGGTGACGCGCTGAGAAACACACTGCTTGCCGCCAATCTGCTGGCCGGGCGCTATAATCCGGCAGGCTTCATCCGTGCCTGGAACGGCAAGGGCCGCGAAGGCTGGATGATCGTCGATTGCATGATGAACCTGTCCCTGCTTTACAGCGCGACCAGGCTGACCGGCGACCCGCGCTACGCCGCCATCGCGCGGATTCATGCTGACACGACCGATCTGAGGGCTGTGCGTGAAGACGGTTCCTGCCATCATATTGTCTGCTTTGACCCGTATACGGGGCGCGTCCTGTCAACCCCCGCGGGCCAGGGCTGCGCCGAGGGCTCCAGCTGGTCACGCGGCCAAGCATGGGCGCTGTACGGCTTCACGCTGAGCTATCAACATACCATGGACAGACGCTACCTTTATACCGCCTGCCGCATCGCCGATTACTTCATCAGCCGGATCAGGGAAGACGGATTGACTGACTGCGATTTCCGCCAGAGCGCGGATGAAGATTTCGTCGACAATATCGCCGGCGCCTGCGCGGCCTGCGGCTTGATCGAGCTGAGCCGGGCAAGCGGAGAAAGCAAGTATATGGACGCCGCGCTGAAACTGCTGCACGGTATCGATGAGCACAGCGCCGACTATGATGCGGCCACCTGCGGCATACTGACCAGGTGCACAGCAGCCTACTCAAGCGCCGGACCGGACCGTGAGGGCCGCATTGTTTATGGTGACTATTTCTATCTGGAGGCTCTTTGCAAACTGAGCGGTCTTGATCCGATGCTGTGGCGCCTTGGTTAAGGGCTGTGAAGGGAAACGGAAAGCTGTGCTGACAAAGTATCTGGACCGCGAAGCGATAAGCGCCCATGTCCAAATGGGCCTGCCCTGGCCGGCTGCCGGGGATCGCACAGCCTGGCAGGCCCTGTCAAACCATGATTCGCTTATAAACGCCGCACGTGAGGTTTCAAGCGCGTCCTATCCATTGCTGACTGCCACGCAATTTTTGGCTTTCGTGCGGGATGGGGACAGGCAGCGCTATGAGATTCCCTATTTCAAGCGCAGGCAGATGCTGATTCGCCTGGCCGTAGGGGAAGCCGTTGAAGCAAAAGGCGTTTTTCTCGATCAGGCGATCGACGGCCTGTGGCTGCTGGCCGAAGAAACCAGCTGGGTCATCAGCGCTCACAATATTGATCCCCATCCGGGCAGCCCGCTGCGGGAAGAGCGGCCTTTACCCGATAAAACGGATCCCGTCATTGACCTGTTCGCGGCCCAGACCGCTGCCACGGCAAGTCTTTGCTGCCATATCCTCAGTGAGCGCCTGGATGCGGTCAGTCCGCAAATCGTCAACAGGATGCGGCAGGAAGTGGAGACCCGCCTGATCGAGCCTTTTCTCACCCGCGACGATTACTGGTGGATGGGCGTCACCCGGCAGGATCTCAACAACTGGACGCCCTGGATCCTGTCCAATGTGCTGATTTGCCTTCTGTATTGGGTAAACGACCCGGAACGCCTGGCATTGGGCCTATTCAGGGTCATTCAGATGCTTGACCGCTACCTTGGCTGCCTGCCTGATGACGGTGCCCTGGATGAGGGGGTGGCCTACTGGAACATGGCGGGCGCCTCGGTGCTTGATTGCCTGGAGCTGCTGCATCACGCCAGCGGGGGATGGCTGGATGTCTTTGCTGAGCAAAAGATCAGGTCGATCGCGCGATTCCCGCTTTTAGCCCATATTTCAGGCCCGTATTTCCTGAATTTCGCCGATTGTGACGCACAGCCAAGGCTGGATGGGGAGCGTATTTGCAGCTTTGCCCGGCATCTGGATGACGGAGAGCTCCTGGCACTGGGTCAGAGCGTCATGGCTTTGCACCCTACGTACTGGCCTGAGGATACGCCGCAGATGAGCCGCGTGCTGGATCGTCTGTTCAATCAAGCGCCGCAAAGCGTTCAGCCGGCTCAACCGACCCGGCAAGGCGCCGTCATGCTGTCAAGTATCGGCTTGTGGGCCGGCAGGCGCGGCAGGCTCTGCGCTGCCATCAAGGGCGGACACAATGGGGAAAATCACAACCACAATGACCTAGGCAGCTTCATTTACTGCATTGATGGCCAGCCCATGGTGATCGATGTGGGCAATATGACATACACTGCCCGGACTTTTTCGGATGAGCGCTACAGCTTGTTCAACACCCGAAGCGCCAACCACAACATTCCCCTGATAGGGGACTTTGAGCAGGCGCCCGGCAAAGCGCATGATGCGCGGACTCTGCGCATGGATGTGCACGGCGCGCAGTATTCGCTTGAAGCGGCCTATCCGCAGGAAGCCGGCCTGATCGCATTCACGCGCGAGGCAAGGCTTGATGAAGCGCTGACGATTGCCGATGAGATCACGCTTGTCCGCCCGCTCCCCGTTACCTGGGTATTCATGCTGCGCGATGAGCCGAAAATGTCGCCGTGCCGGTGCCTTGCAGGAAATCTGAGGCTGTGTTTCCCACCGGGGCTTTCCCCTCAGGTCAAGGCCATTGAAGTGAGCGATGAGCGCTTGGCTCGCAGCTTTCCGGGCAGGATATACAGGCTGAGCTTGAGCGCCGACGCTGGTCTGCGTCACAGCGCGCGCTTCATCATGGAGGTAGGGACAGATGCCTAATCAGGTTGACCAAAATCCGCTCAAGACGCGAAGCGATATGGAGCAGGCCGCGCTTCAGCTGCTGCAGCCGCTTGTCCCCTTGTTCAGCCCGGGCAAGGCAAGGCTGCATCTGGGGGACAGCGGAGCGGCTTATCCTGATGATATCGCGCAGATGGAGGCCTTCGCGCGCCCGCTGTGGGCCATCGTGCCGATGCTTGCGGGCAAGTGCAGGGCAGCTGAAACCCTTTGGCCCCTTTGGCGGGAGGGCATCAAAAACGGAACCGATTCCACCCATCCGGAATACTGGGGCCTTGTGGGAGACTATGACCAGCGCCTGGTCGAGATGGCGGTGTTCGGGCTGGGGCTGATCTGGGCGCCCGAGCGGTTTTTCTTTGATTTTAACAAGCAAACGCAGGAGAACCTGCATGCCTGGCTATATCAGATCAATGCGCACGAGATGCCGCGCAACAACTGGTATTTCTTCAGAATACTGGTCAACACGGGTTTTCTGCTGAACGGCTTGCCCTATGATGAAAAGCGGCTGGAAGAGGATCTCCTTCATATCGAGACCCATTACGAAGGCGACGGCTGGTACTTCGATTATCAAAATCAGCGCGAGTACTACACCTTCTGGGCCTTCCACTATTACGGCATGGCCTGGGCAGGCGCAATGCAGGCAAGGGACCCGATGCGGGCGGAAAGTTTCCTGAGCCGCGCCAGGGAGATCGCACCCAGGTTTGCACTCTGGTTTGACCAAAATGGGCAAGCATTGCCCTATGGACGCAGCCTCAGCTACCGCTTCGCTGAATCCGCCTTCTTTGCCATGCTGGCAGTTGCGGGGCAGCAAGCGGCGGGTGTGGAATACGGGGTGATGAAGCACCTGCTGCTGAGCAACCTGCGCGGATGGTTCAAACGCCCGATCTTTGACAGGGACGGTGTGCTGACGATCGGATACGGCTATCCCAACCTGATCATGGGGGAAGGTTACAACGCGCCCGGATCGCCCTACTGGGCGATGAAAGCCTTTGCCGTATTGGCCTTGCCGGAGGAACACCCCTTCTGGCAGGCGGATGAAAAAGCCTTTGAACCGAAGGTTACGCAGTTTCTTGAGGAGCATGCCCGCCTGCTGCTCACTATAGCGCCCGACGGATCGCACGTGCAGGCGTTTGAGGCGGGAAACCATGGTGAAGGCCATGCCCATGACGATGCCAAGTACGAGAAATTCTGCTACTCCACGGCATTCGCCTTCAGCGTGCCCAAGTCAAGCACGCTGCTCAGCCGGGGTGCTTTTGACAGCATGCTGGCTTTTTCCGAAACCTGCAAACACTGGCATGGGCGCTACGGGGTGGAAAGCTACAAACTGCTGCAGGACCGCGTCTGTTTTACCTGGCTACCCTATCCGGGCGTCAGGGTGGAAACCACGCTGTATCCGGTTGGAGAGTGGCATATCCGCGTTCACCGCATAAACAGCGATCGGGAGCTGTTGGCGGCTGAGGGGGCTTACGCTATCCAAAGGGAGCGCGCAGGAGAGCCGCTCCATGCTTCGGCTGACAGGGATCACGCGCTTTTAAGCGCCTCTTACGGCCTCAGCGGCATTGTGGCGCTGGAAGGTTATGACCACGGCGAAGCGCTGGCAGTGGAGCCCAACACCAACCTGCTTTATGCCCGTACCATGATCCCCACCCTGCACGCCGGGATACCCAGGGGAGAGAGCCTCCTGGTATGCGCGGTCCTTGGCGCGGTCACACAGGGCGAAACCAAATGGCAAAACAAACCCGGTGCCCTGGATGTGGCTGAGGCCCTCAAGGGAACTTGTGTATGATAAGCATCGAAGTGGTGGCAGGGGATATGCTGACGGCCGCTGTATCGCATTCGCAGTCAGCGCAGCTGTACTTTAGGGGAGCTTACCTTGAAGGCAGCTGCCTGCGTTTCAGCGCGCCCGCGGGACATCTCTGGGTTCAGGTGGATCAGGCTATCGCCCCGGCACTGCTTTACTTGCCTGAAGGCAAACTGACGTACACTATTCCCCAAGGAGAAGAACGCCGCGCTTATCCGCAGCAGGCTTTCACGGGGGAGGGGCATGTCCTTCGGGCATGGCTGCCAAAGGAAGATGAAATCTTATCGCGCCGAAACCTGGCGCTTAACCCGGCCGATCAACGAGGCGATGCAAAGGCTTTTCCGCATGCCGCCGCAAATGTGGAAACGCGGGGAGAGTCCGTATTTGCCGCGCGCAATGTGATCGATGGCTGTACACTCAACGCATCGCACGGGGACTGGCCTTTCCAGTCCTGGGGTATCGGCTCGCGGGATGACGCCCGGTGCCTGCTTGAGTTTGGCAGGGAGGTGCTGGTGGATGAAATGGCCCTGGTGCTTCGGGCTGATTTTTCCCATGACGCGTATTGGGTCAGGGGCCGCGTTGCTTTGTCGGATGGCAGCGTCATCCCCTTCCCGCTGCAAAAGACGGCCGAACCGCAGCATATTGCCTTGGGCTGTCACCGCGTTACATGGATGCGCCTTGAAGGGCTGGTCAAGTCGGACGACCCTTCCGCGTTCCCGGCGCTGACACAGTGGGAGGTATACGGCCGGGATCCGGCTTGACGGCTAATAATGGCAGGCTGAGGGAGGAACTGTTATGTCTGTCTCTTTTCGGACATACGCGTGCCCCGCGGGGATCACGGAGGACTACTTTTTACTGCGCGCCTTTTTCCTTAAGCGTAGAGGCGTGGACTTTCCCTTTGGCAGATGGGATTGGATGATCACCCATGGATGGTTGGACCATCAGGCAGTACATAAGATCGGTATCTGGGAAGAAGCCGGGGAAGTCGTCGGCGTCGCGACCTTTGACACCCAGCCCGGCGAAGGCTTCCTGTGCGTTTTGCCAGGTTATGAAGCGCTTAGGACGGAAATGCTCCGCTATGCGCGCGCGAACCTCCGCAAAGAGGACAAATTCCGCCTGCTGGTGTGGGACGCGGATCCTGCCTTTCAGGATATCGCCGCGACCGAAGGCTTTATGGCAAGCCCGGACAAAGAGTATGACGCTGTTTATCCCATTGAAAAGCCTGAGTTCATCAGCTATATGCTGCCCAAAGGGTTTCGCGTGATGGGCATGGACGAGGGTATCGATATCGAAAAGTACGGGCAGGTACTTTGGAAAGGTTTTAACCATGAACGGGATGGGGAGGGCCCCCTCACCCTGTCAGAACAAAAGCACCGGCAGCTCACGGATGAAATGTTCCGCCCCAATGTGGACCTGAGCCTGAAGATCGCGGTTGCAGCGCCAAACGGGGACTATGCCGCCTTTTGCGGGATGTGGCTGGACGCGTCCTCCCCCGATGCCCTGGTGGAGCCTGTGGCGACGGTTCCCGCATACCGGAAAATGGGTTTGGGCAAAGCGGCTGTGCTGGAAGGCGTCCGCCGCTGTGCCCTGCGCGGCGCGAAACGTGCCTGGGTTGGTTCCAGCCAGCAATTTTATTACAGCATCGGCTTTAGGCCCTGCAACACCTATACTTGGTGGATCGAACAGGCCAAGGCATAGAAGCACCACCACAGGAGGCGTGTGCCGCCCGATATGCCCGTCTGCTTATCTGCTAAACGATCGGCGCTCCCTCACCTTGAGCATCGGGAAGTCGATCGATCTTAAGGGCGGGGCTATCGGCGCCGATTGCTCCGCCGCCAGCTGTCAATACCGCCATTATTGCCGCGCCAAGGAAAAGAAGGCCCATCCACAATACGCCGCTGCCACCGGGGAATCCTATCGCAACCGCGAAGGCAAGGGGACCCAGCATTTCAGTCATCTTCTTGATGAAGCTGAGAATAGAGAGGGAACGGCTTGACGGCAGGCGGCTGATCAGCGGGAGACGCAGGAAATACCCGTTTTGCGCCCCAAAACCAAAGCCGTCGGCAAACGCGATGATGGCAATGGCGACAATAGACATAACAAAACTGTATGTCAGCCCAAAGAAAATGAGCGCAGCGGCCAGTAGTGCCGAGTACAGCAGATTGACGCGGAAGCTGCTGCCGTACCGTCGTGAAATGAATTTGGAGACATAGGGACCGATATAGACAATGATCAGTCCGTAGATAAGCTGCACACGGCCAACATCAGCAATGCTTCTGCCATTGCTGACAATGAAGACAGGCAGAAAGTATCCGGAATAGGATACGATGATGCCGGCAGGCAGGATCATCAGCAAGACAAACGATATCGTATGCAGGTAATCGCGCAGGCCGGGGATACGTTTCACGGCCAGGCTGTCTGCGTTGTCCGCTTCCGGCATCTGCCGCTGGATAGCGGCGTTTTTCACCATGACAACCATGAGAACGCAAAGCACGGTGAAACAGGCCGATACAAACAGCACGCGGGTATAACCGATCACTTCCGCCAGGATAGAGCCCACGATGAAGCCGCAATTGATGCCCGCGTATATCCCGGCGTTAAGCAAAGAAAATCCGTGCGCCCGCTCCGCGCCGGTTCGGCCAAGCAGAGACAGGTTTCTCAGCGTCATCCAGCAGAATCCGTAACCAAGGCCAACAACGGCGCGTGCGGCCAGGAATATCGGCATGGAATTGGCGATCAGGGAAAGGATGGTGCCCATTGTGACGATCATCAAGCCAAAGATGAACGGAAGTTTCCAACCTTTTCGAATGATCAGTTCAGATGTCAGGAAAATGGCGGCACAGGTCAGGAGGGTCTCGGCAGACTGCGGCGCGCCCGCAGCGATTCCGCCGGTCTGTCCGGCTGTGCCGGCGAATTGGCCGGCCATGATGGGCAGGAATGACATGGCCATTTTTGACGCGAAGAAGAACAGGAACGCAAGCTGACGGATATAGGCATACGCGGGGGGCGGCATGCTCTCCCCCGGCTTGTCCTGATGCAGTTTCCTTCGCTTGATGTAGGTTAAGGCAAACAGCACCAGCTCATAAGCAAAAAACTCCGAAATCACCAGCACGGTCAGCAGATCCATCAGGATGCTGCGTGTAACGCCCGCATTGTATGCTTTAGATATGCGCATGCCGATTTGCTGCCCTTTCAAGGGGAACTGGAACCGATCCAAAGGGGAATCAGCGTCCGGCAAGTCCTCTGGCACATAACCCGGTGTGATATAGACCGGTTTTCCTTCAGTGTCAAGCATGTACACAATATCGATCTCAGCGGGCAGCTGGCTGAGCTGTTCATTCAGCGACGCGCTGCCCTGCGCCCAATCCACTTTGGCGAAGAGAACGCGGGCATGGCCGTATGCCTGAAAAGAAAACTGCGCCTGCCGGTAGGCATAGTTGGCAAAGGAAAAAGCAGCCTGCACAATGAGCAGTATGGTCAGCATAACGGTGATCACAGAGCCGTTTTCCAAGCTGCCGTCAGTGTGAAAAATGGAACCCGCGAAGAAGAACACGGCAAACGCGGCAATGGAGAACAGGCCAAGCAAAGCGATATAGCCAAGGAAAGTGTCCCGGAGTTCCTTTGGCTGGTTCACATTGAGGATGTAAATGAAAGCCAGCACCGCCAGCGTGATGGCAGATGAACTGATGAAAAGGGTCCGCCTGACCTGGCTCTTGCTCATTTTGCGGCCTCTGCGCTTCGGTAACCGATTGCAAGGGTTGCGATATCGTCCGACTGGTCGGCACCCTGGATAAAGGCAACGATGGCGCCGCGTATTGCCTGGTCAAATGCCTCCGGCGCCAAAGCACGAAATTCGTTTGCGGTTTGCAGGAATCTTTCATTGCCGAAAAATTCGCCGGTAATGCTTTCCGCCTCATTGACGCCATCCGTATAAAGGTACATTTTATCCCCATACTGCAGCTGAATTTCACTTAGTGTGTATTTTGTGTTCTCCTTCACCGCCAGCGGCAGTCCCCGCTTGATATCCATGAACTTGTATGGCTCTCCGTTGAGGCTGATAAGCGGCCTGTTGTGGCCGGCATTTGAAAAATTAAGCATACCGGTCTCCAGATCCAGTATGCAAAGGAAGGCAGTAACAAACATGCTTGAGCGGTTATCTTCACACAGCATATTGTTGACCTGGGCAAGGCTGTCGGCTGCATTTAGGCCGCCTGAGACATGGGTCTTGATCAAGGTCTTGGCAATGACCATGAAAAGCGATGCCGGCACGCCCTTGCCGCTTACATCGGCGATGATGAAGGCAATTTTTGACTGGTCATCACCTACATAGAAGAAATCATAAAAATCCCCGCCGACATGCTTAGCGGGCACCATTTTGGCAAAAAGCTCCAGATTGGGATGTCCGGAAAATTTGGGAAAGATACGCGGAAGCATGTCGTTTTGGATGGTTGAGGCAACGCTGAGTTCGCTGTTGATGCGTTCCTTTTCGGCCGTAACTTTCTGCAGGTTGCTGATGTAGACCTGAAGGTCGGTTGTCATGGTATTGAACGCTCCGGCAAGTTCGGCAATTTCATCTTTCCCGCGCATCTCAATTTTGGTGCTGAGGTTGCCGGTTCCTATCAGGCGGACCTTTTCTGCCAGCTGCTCGACTGGGCGCGTGATAGTCTGCGACAGCACAAATGAGAATGCCACGATCAGGATCGCGGACACAGCAAATACGATGATGAACCGCATGAGCACGGAGGAAAGCGCTTCCTGTACATACAGCTGCGCCTGGTCGGTAAAGGCGTTAATCTCAATTTGCGTTTGTTCAGCCGGCCTGATCACTTCTCCAATTGGGATTGTGATGCAGAGAATCCAGCCTGTTTGGGGCACAACTTCCGACACGACATAACGCTGTGCGCCGTCTACATCCGCGATGCGGACACCGTAGTGTCCCTGTATGATTTCCGCCAGTGCGCTTCGCCAGCTGTCGGATGTGTTGTCATCAAGGGCGGAGGTGCCGAATCGATCGGTGCCATATAGGGGATGGGCGATGTATTTCCCGCCCGCGTCAAGCAGGAAGGCATAGCCTCCCTCGCCGATCCGCAGCGACAGTATCCTTTCAACCAATTTCTTCAGCGTGATATCCGAGGCCATGACGCCAATCGGCTTTCCCGATGCGTCGCTGAAGGCGCGTGCGCAGGTAACGGCGACCGTCCCGTAGGCGTCCAGGTATGTATCCATCCAGACGGTTGTTTCCGGCGTTTTCATGGCGGCTATGTACCAGCCGCGCAGCCGCGGATCATAACTGGGGTTGTACAGGTTTGATCTGGAATAGCGGTATGAAATGCCGCTTTGTGTACCCAGGTAAGTATTGTCAAGCAGGTCATTGCTTTCCAATGTGGCGCCCAGCATGAATTCCGCGTTTGAGATCAGGCGCAGTTCCGCCTCAACTTCCTTGGTCAGCTCGGCGCCGGGTGCGAGGATGTACTTTGCGCTTGCGACACCCATTTCCGTTTCGGGCGGCAGGGGTATCCCTTTGCCCGGCAGGATGGTCATATTCTTGTACAGCCTGGCGATGTAATCAGCCATGGCTGTCACTTCGTTGTGCACCTGGGACAGCATGGCGTTGGTGGCGGCCGTTTGCTCTGCTGCTATGTTCAGCAGATAGTTTTCTGATTGTGAAAGCAAGGCATCCTTGCTCTTCTCGGATGCCGTGATGCCCAGCTGGATATTGGCGTCCTGGGAATACTTGGTCAGGTTCAGCATCTGCGTATATGAAATGACTGAGATGACCATCAGCGTTAGGAGAGAAGTGATGAGGATGACGCACAGTATTTTTATGCCGATCTTCATGTTCCTAAACATCACGATCCTCCTCCGGCATAAACGCATTCATCAGAATATCCTCAATCAGGTCTTCGTACTTGATTCCGGCGAGCAAGGATGCCTGCGGATACAGGCTTTGCGGCTTGAGTCCGGGCACCGCGTTGATCTCCAGTACATAGGGGAGGCCGTCTTCCCGGGATATCATAAAATCCACCCGCGCATATCCCTTCGCCCGCGTTGCCATGAAAACGCGCCGCGCAAGATATTCCATTTCCTGCAGTATTGGACTCGGGAAATCTGCCTTGTGGACAGTGAACTTGCCCGTGAAAACAATCAGCCTGTAAGGCCGGCTGAGATCTTCATCCGAGTGTGTTCCTTCTGATTCAACACAAGGCAGGGTTACCAGGCCGTTCTTGGTTTCGAGCAAACCAATTGTCGCGAAACGGCCATTGATGAATTGCTCGACCAGGATGGGATTGTCATATGAAAACACATCTGTCATTTTGTTTGTTTCTTCCGGTGAGCTGATCAGCTGAATGCCATAGCTGCCCCCTTGGGTTGGCGCCTTGGCGACTAATGGATAGGCAATCGGGCTCAAGTCATAGCGTTCCCCTTGATAGGCGTGTTTACTCAGCGTTTGCCATTGCGGTGTGCGAATGCCATTGAAGACAAACAGCTCTTTGCATATGATTTTGTTGTTGATGACGGCAGCAGCGGCAGTGTGTGAGCCTGTGTAGGGGATGCCGAGGTAATCCAGCATGGATTGCAGCGTGCCGTCCCCATGGCCTTTGCCTTGGACGCAAAGGAAAACAGCATCAGGATGGGAAGCACTCAGCTTGCCCATTATGTCACCATCGTAGGTGACCATTTCAGGTATGTAACCACGGGCTGTCAGCGCGTCCGCAACATAGGCAGCGTTTATTGTCGATACAGTTTGCTCTGTCGAGGTGCCTCCGTGTACAACACAAATTCTCATGACGACAATACCTCCCATCCAAAAACACATCAAACGGAATGATATCGTTCCGCTTCACTGCATTTGATTCGTCGCCAACAATCTCGAGAGTGTTTCCCGTGGTATCTCGTGTTTTCAAACAATAGTATAAATCGTGTTCAATTCAATGTCAATCGAAGCGTGATCAAAACTAACCAAAGCAAATATCTTGTCTTCTTTTTTTCTTTCTATCGGAAAGCAGGGCAAATACTGATCGGATAAAATATTTTCCTATTGTAAAAACGGTCTTTAATATTCGATTGGATTCTGTTATACTGAAAACACTTCATAGGTGTCATGTTAACTGACCGACATCGTATCATTCTCATCATAAGCAGTTTATTTATGATCCCGCGTGCAAACAAGGAGTGAATACATATGGAAGTAAGGAAGACGATCAACAATGGTGTCCTGACTCTTTGCGTTTCCGGAAAACTCAGCGCTACCACGGCGGACGCATTTGGTCAGGCGGTGGATGAGGCCATCGGCGAGGCGGAGCGTTTGGTTCTGGATTTCGAAGAGGTAAGTTATCTGGCCTCCTCCGGGCTTCGTGTGCTGATCTCCGCACAAAAGAAGCTGGAGCAAAAGAAAGGTTCCATGACGATCCTTCATGTAAACAGCGATCTGAAGGAGGTCTTTGAAATCACCGGCTTGGATGAGATGCTGGATATCCAGTGAAGCGGAGATAAAGAAAGGACCGCGCAATGATCAACATCAGCTTTCACAGTGAAAAGACCTTCCCCGCAGAGGTGAAACAGCTTGATGCCATCCAGGCGTGGGTGGATTCACTGCTTGAAGCAAAGGACTGTCCGCCAAGTGTCATGGTGCAGATATCCGTGGTCGTGGAAGAGCTGTTTGTGAACATAGCCAATTATGCCTATGACGGCGCAGCGGGGGATGTAACGCTCAGGATAGCCGTCGATGACGGAATATTCCGCATGCAGTTTGAGGACTCGGGCAAACCTTTTGATCCGCTTGCGCACCCGGCGCTGAACACGAAGGAACCGCTGGGTAAACGAAGGATCGGGGGGATGGGGATCTATATCGTCAGGAAAACGGTTGACAAGATCGATTATCGCCGCGAGAATGGCCGTAACATTTTAACCCTGTACAAGCGCATAAAGGAGGAATTCTGATGAAACCGGATCTCTTCCGAAAGGAAAGTATCCAGCGTATTTCCTCGCCTGAGCAGTTGGATGATTATATTCACGTGTCCAATCCGAGTATTTGGATCGTGATCACAGCGTTACTGGTGCTGATTGCGGGTTCCATTGTCTGGATGGTCACCAGCACGCTTGAGACGAACGTATCAACATATGCAGTCAAGGAGAAAGACGGCGTTTTCACTGCCTATATTTCACCGGATAAAGTCGCAGCCATCACGCCCGGCACGAAAGTGACGCTGGGCGGCGGCGCCGGCAGCATAAAGGGTGTCCAGCCGGCGCCTCTCTCCTATACGGAGGCGCGATCCTTGCTTCCCAGTGATTATGTGGCATATGCCCTTGGATTGGGCGAATGGAATGTGCGGGTTACCCTAACGTCGGATTCCCTTGTCAGCGCACCGGGAGACATTGCACCCGTCATTATTACAACATCAAGCGAGAGTCCTCTGGATCTCATCTTTTAGGCGTGAGGGGGGCTTGAATATATGTCGAAGAAATGCGTTAAAGTCCCGCAGATCATGCAAATGGAGGCGCTGGAATGCGGTGCCGCCGCACTTGCCATGGTTTTGGCATATTATGGAAAGTGGATACCGCTGGAACAAGTGCGAAGTGACTGTGGCATTTCACGTGACGGATCCAACGCAAAAAACATCATCCTCGCCGGCAGGGCTTACGGCCTGGAGGCCAACGGCATGCGTATGGAAGTTGCGCATCTTGAAGATGTTTCCTTGCCGGTAATTATCCACTGGAATTTCAACCATTTTGTCGTGTTTGACGGTTTCAGCAAGGGCAAGGCTGTCCTCAACGACCCTGCGCGGGGCATTGTCCAGGTTTCCATGGAGGAATTCAGCCGCTCTTTCACCGGTATCGTCCTGCAATTCAAGCCTACTGAAACGTTTGTAAAGGGAGGCAAACCGCGCAGTATATTGGCGTTTGCCCGTTCCCGCATGGAAGGGATGCTCAGACCGTTCATCTTCATCATACTCACAGGCTTGATCATGGCCTTCATTGGCATTATATATCCGGTGTTCTCCCGTGTATTTGTGGACCGCATCCTTAATGGCGGGCAAACCGAGTGGCTTTACCCGCTGCTTGGCGCAATGGTGGCAGTGGCCGTTATGCAGTTTGCAGTCAGCATCCTGCAGAAGGTTTATTTGCTGAAAATCGAAGGGAAATTCGCTATCACGGCCAATGCAGGGTTTCTGTGGCATGTTTTGCGGCTTCCGATGGTTTTCTTTACGCAGCGCATGTCAGGTGACATCGCCGGCCGCCAGCGATCCAATCAGAATATCGCGGCCACCTTGCTGAATATGCTTGCGCCGCAGATACTGAATATGGCGATGCTGATATTCTATCTGGTGATCATGCTGCGCTACAACGTGATTTTGACGCTGGTGGGCGTGACGGCTGTCCTGATCAATCTTTATGTTGCCAATGTCATATCCAAAAAGCGTATTGCCATCAACCAGGTGCAAGCGCGTGACGAGGGTAAGCTGATCGGTGCAACGATAGCCGGCGTGGACATGATCGAAACACTGAAAGCGGCGGGCGCTGAAAATGGTTATTTCCAGACATGGAGCGGCTACCAGGCATCCGCCAACAAAGCGGCGGTGCGTTTTGCGCGGACCAACCAATATCTGGGCGTGGTGCCAGGCGCCATGCAGAAACTGTCCGAGATCACGGTATTGGGCTTTGGCGTGTACCTGATCATGAAAGGTCAGTTTACAGTTGGCATGCTGCTGGCATTCCAGGGCTTTTTAAGCGCTTTCATGAGGCCTGTCAACGCTGTCGTGGAGGCGGGCCAGGGGATCCAGGAGATGCGTACGGCCATGGAACGCATTGAGGATGTCCTGAAATACCCGACCGATATCAAGACAGAAAAGCCGTCTTTGGATGTGGAGTATAAAAAGATAAAGGGGCATCTGGTGATGAAGGATGTCACCTTTGGGTATTCGCCGCTCGCGGCGCCGCTTATCACCGGATTTGACCTGGAGCTGAAGCCCGGCGCCTCCGTGGCGTTTGTTGGTCCAAGCGGCTGCGGCAAATCCACGCTGGCTAAACTGATTTCGGGGCTCTACAAGCCCTGGAGCGGTGAGATACGCTTCGACGACATCCCAATAGGCGAGATCCCAAGGCCTGTCCTTACCGGGTCGCTCGCGGTGGTGGATCAGGATATCACCGTCTTTGGCGATACCATCTCCAACAACATCAAAATGTGGGATGAGTCCATTGAGGATTTTGAAATGATCCTCGCGGCAAAAGATGCCCAGATACACGAAGACGTCATGGTGCGCGAGGATGGTTATCAATACCGTATGCTGGAGGACGGCAGGGATTTTTCCGGCGGGCAGAGGCAGCGGTTTGAAATCGCACGCCTTCTGGCGCAGGATCCGACCATCATCATTCTGGATGAAGCGACATCCGCCCTGGATGCCAAAACCGAGCATGAGGTCGTCAAGGCAATCAAAAGCCGTGATATCACGTGTGTGTTTGTTGCGCACCGCCTTTCCACCATCCGTGACTGCGATGAGATCATCGTGATGGATAAAGGCAAAGTCGTGGAACGCGGCAGGCATGAAGACCTAATCAAGCAAAACGGACTGTATACAAGGCTGGTCACGACCGAATAGGAGCGTGAAGGTTATGGGATGGTTCCAGGAACAGATTAAGTCGCGCATTATCTATGATGAAGAGATGCTCAAGGAGGCATTTGCCGACCTGTCCGCCTCGATCATGGGCCGGCAGGCGTCCTTCGCCATGCTCTATGGAAAAGATCAGCATGTACACGGCGCTGTCGGGGAAATTCTCAAATATTTCCACTGTTCGATTCCCGAGACAGAGACCGTGGAATCGGAAGATATCTCCGAGCAGTTGGAACAGCTGCTGCGCCCAGGGCACATATTGAAACGGACCGTCAACTTGACCGGCCCATGGTATCGGGACAGCGACGGTCCTCTGCTGGCGAAGATAAACGGACAAGCGGCCGCACTGATCCCAAATAAGCTCAGAGGTTACCATTATCGGGATCCGGCAACGAAGCAGACTGTGAATGTTGACCGAAGCAATGCGAATATGTTTGAAGAAGAGGCCTTTTGCTTCTACCGGCCGCTTCCTCAGCGCCCGTTGACGTCAAAGGATCTTCTGCGCTACATGGTCACGTCCCTGTCCGTGCCTGATTATGTGACATTTGCGCTGGCCTCGCTGTTTGTCACGCTGATTGGCATGATTACGCCGGTCGTGAATAACGTGATCTTCTCAAGAGTCCTGGTTTCGGGCAAGATCCAGTTCCTTCTGTCCAGCATATTTCTTCTGTTGAGTGCTTATATCGCGCTTTTTCTGATTATGATTTTCAAACAATTGATACTTGCCCGCATCAATACAAAGCTGAAGGTCGCGCTGCAGGCTGCGTTCATGGGCAGACTCCTGGTTTTACCGACTGCTTTCTTCAAGCGGTTCAGCGCCGGTGAGATTGCCGAGCAGACCAATGTGATCGGCATGTTTTGCGAAATGGTGATCAATGCGGTGCTTTCTGTAGGGCTGACGGCATTGTTCTCAATGCTTTATGTTTTCCAGATCTTCGCATACGCACCTGCGCTCGTGTTGCCGGCGCTGCTGACGATCCTTGTGACATTGGCCATATCTATTTATAACATCATGGTGCAGTCTCGATTGACCAGCGCGAAACTTGGGTTCTCCGCCAAAACAAACGGTTTGATTTATCAGCTTTTCAAGGGAATTCAAAAAATTCGTCTTGTGGGAGCGGAAAACCGCGCGTTTTCACAATGGGCGTATCAATATGCCAATATTGCCAAACTGGATTTTGATCCGCCCTTTTTGATCAAGAGCAGCGCGGCGATCACAAGCTTGCTCACACTGATCGGAACGGTTTTCATCTACCTTTTAGCTGCGCGTACGCGGATTTCAATTGCGAGCTTTATGTCATTCAATGTGGCTTACGGTATGGTGAGCGGATCAGTGCTTTCCCTGTCCATGGCGGCGGCAGCGCTTTCCAGTATCGGACCGATCGTTCATTTATTGCAGCCCATTTTGAAGGCCGCCCCTGAAGTGTCGGAAGCCGCCGCGCGCGTGAAGCGCTTGTCAGGCAGCTTTGAACTAAACAATGTATCTTTCCGCTACAACGAGCGCATGCCTATGGTGGTGGACAATCTGTCCCTGAAAGTGCAAAAGGGGCAGTATATCGCGATCGTCGGTAAAACGGGATGCGGGAAATCGACCTTGATACGCCTGCTGCTGGGCTTTGAGAAGCCTCAGCTGGGATCGGTGTATTATGATGGCAAAGACCTCAACGACTTGGACATAGAATCGGTACGCCGCAATATCGGGGTAGTGATGCAAAACGGAAAGCTGCTCCACAGCAGCATCTATGAGAACATTGTCATCTCTGCGCCCTGGCTGACCGTGGATGATGCCTGGGAGGCCGCGGAATTGGCGGGTTTGGCTGATGATATCCGCGCCATGCCCATGGGCATGTTCACGATCGTCGCTGAAGGTGGCGGCGGCTTTTCAGGCGGACAGAAGCAGCGCTTGATGATCGCGCGGGCTATAGCGGCAAAGCCGCGAATTTTGTTCCTGGACGAGGCCACTTCAGCTTTGGACAACATCACGCAAAAACATGTGTCCGACGCACTGGCACGGCTTAAAAATACAAGGCTTGTCATTGCGCACAGACTGAGCACGATCATCCAATGCGACCGGATCATCGTCCTGGACAGCGGTAAAATCGTTGAGGACGGTACCTATGGCGACCTGATTGCCCAAAATGGGATTTTTGCAGAACTGGTGGCGCGTCAGCAGCTGTAAAGAACAAACAACCCCTTCTGCCAAGCTTCAGTTTGAAAATCGGGGAGAATGCATTCGTGTTTTACAGGCTTAAGGACGATTTTATGTTACGCGGCTGGCAAAAACTTCCTTATGCGCTGGTCGATCGCAGGAACGGCAGCGCTGCTTTCATGCACAAGCCTGAGATGGATTCTCTGCTGATGTGCGATGGATGGACCGACTTGTCTTTGCCGGTCATCTCTGAAGATGACCGCAATATGATCTTTCAGATGGAGAAACAAGGGTTCATCGAACCTTGTCAAAAAGGTGAGGGCCTGAATCTCCGGCAGAGATACCACTGCTATCCGGCCAGGTACATCCGCACGGCGCATTGGTCGGTCACAGGGCGCTGCAACTACCTGTGCAAGCACTGCTATATGTCCGCGCCTGATGCCAAGTACGGTGAGCTTGACCACGAAGCGGTCATGGATATCATCGATCAGCTGGCACAGTGCGGCGTGATGGAGGTCTCGCTCACCGGCGGCGAGCCGCTGGTTCGCCGCGACTTTATGGAGATCGTGGACGCGCTGCTGATAAACGGTATCCATATTCGGACGATCTATTCCAACGGCCGTCTGGTAACGGACAAGCTGCTGGGGGAACTCGCGCGCCGCGGCATCCATCCGGAGTTTAACATGAGCTATGACGGCGTAGGCTGGCACGACTGGCTGCGCGGCATCAAAGGCGCGGAAAAGATCGCACAGGATGCTTTCCTGAGATGCAGGGACAATGGCTTTCTCACAGGCGCCGAGATGTGCATCCATCAGGGAAACAAGCATACGCTGCGGGAGACGGTCAATTGCCTTGCGGAACTGGGATGCCGGTCGCTCAAAACCAATCCTGTCTCCAATACCGGCGCCTGGAAGGAAAACGGCTATGGTGAATCCATCTCCATGATGGAACTATACCGGCTCTACCTTGATTACATCCCTCATTTCTATGAGGACGGCATGCCCCTTGCGCTTATGCTTGGGGGCTTTTTCAGTGCCAAACCAACGCATCCGGAACGTTACGACATCCCGCTGCTTAAGAACTGCAAGGATCCGCAAAAGACCTGCATATGCGGTCACGCGCGGATGGTGATGTACATTTCCGCCGAAGGGCGAACGCTGCCCTGCATGGCGCTGTCCGCTATGCCCATTCAAAAGAACTATCCGCTGATTGGCGAGACCGGTCTGGCAAAGTGTATCAGCGATTCCTCCTACATGAGTCTTATCAATACGCGCGCCACGGAATACCTGAGGCACAACCCGGAATGCGAAGCGTGCGAATACGCCATGCAATGCCTGGGTGGCTGCCGCGCCTCCGCGCTGGATACGGCGCCGGATGATATCCTTAGCCCGGACATGGCCGCCTGCACGCTGTTCAAGGGCGGCTGGGTCAATATCATAACTACTGCCATGGAAAGGATAAGGCCCGGCGCGGTTTGCGCGGGGCTTGAATGCGCCTGACGCTTTTGTTATGCGGTTAAGGCTTATGCGCCGTACAACTGCATGTGGGGATATTGGAAAGGAGGCATCATAAGCAAATCATATAGGTATCCATTGCCAAAGCCGGAACCGGCTCGTCCGGTATGTTCCGCAAGATTTCCGGCAGAAAAACCTCCCAGTGGACAGGGTATGCTGACAGGCAGCGGATCCGCGGTATGTATAGCCGAGGAAGAAAGGAAAACGACATGAACGAAAAGCTGGAAAAGCTTTCGAAACTCGCATCGGAAGATGAAGAACTACGAATCAAGATGCAAAAGGCTGACAAAGGACAAATCATCACGCTGGCCAAGGAACTGGGCATCACGCTGACGGATGATGATTTTGAAATGCCAAAGGGCGTGGTAAGCGACGACGAGCTTGCAGCTGTTGCAGGCGGCGGGGACTGCTACTGCTATGCGGGTGGCGGCGGAACACAAGGTGAGGGTGAACGGGCCTGCGCCTGCGTACTTGCCGGTTGGGGCAAGCATACCGACGGGTCTGAGCGATGCAAATGCATGCTCTTTGGCGGCGGCGATTAACGATAATCCCGATATGCACATAATGAGAAGGTCAAGCCTGCAGGCAGTAAATCCGTAATGTTGATTATCGTGTAAGAAAGGAGAATAACATGAACAAGAATATGGAGAAGCTTTTAAAACTCGCATCGAAGGA
>CAZPBJ010000020.1:0-44722 GCA_964584685.1 uncultured Christensenella sp. | reverse complement strand
TCTGGTCGATCTGGCCGATGTGGCCGTAGTCTTCCAGGTAGATGGACTGGTCTTCTCTCAGCCCCAGGTCCCTGAGCATGCCCAGGTGGCCGGAACGCTTGATGTGCAGGATGGCCAGGTAGCCCAGGTCGGACAGCTGCAGGCCGGATTTTTCCAGGGACCTTTGGATGCAGGTGACCCAGTTTGCCGCGCTCACTTCGTTGAGCCGGTCCTTCATCTTTTCCGGCTCGAACAGGCGCAGGGAAGTGCGGGCTTCCTCCAGGTTTTCATGGGTGACGGGTTCGGCCAGGCCGCCGATCTGCACGCCGGCCGTGCGCGCGAGCGAACCGTCGGAGAGGATGTGGCTGCCCAGCAGGAGGTTTCTGCCGAGGTTTTTCTTTAGCAGGATCGCCCCGCCGCCCGCGCCCAGGTTGTACATCATGGACATGTTTTTATCGGTGTAGTCCAGGTAGTCGCCGTTGCGGTAGCCGCCCGCGACCAGGACGGTGTTGACCTCCGGGTCTGCCAGCAGCATGTCCCTGGCGATCTTCATGGCGGAGACGCAGGTGCAGCAGCGGTTCTGCACGTCGATGCCCCAGGCGTTGACGGCGCCGATGCGGTCCTGGATGTACAGCGCCGAGGTGGTCAGGGGGTATTCCTTCCATTCCTCGCCGATGCACAGGATGACGTCGATGTCCCTGGGGTCCGTGCCGGTGTTTTTCAGGCAGTCCAGCGCGGCCAGCGCGCCCATTTCCTGCGTGCCGTCCTTCTTTGGGTCCAGGGGCATGGTTTTCTGCCTGACGCCCAGTTTCTCCCGCACCGCGGCCCCGCTCCAGACGCCGAGCGTGGCTTTTGAGATCTCGTCAGCCGTCATCCTGCCTTCCGGCAGATAAACGCCGGTCCCGACGATGCCTACGTGGTCGTTCTTCATCTCTGCGCTCCTCAGATTGTCTCTAGGCTCGTCCCCTTACAGGCGCATCCCGCCGTCCACCTGCAGGATCTGCCCGGTGATATAGCTGGCTTCGTCGCTGGCCAGGAACAGGGCGGCGCTGGCGATCTCGTGCGGCTGGCCCAGGCGGCCCAGCATGGTCAGGGCGGCGAACTTGTCCAGCAGGTCCTGGGGAACGGTCTTGAGGATGTCCGTCATCGTGTAGCCCGGCGCGATGGCGTTCACGCGCACCGCGGCGCCCTTCAGGGAGAATTCTTTCGCCCAGGTCTTGGTCAGGCCGAAGATGGCCGACTTGGTCGCGGCGTAGTTCGCCTGGCCGATGTTGCCGTACACGCCCACGACGCTGGAAATGCTGATGATGGAGCCGCTGCCCTGCTGCTGCATGTAGGGCCCGACATGCCGGGTGAGGTTGAAGATGCCCTTGAGGTTGACGGCGATGACCGCGTCCCACTGCTCGTCGGTCATCTTGCGGGTCATGGCGTCCTTGGTGATGCCGGCGTTGTTGACCAGCACATCTATGCGGCCGTACTTTTCCCTGACGTGGTTGAAAAGCGCCTCGCAGTTGGCGGTGTCGGTCACGTTGAGCTGAAAATACTCAACATTTGCCGCTTCGTAGCTGAGCGGGGCCATATCTGCCGCGATAACCTTCGCGCCTTCCTTGGCGAACAACTGGGCCATTTCACCGCCCAGGCCCTTGGCGGCGCCGGTGACGATGGCGACTTTGCCTTCAAGTCTCATGATTATATTCCTTCTTTCTTTATATTACCATTTCAATTAGGGGCAATCAAGCCCGTTTGACGATGACCGCGGTGCCCATGCCGCCGCCGATGCAAAGCGAGGCGAGGCCGATATCCCTGTCAAGGCGCCGCAGGCCGTGCACCAGCGTGACCAGGATGCGGTTGCCCGAAGCGCCTACGGGATGGCCCAGGGCAATGGCGCCGCCAAAGAGGTTGGTGCGCTCCTTGATGGCGTCCTCCGTCATGCCGTGTTTGTCGGCCAATTCCTTGACCACGCCTAGGGACTGCGCGGCAAAAGCTTCGTTGAGTTCGATGAGCTCGACTTCTTCCAGCTTCATATTCGCCTTCTTGAGGGCCTTTTCGATGGCGGGCACCGGGCCCAGGCCCATCAGGGAAGGCTCCACGCCGCCCTGGCCCCAGCCCAGGATCTCGGCCATGGGCTGCAGGTCCAGTTCCCTGACCGCCTTTTCGCCGGCCAGCAGCACAAAGGAAGCGCCGTCGTTGATGCCCGAGGCGTTGCCGGCTGTGACAGAGCCGTCTTTCTTGAATGCGGCGCGCAGTTTGCCCAGCTTTTCCAGGTCGGTCTTGCGGTTGGGGTACTCATCGCGGCTGAACAGCACCTTCTCACGCCCCACGGTGACTTCCAGGGGCACGATCTCCTCATCAAACAGGCCGCCGTCCACTGCCTTGATGGCCTTCTGCTGGGAGGCCAGGGCGAATTCATCCTGCTGCTGACGGGTGATGCCATACATGGCGGCGATATTTTCCGCCGTGACGCCCATATGGGTATCGTCAAACGCGTCGGTCAGGGCGTCCTTGATCATATGGTCTTCCACCTGGAAACTGCCCATCTTGATGCCCTTGCGGGTTTCGCGGGGCAGCAGGTAGGGCGCGCAGGACATGGATTCGGCGCCGCCGGCGATGACGATGTCCGCTTCTTCGTTCTGGATCTCGCTGATGGCGTTGAGGACGGCCTTCATGCCCGAACCGCACAGCATGTTGAGCGAATAGGCGCAGACGCTGACGGGGATGCCGGCTTTGACCGCGATCTGCCTGGCAACGCCCTGGCCGACACCGGCCGAGAGGATATTGCCGCAGATGAGTTCGTCCACCTGCTCGGGCTTCACATGAGCATCCTTGAGCAGCGCCCTGACGACAGCTGCGCCAAGTTCCGCGGCCGGTGTGGCGCCAAGCGCCCCCAGGAATGAACCGATTGGCGTTCTGCGTGCCGCAACAACATACACTTTTCCCATGGATTGTTCCCCTTTCCCTGTGGTATGATGTGCATAAACCCTGATTACCTCACCCTAAGGAAAGGTGAATCATGATTCATAAGTTACCTTACTCTAACAGCGCTCCCATCATGCTGTCAACAGGTAAATATGGGATAATTTTAATACATCATCGAATGTCGGAAACGCAGGCGCAGACTATGATTTTAATATCACAAGCCTCTTGCGCGGAAATCACCTGCCAAGCAATTGAAACAGCCGGAAAAACACCGCGAAAACGATGGAAATATGATCATTGCAGATTGTATACGCCATGAAGTCTATGCATCGATTGTGCCGCCGGTGATTTGACAAGCGCGCAAGGGGGACGGTATAATCAGGCCAGAACACATAAAAACGCATCCCCGGCGGCAGACAGGCGCCGCCGCTCAGCACAGGAATGCATGGGAGGACGACAAAAAGTGGAACAAAAGCAATTCATTCCGACCGCGTCGCGCGAAGTCGCCTATTACCGCCTGGGGAACCCGTCGCTGCCCAAACTGCTGCTGGTGCACGGCAATGCCTCGTCATCGGCTTTTTTCTTCCCTGCGATCCGCGAACTGTCCGTCTATTTTGATGTCGCTGCCCCGGACCTCAACGGCTTTGGCGATACCCAGGCCAGCCCAATCCGAAGCGAAGCGGCCCTGAAGGAATGGGCGGATGATATCGATGCCTTTGCCGACGCGCTGGGCTGGGATAGTTTCGCGCTGCTGGGCTGGTCGCTGGGCGGCGGCGTGGCCTGGCGCTATGCCATCGGCCACGCGGCGCGGCTGACGCACCTGATCATGCTGTCGCCCATGTCGCCCTACGGCTTTGGCGGCACGCGGGGCGAAGACGGCGTCCCCTATGATGACAAGGGCTGGGGTTCTCCCGGCGGCTTTGCCAATAAGGATTTCCTGGACAGGCTGCACGCGCAGGACCGCAGCGACGCGCCGTTTACCCCGCGCGCCGTGCTGCGCAGGTCCCTGTTCGCGCAAGGCTTCACGCCGGACAAACAGTGGGAGGACCTCTATGTGGAGGAACTGCTCAAGATCCATCTGGGGCTGGACTATTATCCCGGCGACTTTGTGCCGCTGGCGTCCTTTCCCTATGTGCTGCCCGGCGAGCGGGGCATTTCCAACTCGCTTGCGCCCCAGTATGCCAACATGGAAGCCTTCCGGGACATCAGCCCCAAGCCGCCTGTCCTGTGGATTCGGGGCGATGAAGACAAGCTGGTGAGCGACAAGTCACTGTCCGACCTGGCGACACTGGGACAGATGGGCATTGTGCCCGGCTATCCGGGTGAAGAAGCCTTCCCATCCCAGCCCATGGTGGCGCAGACGCGCGCGCTGCTGAACAAATACAGGGACAGGGGCGGTCAATACACCGAGATTGTCTTCACCGGCTGCGCTCACGCCGCCCATCTGGAAAAGCCGGCTGAGTTTGTGGCGGCGCTGCGGGATTTCACGGGCCGCGGGGCTGAGGCGGGCGAATGAAAAGACGCGTGATGGCCGTCTCTTTCCTTGCGCTTCTGTTGTTGTTCGCCGCCGCGCAGGCAGCCGGCCTGTTCACATTGACCCTCAGTGAAGGAGACGGCGTTGAGGAGCAGGCGCTTGCGCTGGCTGACTACATATCAAAGCTCAGCCCTGAAGCCCGGCTGCAGTGGCAGGATGAGATCATCGAGATGGCCTCGGCATATGAAAAAGGGACCCTCAGCGGGGAGCCTTCGCAGGACGACGTATGGATGACCGCCAGCGGCAAAGTTTACCACAAAGCCACCTGCCGCCATGTGGCCGGCAAAACCGGCCTGAAGCAGCTTTCGCTGCAGGACGCGCAGAGCCGCGGGATCAAGGCCTGCAAGGTCTGCTTCAAATAAGGGGCTATAAGGGCTTCGCCTGCCTTGGCCTGCGCATGCCGGCCACTTGCGTGAACCGATCCTGTGAAGGGGCCCAGCCTTTCACTTTGGGCGGGAAGTTCTGGTCGAAAGTATCTGCGTCCTGCGGCGCTACGTCAAAGGCCTCATCTTCATGGAAGGCGCCCGTGACGCCGCGCAGCGCGCCTTCAAACAGTTCGCAGGCCTGGAGGGCGTCCGCATACATGCCCTCAGGCGTATAAATATCAAAGCTCTCAGCTTTCACAAAGCCGAACCGTTCATAGTAGAGGGGATCGCCATAGATCAGGATGGCCCCGAAACCCATGGCGCGGGCGAGGCTCTTTGAGTGTTCAACCAGGGCCGAGCCGATGCCCCTGCCCTGACAGGCCGGCAGAACGGACAAGGGGCCAAAGCAGACAACCTTGTGCCTGCCGCCGTTTTCGCTGATGATCAGCGCGCGTGTATAGGCGATATGCCCCACAATCCCGTCATGACCGGCCGTCACCAGGCTTAACTCTTTAATGAAAGCCGGCGAACTTCTAAGCCTGCGCATGAGCAGATGCTCGCTGCATCCGGGTTCGTGGACGTTCCAGAAAGCTTCCCTTGTCAGGTTTTCCACGGCCTGCCGGTCACCCTGCCGTTCGGGGCGAATGATAAATTCCATAAAATGTCCTCTTGATTTTGTGAGGTCCGCAATGCCGGTCAAGAAACCGCGGCGGATATGCGGTATCCTTGATATGCGCAAGGAGGTTGAACTGATGATCGGGGAAGATACGGCTGCCGCTGTGCAAAGGATGCAGGCGTATGTGGAAGCGCATCTGCATGACCCTGTCACCTTGAGCGGTCTGGCGAAAGCGGCGGGTTACTCTCCCTGGCACGCCGCCCGCATGTTCAGGGAAGTGACCGGCAAGGCGCCCTTTGATTACGTCAGGGCAAGGAGGCTGACGCAGGCGGCGCTGAGGCTGCGTGACGAGAAACCAAAGGTGGCGGATGTAGCGCTGGACTTCGTGTTTGACTCACAGGAAGGCTTTACCCGGGCTTTCTCCAGGGCCTTTGGCATCCCGCCCGCCAGGTACGGCAGGCAAGCGCCGGCGATCCGCCTGTTCATGCCCCGCGATGCGCTTGAAACCTACCGCGCGCTGAATAAAAAGGAGAAGAAGAAGATGAGCGAACAGACCAAAGCGATTTTCGTGCAGGTGATCCAGAGGCCTCAGCGCAAACTGCTGCTCAAACGCGGGCAGAAAGCCGCGGACTACTTTGAGTACTGCGAGGAATGCGGCTGCGACGTTTTTGATACCCTGACCAGCGTTCGGGAGGCGCTGTATGAACCGGCCGGTTTGTGGCTGCCTGGACACCTGATACCGGAAGGGACAAGCCGCTACGCGCAGGGGGTCGAATTGCCCCCGGACTATGACAAACCCGTGCCTGAGGGCTTTGACCTCATCACGCTTCCCCCCTGCGCCTATATGGTGTTCCAGGGCGAACCCTACGATGACGAGCGCTTCATGGAAGAGATCGGCAGCGTCTGGGCGCACATAGAGCGCTTTGACCCGAAAGTATACGGTTATGAATGGGCGCCAGAGGAAGCGCCCCGGTTCCAGCTCGAACCGCAGGGCTATCGGGGCTATATCGAGGCCCTGCCGGTGAGGAAACTGACGCCTTAAAACTCCGCGTTGCCAACCGTGCGGGGGAAGGGCGTGACATCGCGGATGTTGGAAATGCCCGTGAGGTACATCACCAGCCGCTCAAAGCCCATGCCAAAGCCGGCGTGGGGCACGCTGCCAAAGCGGCGCAGGTCCAGGTACCAGCCGTAGGATTCCATGTCAAGCCCCATTTGGGCAATGCGCTCCAGCAGCTTGTCCTCGCGCTCCTCGCGCTGGCTGCCGCCGATGAGTTCTCCGATGCCGGGCACCAGCATATCCACCGCGGCGACCGTCTTGCCGTCATCGTTCATGCGCATATAGAAAGCCTTGATATCCTTGGGATAATCATGCACAAAGACCGGGCGGCGGAAATGCTCCTCCGTCAGGTAGCGTTCGTGTTCGGTCTGCAGGTCAATGCCCCAGCTGACAGGGTACTCAAATACCTTGTCAGCTTTGCTGAGGATGTCAATCGCCTCGGTGTAGCTGACACGGGCGAACGCCGAGTTTTTCACGTGCTCCAGGCGCTCTATCAGGCCCTTGTCCACGAAGCTGTTGAGGAACTGCAGTTCATCGGGCGCCTTTTCCATGACTTCGCCCAGTACATGGCGCAGCATGTCTTCCGCCAGGGCCATGTTGTCCTGAAGGTCGGCAAAGGCGATCTCCGGCTCCACCATCCAAAACTCAGCCGCGTGGCGGGCTGTGTTGGAGTTTTCTGCACGGAAGGTAGGGCCAAAGGTATATACATTGCGGAAAGCCATGCACAGCGCTTCGGCGTTGAGCTGCCCCGACACCGTCAGTGAGGCCGCCTTGCCGAAGAAATCCCGCGAGGCATCCGCCTGGCCCAGGGCGTCCGTGGGCACATGGTTGAGGTCAAGCGTGGTCACCCGGAACATCTCGCCCGCGCCTTCGGCGTCGGAGGTGGTGATGATGGGGGTGTGCACGTACACGAAGCCGCGCCCGGCAAAGTAGGCGTGTATCGCCTGCGCGGCAAGCGAGCGGATGCGGAAAGCCGCGTAGAAGGTGTTGCTGCGCGGCCTCAGGTGCGCGATGGTGCGCAGGAACTCAAAGCTGTGCCGTTTCTTTTGAAGGGGATAGTCGGGGGCGCACAGGCCTGTTATCTCCACTTCCTGCGCCTTGAGCTCAAAGGGCTGCTTCATCCCGGGGGTCAGGGCGATCAGGCCCCGCACCGTCAGCGCGCTGCCAAGCGTCACCTTTGTAATGTCCTTGAAGTTGGGCAGGCTTTCGTCGCAGACCACCTGCAGGGTCCTGAAATGGCTGCCGTCGTTGAGCTCAATGAACGCGAAGGCTTTGCTGTCGCGCAGGGTCCTTACCCAGCCTTTCACCTGAACCTGTCCGCCATCCTGCGGCGCCTGTGAATATAAAGTCGCTATCAGCGTGTTTTCCATCGTCAAATGCCCCCCTCGGCGTAGTCCATGCCCAGCTTGCCCAGCATCGCGGCGCCGATGACGCCTGCCTCGTTGCCAAGCCGCGCCAGGGCGACTTTGGGGTAGGGAAGTGTCTTGAACATCAGCAGGCCCGGTATCTTCTCCACTATCTTGCGCAGCAGGAAGTCGCCCGCGTGGCTGATGCCTCCGCCCAGCACCACCATGTCCGGATCCAAAAAGGAGGTGATGTTGTTGATGGCGACGGCCAGGTACCTGGTGTACCGGTCAAAGACCTTCATGGCCAGTTCATCGCCTTCCCTTGCCAGGTCGATGACCATGCGGCCGGTGATGTTTGCGATGTCGCCCTTTGCCGCCTGCATGATGGCGCAGCTGGGATGCTGCAGGCAAAGCTCGCCTGCCATGCGGATAAGCGCGGTGGCGCTGCAGTAACGTTCCAGGCAGCCGTCCTTGCCGCAGGTGCAGGGGACGCCGTCCAGCTCGATGGTGATGTGCCCGATCTCGCTGCCAACGCCGTGCGCGCCTGTCCATGGCTTGCCGTCGATGACGATGCCGCCGCCCACGCCCGTGCCCAGCGTGAGGAAAACGCTGGAGTGCAGGCCCTTGCTGACGCCGGCGACAGATTCGGCAAAGCCGGCCACCGTCGCGTCGTTGTCGATGAGTACGGGCAGGTTCAGGTATTTTTGCAGCTCATCGCGCAGGGGGATGTTGTGCCAGCCCAGATTGGTGCAGAATATGACGTACCCTGTCTTGTTGTCGGCAACGCCCGGGATGCCAATGCCAATGCCCGCCGCATCATCAAGGGTGTGGCCTGATTTTGCCAGCGCTTCCAGGCTGCAGGAGGCCATGTCACGCACCACCTCGCGGTAGGGGCGCTCGGCCAGGGTAGCGGTCTCGGCTTTTGCCAGCACGCGTCCCTCGTCATCCACAATGCCCGCGGCGATATGGGTGCCCCCCAGGTCAATGCCAATGTAGAGCATAGTCGTCCTCCAAGCTATATATTATGTCGTCGCCTTGTTGTTCATCATGTCGTTGAGCCTGCGGTCCAATTCCTGCGCCGCTGAGTAGCCCATCCGCTTCAGGCTGTAGTTGCGCGCCGCCACCTCGATGATGATGGCTAGGTTGCGGCCCGGGCGAACGGGGATCACCATATAGGGTACGCTGACGCCCATGATGGCGGTAAACTCCTCCGTCAGGCCCAGCCTGTCGTATTCCTTCTTTTCCTTCCAGTTCTCCAGGTGGATCTCCATGTTGATGGTCTTGCTCATCAGCACCGCGCCAACGCCGTACATCGCGCGGATATCGATGATGCCGATGCCGCGTATCTCCATGAAATGGCGCACGGTTTCGGGCGATTCGCCCGTCAGGCGGTCATCGGCCACCTTGCGGATATCCACGATATCGTCGGCCACCAGCTGGTGGCCGCGCTTGATGAGCTCCAGCGCCGATTCGCTCTTGCCCACGCCGGATTCGCCCGTGATCAGTATGCCCACGCCATAGACGTCCACCAGCACCGCGTGCTTGGTGGTGCGCGGTGCCAGCACCTTGGACAGATAATTGATGACCTGCACGATGAAGGTGGTGGTGTTCACCTCCGCCTGCATGATGGGAACATCCTTCAAATGCGCCAGGTCAACAAGCTCTTCATGGGGCCTGAGGCCGCGGCAGATAATGACCACCGGGATATCGTAGGTGAAGAATCGCTCCAGGCAGGTCCTGCGGTCCTGGGCGGAGAGAGAATCCAGATAGCTCATCTCCACATTGCCCAGCACCTGAGGGCGTTCATAGGCAAAGTGGTCAAAAAAGCCGACAAACTCGAGCCCCGGGCGGTTGACCTCCGGGGAGCTGATATCCCACTGCGTCTTGGTGGACGGATGAAGCACCGACAGGTTCAGCGCCTGCGCGAATTCCTTCGCGTTGACCATCTTTACCGCCTCTCAGCGGCCGCGCCGCATGATATTAAGCGCATTATACAATGTTTCGCCTGCGCGGACAAGGGTTTGACGACAGGGGAAACGGCATCCGGCGCCATTGACCCGGGCCAGTCGTCTTGATAGAATGCAGTCAGGAAAGCGGAAGGGGTCCAAAGGTCAAATGCCCTATCTGAGCACACAGGCGATCGTGCTTCGGCACGCCGATTACCGGGAACACGACAGGGTTCTGACCCTGCTGACGCCTTCCCGCGGGCGGGTGGAAGCAATGGCCCGGGGCTGCCGAAAGCCAAAGAGCCCGCTGCTGGCCGCAAGCGAGCTGTTTTGCCTGGGTGAATATGTGCTGTACAAGGGGAAGGGGCATGAAATCGTAACCGCCTGCCAGGTGCAGGACAGTTTCTACCCCCTGCGTGAGGACTATGACAAGCTGAGCCATGCCGCCATCATGCTGTCTGCTGCCCAGACCGCAGCCCAGCCCGAAGAGCCTGCAGAGCATCTGACCATCCTGCTGACGCGTTCCCTTGGCCGCCTGGCTTATGGCGCGCAGGACGCGGCGCAGGTGACAACGGCGTTTCTATTGCATTACGCTGTACTGGCGGGGTTCAAGCCGCGGCTCAACCACTGCGCCGCCTGCCAAAGGCCATTGTCGGACGGTGAAGACGCGTGGCTTGACCCTTTGATCGGCGGCCTTGTTTGCCGTGCCTGCCATCAGGCTGACAGCGCCGCGGCGCACCTTGACGCGCAGAGCATCAGCTGGCTGCGTCAGGTGCTCAAGCTGGGCATCGATAAAACAGGGCTTGCGGTAAAGCAGGCCCCTTTGCTGGCGATGAAACGATTTGTGGAAGCCCTGACAGACCACAGGCTGCCGCAGCTGCCCGATTACCGGAGCCCCTTATAGGATGCGCAGCTGCACACTGCGCTTGTTCATGATCACGGCATCCTTGTAGCGCCGGCGCATGGTGAAGCGGAAGCCGTACTCCATCTTGCCATTGGCGCGGTACACGCGGTAGCGGGACAATTTGTAAACATCCTCGCTGCCAAGCTCGGGAAAATCCTCCTGCAGCAGCTGGGTCACCAGGCGGGGGATGACGTCGGAGCGTTTGCAGTTGCCGTTTTGCTTGAAGTCAAAGCTCAGCAGCGTATGGGCGGGAAAGACGGAGGTGACGGTGACGCCCCTTTGTTCAACGCGCAGCTGGTCGATGTCATCATGCTGGATGAGGTAGACGATCTTCTGGTACAGTTTGGCGTACTGGGTGCTTTCACGCAGGTGGGCGAGAAGCTGACGCTCGCGCCGCTTGAGACGCGAGTAATAGACCAAAACCGCTGCCGCTGCCGCTACCCAAAGAATGAGCTGCGATTCAGCCAAAGAAATCAACGCCTCAAGCACCCCTTTACCACAATATGTAGTGTACTATAGCAGGTGATACACTATAATACAAGGCTTTCCTGTGGATTATGCGGATTATTTTGCTAAAAATGTACCCAAAGGATAGTAGAATGGTACAATGGAGGCGCAACGGGCCGCCAGCGAAGCCGGAGGAGTAAGAGCCATGAGCATAGGCTATGCCTGCCTGACCCTGGGCGTTCATAACACGGACCTGAAGACCTGCCTGATCAAAAACGCAGACGAAGCGCGCCTGAATGCCCTGATAGCAGGCAACCTGGGCGCGCTGGAACGGATGATCGACTACAACATCAATAACGGCATCCATATGTTCCGCATCAGTTCGGACATCATTCCCTTTGCCTCAAGCCCTGTCAACAGGATCCCCTGGACGGAGACCTTTGGCGAACAGCTGGCCGCCATCGGGCGCAAGATAAGCCATAGCGGCATGCGCGTGTCCATGCACCCCGGGCAGTACACGGTGCTTAATTCCCCCAATGAAAAGACCGTAGAAAACGCCGTCCAGGACCTGCGGTATCACGCCGATTTCCTTGACAGTCTGCAGGTTGACGCCAAAGGGAAGATCATCCTGCACATCGGCGGCGCTTACGGCGACAAACCCTCAGCAATTGATCGTTTTGTCCTGCGTTGGCAGACCCTGGACGATCGCGTCAAGGCGCGGCTGGTCATTGAGAATGACGACAGGATATTCAACATCCGGGAGGTGCTGGATATCGGGCTGAAAAACGGCATCCCCGTGGTGTTTGACAACCTGCACCACCAAACGAATCCAAGTGACGGCACAGCCGGAGACGCTGAGTGGGTATCTGCCTGCGCGCAGACCTGGCGGCCCGCCGACGGCAGGCAGAAGATACATTATTCCCAGACGGACCTGCTCAAGAAGCTTGGCGCCCATTCGCTGAGCATCGAAATCGACGCGTTTTTGCGCTTTTACAAAGGGCTTCATGAGCCAAGGCCCGACATTATGCTGGAGGTCAAGGACAAGAACATCTCAGCCCTCAAGTGCATGGCGTGCATGGCTGAGACTGGGAGCATCGGCGCGCTTGAACGCGAATGGGGGCGCTACAAGTACCTGGTGCTGGAGCGTTCGCAGCAGGTTTACCTGCAGATCAGGGAACTGCTCAAGGACAAGGCGGCCTACCCAGCCCTTGCGTTTTACCGCCTGACACAATCTGCCCTTGAGCAGCCTGTTATCCCGGGTGACGCCCTCAACGCGGCCGCGCATGTGTGGGGTTATTTCAAGGATGTTGCCGACGCCCGGCAGAAAGCGGACTTCCTCAAGAACCTGGACGGCTGCGCGCAGGGCAGGGGAAGCATCGCCGCGCTCAAGCGCAGGCTGTACGCGCTGGCGGAAACATACGGCATGGACTACCTGCTGGAATCGTACTACTTTGTAGAACCCTATGGCGGTGAGCGGGCGCCGTGCGGTGAAAGCTGAGTTTTCACCGAATCGGGCCGCGGATTTTAATCGCTTGCGCAGAGCTGTTATTCTTGCTATAATGTCCCCGATTCACGAGGCGAAGGCCGAAAGGTAGGGTATCTATGTTCGATTGGTTATTTGGTATTGAGGCTGCTATGGCAGAGACAGCGGCCGCAGCCGGCACCACAGCGGCTGAGCCCAGCGGCACCGCGGCACTGGTCCAGATGCTGCTGCCCATGGTGCTCATTGTTGTTGTTTTCTATTTTATGCTGATCCGTCCGCAGAAAAAGAAGGACAAGAAGGTCAAGGACATGCTGTCCAACCTGAAGGTCGGCGACCGCATCTGCACCATCGGCGGCATCTACGGCACCATCTCGGGCATCCGCGATGATAACGTGATCCTTTCCGTCGGCGCCAATGACACGCCCATGGTGCTTGCCCGCTGGGCCATCCGCAACGTGGAAGCGGTATCGGTGGAGAACGAGGGCGAGATCCTCGCCTGATCAATGAAACTTGAACAGCGCCGCATGGATTCGTCCGCGGCGCTGTTTCCATAGGAGGGACCATGCAAAGACTCGACGGAAGAGCCCCCGGCCAGCTGCGCGAAGTCGTCATGCTGCCCGGTTTCATCAAGACGGCCGCCGGCAGCTGCCTGATCAGCTTTGGCGGCACGCGTGTGTTGTGCACCGCCTCGGTGGAAGAAGGCGTGCCCCCCTTCCTCAAGGGGCGCGGCTCGGGCTGGCTGACAGCCGAATACGCGATGCTGCCGGCCTCCACCGGCAAGCGCAAGCAGCGCGACGGGATCAAGAAAGACGGCCGCGGCGTGGAAATAGGCCGGCTGATCGGGCGGTCGCTGCGCCAGGCGCTGGACATGACGCGATTGGGCGAGCGCAGCATCACCATCGACTGTGATGTGCTGGAAGCCGACGGCGGCACCCGCACGGCTTCCGTCACCGGCGGCTTTGTGGCGCTTTGCCTGGCCGTTGACGGGCTGATCAAACAGGGCCTGCTCAAGGAGTCCCCCATCATCCATCAGGTCGCGGCGCTCAGCTGCGGCGTGATCGCGGGCATTGCGATGCTGGACCTGTGCTATCGGGAGGACAGCATGGCCGATACCGACATGAACATCGTCATGAATGAGCAGTCCCGTTTCATTGAGCTGCAGGGAACGGGGGAGGGCCGCGCCTTTTCCCTGGATGATCTCAGCCGGATGCTCTCGCTGGCGCATGGCGGCATGCAGGACCTGTTCAGCAAGCAGGCTGAGGCGCTTGGTCCCGCGGCCTGTGTCATTGGGCAAAAACAGACCCTGGTGCTGGCCAGCGACAACCGGCACAAACTGCGGGAGCTTGAGGCCATGCTGGGCGGGCGCTATCGCCTGGTCTCCATGCGGGAGGCCGGTTTTGAAGGGGATGTAGATGAAAATGGCAGCACCTTCCAGGAAAACGCCATCCTGAAAGCGCAGGCGGTCTGCAAGGCGACGGGCTTTGCGGCCCTGGCTGACGACAGCGGCCTGGTGGTGGAGGCGCTTGACGGCGCGCCGGGCGTGATGAGCGCCCGTTACGCGGGCGGGCATGGGGACGACAAGGCCAATAACGCGCTGCTGATTGAAAATCTGAAAGACGTGCCCGCGCCGCGCCGGGCGGTCTTCGTCAGCGCCATCGCGCTGGCCTCGCCGTTCATGCCCACCAGGGTATTTGAAGGCGTCTGCCCCGGTGAGATCACCTTTGAGCCCAGGGGCGAGAGCGGCTTTGGCTACGATCCCTATTTTGAGTATGAAAACGGGCTGACTTTCGCTGAGATGAGCGACGAGGAAAAGGCGCGTGTCAGTCACCGCGCCCGCGCCATGGCCAAATTGCTGGAAGCGCTGGCTTAGGTTGGCTGCATGAAAGCGCTCATCATCAGCGACAGCCATGGCAGCACGGGCTTCCTGAGCGATCTTCTGGCGAAGATGGACCGTGAAGGCAGGCCCGACGCGCTGGTCTTCTGCGGGGACGGCCTGCAGGACGTTGTGTCCCATCAGGATTATTGCCCGCTGTTCTTCCCTGTGCGCGGCAACTGCGATATTGGCGGCTATCCGAATATCCCGGCTGAGAGGACCGAGCGCCTGCGGGGGATCGATGTCTTCATCTCCCACGGCAACGGCTATCATGTGAAGCGCGGGCCGCAGACCCTGTGTTACCGCGCGCTGGAGGCGGAGGCCAAGGTTTGCTGCTTTGGCCACACTCACCATCAGATGGGGGAATGGCTGCACGGTGTGCTGATGATCAATCCCGGCGCCCTGAGCCTGGGCGATTACGCCCTGCTGCATATTGACGGGGAAGGCGCGATACGGGTTGAATTGCGCCGCCTTTAGCGACGGTTAAGGTAAAGTCCAGGGTATGCCCGGTGTTTTTTCAATTGACGAACAGGGTGCGCTATGCTACACTACGCTTCGCTGAATCCAGCATCAGCGCGCCAATATAGCTCAGCTGGCAGAGCAGCGGTTTCGTAAACCGCAGGTCAAGGGTTCGAATCCCTTTATTGGCTCCATAGCGTTTCCCTTTTATCCCTCCGCTCATCTTTTGATAAGCGGGGGAATTTTTAATGCCCCGATTCCAGTGAAGCTCCCATGCATAAAAAGAAGCGGCAGACAGAAACGCGTGAAAATGCAGGATCTCATATTTCTCAGCGTATTCAACGCTTATTGGATATCCGAGACCGCTAAAAGACCAAAATAGCTATACATTATAACAATTAGAATGGCTCGCAAAGACAGGAAAGCAAACAAGTTTGCCCTGAACAGAGTAAAATAGGAAAGAAAGAGAACAAAATATGAGTAGTATTTGCTTTTAAATGCTTGTACGATAAGGGCGTAAAAGGGCCACGGCGGAAATCCAAAATACATAAGGAGTGATGAAATGACGTATCAAGAAGAGAACCAGAGGCTGATCGAATTATTCAAACCCTGCAGAGTAACCGATGTTCGTGACGGTATGGACTGGATGGGATACCACCATTACGGAACAGTGGACAGCAGCGTTCGTCCCCTGTGGCGCACCCATGCGGTGGGCATTGCCCGCACTGCCCGCTACCTGCCCTACGAAGGCCCCGCCCCCGCCATGACCGGCGACGAGTATACCAAATGGGCCCATTGGTATTACAGCGAAGTTTGCACCGATCCCTGGATGAAGGACATCGAGCCGGGAGATTTCATGGCGCTGGATATCGCCGGACTGGACGTTGGCCTGCTTGGCTCCAACAACACCCTGACCGCCCTGCTGAGGGGCTGCGCCGGTTTCCTGACAAACGGCGGCGGCATCCGCGATACAGACGAAGTCATTATGCAAAAGGTGCCTGTTTGGTCCAAGCATATCTCCCAGGGTATGGACCAGGCGCGCATCCGCTATCTGGAGAAGGATATCCCCGTTGCCATCTGCGGCGTGGCCGTATATCCGGGCGATGTCATCATTGCCGACAATGACGGCGTCATAGTAGTTCCGCGAAAAGTAGCCCTTGATGTGGCCAAATATGCCTGGCAAGAGATGAACGGCGACAAGCAGGGCCGTCAGGACCTTTACAAGAAGCTCAACTGGGAACTGGATGACACGGTAATACCGGTGGAACCGGTTAAATAAAACAGGAGGTATCTATCCATGAAGAGGACGCTATCCCTTTTACTCACGCTTGTGATGCTGCTTTCGCTGAGCGCAAGCGCGCTGGCCGGTGAGACGGTCGAAATCCGTGCCGCCTGGTGGGGCGACACAAAACGCTTCGAACTCTACAACTCCATTGTGGCGGAATTCATGAAAGCAAATCCCGACATCAAGGTTGTCAGTGAACCCGTGAGCTGGAATGACTACTGGGACAAGCTGTCCGTACAAGTGGCGGGCGGCAACGCGCCTGATTTCATCGGCATGCATCCGCAGTATGCGTCCGACTACATCGGCCGGGGCATGGTGGAACCGCTTGACCAGTACATCGCCGACGGCATCATCGGAACCGACGGCTGGGAACAGGGCACAATCAACACCGGCGTCATTGACGGCGTGACCTACATGATGCCAATGGGCGTTACCTTTACCAGCGTGTTTGCAAACGACGGCCTGTTCGCGGAACTGGGCGTTGAGAAACCCGCCTTTGACTGGACCTATGACGACATGAAGGCTATTGGCCTCAAGGTCCGCGCGGCTCTGGACGCAGCCGGTAAAACCGAAACCTGGCTGATGAACGACATGTCCACCAACATCAACTCATTCCGTTACTTTGTGCGCCAGAACGGCCGTGAGCTGTATGATGTCCAAGGCAATATCAACTTCACCGCGGAGGACGCGGAAAAATGGTTTGCCATGTGGAAGGAATTCCGCGATCTGGGCATCATTCCCGATGCGGCAACCGCTACCGAGTACTTCAGCGCTACTCTGGAAGACAGCACCTTCTCCCGCGACAAGGTTCTGCTTACACAGGTTCCCATCAACCAGCTGAAGCTGTACCGCACCACCTTCCCTGACAAGACCGTCAGCGCCATCCGCATTCCTTCTCTGGCCGGCGCCGCTGTGGGCGAGTTCCCCGAAGGCGCGCACTTCGCCATCTATGCCAAGTCCAGCCCCGAAAAGAAACTGGCCGCGGCAAAACTGATCAACTTCTGGCTTAACACTGAGGCAGCTCTGGGCATCTTTGGCCTTGATCAGGGCGTTCCCGGCAACCTGGGTCTCAGCGATGCCTATCTGCCCAAACTGGACGCAAACCAGCTGGATATCCTGGCGTTTGTCAACACATTGTCCAAAATCGGCACCCCGACCATCTTCCCGCCTGCCGGCGCGTCCGAGATTGACTTGCTGTTCAGGACCATCGGAGAAGCCGTGCAGTTTGATGCCAAGACTCCTGTTGATGCCGCCAAGGAAGTGTATGAAGCTGCTGTAGCCATCCGCTCCAAGAAGTAATTTTCCGCCGGCAGGGTTACACCCGGCTATCGGAAGGCCTTAACAAGCACGTGCCATAGATGGGAAAGCCGCTCAGATGTCATAGGGGGTTGTCCGGCTTTCCCATCTCCATTACAGCGGCCAAGGCCGGGCGGTTCCGGAAACTTTCCATGCAAAGGAGGCTGATGCCTTGAAAAAGTACCACATCAACAAACCATGGGAGGCATACGCGTTCCTGACGCCCTGGCTGATTGGTTTGCTTAGTTTTACCGTGATTCCGATGATCATGTCGCTGTACTTTTCCTTTACGCAGTATGATATGGCCAATGCGCCTGTGTGGATTGGCCTGGGGAATTATATCGACATGGCCCGCGATCCACGTCTGCTGAAGAGTCTGCAGGTCACTTTCACGTATGTCGGGCTCAGCATCCCCCTGCAGCTTTCATTCGCGCTGTTTCTGGCAGCGGTGCTAAAGAAAAATCGCCGCGGCGTAAGATTTTACCGCGCAGTATACTACCTGCCCTCGCTCTTTGGCGGAAGTGTTGCCGTCGCGCTGCTGTGGCGCCAGATATTTAACAAGACAGGCATCATCAACCGTCTGCTGGCGCTGTTTGGCGTCGCGGGGAAGAACTGGATCCTGAGGGATGCCCGGACACTGTACGCAGCACATTAACAAGATAATTGGGAGGGAATGACCATGGCACTTAAAGAACAGCGGAAAATCATCGTCAGCGCAGCCGTAACGGGGGGCGTGCATACGCCCAGCATGTCCAGGTACCTGCCCCGCAACCCGGATATGATCATCGAAGACGCCGTAAACGCCGCAAAAGCCGGCGCTGCTATCGTTCACATCCATGCCCGGGAGGAAAACGACGGAAAGCCCACAGCGAATTTTGACGCGTTTGAATATATCCTCTCCAACATCAAGAAGAGGAGCGATGTGGTCATTGGCATCACGACGGGCGGCGCGCAGGGCATGACAGTGGAGGAGCGCTTTTCGGTGATCCCCCGGTTCAGCCCGGAAATCGCCTCCGCCAATGGCGGCACCATCAACTTCTGCTTTTCCCGTTTGGCCGATGAAATCGGCACGTTTGAATACGACTGGGAGAAACCGTTCATTGAGCGGACCTGGGACAACCTGTTCAAGAATACTTTCAAGGATATCGAATACTGCATCAGCATGATGAATGCCTGCGATACGCGGCCCGAGTTTGAATTGTTCGATTACGGCCAGCTGAGCAACCTGCAGTTTTTTGTCAAGAGGGGCGATGTCAAGAAGCCCATCTACCTGCAATTTGTGCCCGGCATCATGGGCGGCATGCCCATCAGCACCGAAGGCATGATGTTTATGATCGATCAGGCGAAAAAAATGTTCGGGCCGGACGTGCAGTATTGCACAGTCGCTCCGGGCAGGCGGATGTTCCGCAGCGCCGCCATGATGGCGCTTAACGGCGGCAATGTGCGGGTGGGGCTGGAGGACGGACTGTTCATCAAACCCAATGGCGAACTGGCGCAATCAAGCGCCCAACAGGTGCAGAAGATAGTAGGCATCCTGGAGGGTTTGGACTTTGAAATCGCAGGACCCGATGACGCCAGGGAGCAATTGCAGCTGAAAGGCCGTGACAAGGTGAACTTCTAAAAAGTACATGCTTCTGATATTCCGCTGCCGGATATGTATTGCCAAGGAGGGGTGTTTTTGAACGAGAAAACGCTCAATAAAGCGGTCCTGACGTCTTTGCCTCCGTATGACAGAAGCGCCGTATCGCTTAAGCTTAAAGAAGCCCTGAGGAGCTTGAACCGAAAAATCATCGTTCTGGATGACGATCCCACCGGTGTACAGACTGTGCATGGCGTGTATGTGTACACCGATTGGTCGGAGGAAACCATCCGCGAAGGTTTCAGCTCCCCTGAGACGATGTTTTTTATACTTACTAACTCCCGCAGTTACGATAAAGACAAGACTGCTTTGGTTCACAGGGAGATTGCCGGCCGGATAGTGAAGATTTCCGAAGAAACAGGAAAGCCCTTTCTCATCATCAGCCGCAGCGACTCAACTTTGCGCGGGCATTATCCTTTGGAAACAACGATACTGAGGGAAACACTGGAAAGCCAGACCGGCCGGGACGTGGCGGGGGAGATCATCATTCCCTTCTTTGCGGAAGGCGGGCGCTATACGATCGACAACGTGCATTACGTTGCCTCGGGTGAGGAGCTGATACCTGCGGGACAGACCGAGTTCGCCGCCGACAGGACATTTGGATATCACAGTTCCAATCTCTGCCAGTGGATTCAGGAAAAGACCTGCGGGATCTTCAAACAAGAAGAGGTGGTCTGCATCTCCCTCACAGAGCTTCGCGCGGTTGATCTGGACGGGATCAAGGATAAGCTGCTTCATGTATCAGATTTCGGAAAAGTAATCGTGAATGCAGTTGACTATGCGGATGTTGAAGTGTTTGTGACGGCGCTGGTGTCCGTCTTGAATCAGGGCAAAGAGTTTTTGTTCCGAAGCGCGGCAGCCCTCACCAAGGTTATCGGCGGAATCCCTGATAAGGCAATCCTTACAAGGGAGGAGCTTGCCGATAAACGGAACAAAAATGGCGGCTTGATCCTGATCGGGTCCCATGTGAAGCGCACAACACAACAGCTTGAACAGCTTGAGAAGGCCAGCTTCATCACTTTTGTGGAATTCAATCAGCACTTGGCGGTCAATGAATCGAAACTGCTCAATGAGCAGGAACGCGTGGTCAGCCTTGTTGAAAAAGAAATCGCCACCGGCAGAACGGTGGCAGTATATACCAGAAGAGACAGGTTTGACTTGAATACCGATGATAAAGAGGAAGAGCTGCGCCTGTCTGTACGCATATCAAACGCGGTGGCAGCCATTGCGGGCTCCCTTAGGGTGCGTCCAAATTTCATTATCGCAAAGGGAGGCATCACCTCCAGCGACGTTGGCACCAAAGGTCTGAAGGTGAAGAAAGCGCGTGTCATTGGGCAGATACTGAAGGGCGTGCCCGTGTGGCTAACAGGGCCGGAAAGCAAGTTTCCCAATATGCCTTATGTCATTTTCCCCGGGAATGTCGGTGATCAGAACGCGCTGTATGACGCGGTCGTGAAATTGCAGCCGTAACTGAGCGAGTTTTCACCTCTTAATAAGTAGTTCATGTGACCCTTGCTGATGGATTTTTCCGGCTTGCCCAGGCTTTGCTGCGTTTGCGCTTGCGGTATTCGCTGGGTGACTGTCCGGTTTGCCGCTTAAATACACGGTTGAAAGTTTGCACGCTCAGGAATCCCGTCTGCTCGACGATCTCAGTGATGGTGCAGTCCGTGTAGATCAGAAGACGCTGGGCATTATTGACGCGCAGGGCATTGAGATATCCTACAAAAGAGATGCCTGCGCTTTTCTTGATATATTTTGAGCAATAACTTTCCGTGAGGCCCAGATGGTCAGCAAGCATCTTCAGTGTCAGCTTGCCGCCGCAGTTATCCTGCATATATTCCAGCGCGGCTTCCATATAGCGCAGGCTTTCAATGGAAACCTGAAGGGACTGGGCGATGAGTTCAGGCGCGGCCAGCAATGACGCGGTCAATTCTATCAGTTTTCCATAATAGAAATACTCTTTATACTTAGGCAAAGGACAGTGCAGCATTGTGGTGATGATTTCGCGGATTGCCTTGCTTGAGCCTGTTTTGAACACCTGGTTGTATAGTTGGTTATAGGCCTCCAATTGCGTTGGCTGAAAGAAGGAGGGCAGGAGCCACTCCTTCATGAATTTGATCTTGATAATGTCGGCATCTTGTGTTTTGGGAAGGTATTCATGCAGAACACCGCCCCTGATGCACAAAAGTTCATTGGCGGCTACGACAAATTCATGATTCTCTACCATAATCTGCACTTGGCCGGTGAGCACGAATGCCATTTCGATTTCTTTATGCAGGTGGACATCGGAGGCGTACACATCATCAATGAGTGTGCATTGCGGCTGACCCGCAAACAAGTGGAACATCTCAAGCGTAAGTTTTCTCTGGGTGCTGTCTCCTGTCACGTTGGTTTCGATGTACACTGAATATCCTCTTTCCCGAACTTTGTATCTTCCTTGAGCAATATAGCAGTGCGGCATATGCGTGTCAACGTGCGGTCAAATTCTGTTGTTTGATTTTCTTGATTCTGCATCAGCAATAAAGTGCTTGATAAGTGTCATCTCTTCGATATAGGTCTTCCCAGTGCCTGTCTGACGTTCAATAATAACGAAGTCGCCTGGAAGCCAATTGAGAAAGGACTTACCAATAAGCTCTATTACATTTTCAGTTTTAGCTTTTTCCTTGATTCGCTTACTTCGTTTGACATGAATGCCTTCATTAATAAACTTGCGATCTCATGATCATCTTGCCTTTGGAAATATTTGATCATACTTGAAGTGATCTTTTTTATTTCGTATATATTCTCAAGCATCTGAATCTCCTTTGAAAACTCAAATTCGAAAGTCTTTAGAATTAACTCCATGTCTCTAAATTATGAATATTAACCTGCATATACATCCATATTTGTTTGTATTCAGTAGAAAATTAGGTAAAATCGCTCATTTATAGGAAATCGGAGGCCCAACGGTGGCCCAAACATAAAAACAGCAGTTATGAATAGGCAACAAAAAAGCCTCTGAACGCGGTGTTTAAAGGCTTTCTGATGGTCGAGGTGACAGGATTTGAACCTGCGACCTTTTGGTCCCGAACGCAAACTGGCTTGTTTTATGAGGTTTTATATAGCAAAACGAGCATCAATATAGGTGAATGCTGAGCAATCTTACGCGCATCAATTTCAATCTAGTGTTGTGCAGGTGAACACAGTAGGAGGCTAAACGGAGGCCAATGAATTAGATTGCAGCAATATTAAAGCGAGCAGGATATCCTCCCGATCGTTTGCATTCTTATTAAGGCTGATAATAGCCATATTATAGCCTTCGTATAAGTAGCTTCTAGTTTTCTCCGGGCATAACCGACCACAAGCATATCAAATAAAGCCATTAATAGAGTGGAACATCAAAAGCACTCATGGTACTCTTAATCTGAGTTGAAGTGGCAGCAATCATCCAGCCTATATCTGTAGCATTTATACATATATTCTTATAAAACGGCACACCTAGATTACCTGTAGTTTTGAAATTACTAACTTGCTGATTCATACCTTTCTTATGCCAATTGTAGGCTTGATTCAAGTCTGTATTCATTAATACTGCTAAAAACATTGAACATCTCATTAATTCCATTTGGGTTGCTGATTTCTCATCATCAATGAATGATTCAACCATAATATCTGTCACGTTACCAGTTTCAGGCTCATAACCGATGCTGATAGACTCAAGAGAAGTGATTTTGTTCAGGTGTGTGCTTAGATTACCTTTATCGGTTGTAGTGTGAAGTGGCAGCCAACCTTCTTTCGGGATATAATAAGCACTAAGGTCGACACTATTTGTTTTTTCAAAGTCCTCATTCTTTTTGTTATGTAATTCGATTAATTCTAAAAATGATATACTAAATGTTGCTCCCAAATCAGTGTTGCTATTGTCCTGTACCATAACGGTTTTCGAAGACGATAATGTAGAAGTGTTTGTTCTTCTTTCATTTGAGTCATCAATTACTTGCTCTGTTGGGACAATTAGAGTACTTGTGTTTTCGGTAGCGGTCAATCTTTGTTTTCGCTCATTTGCTGCAGTATTGTTATCAATTAAGTCTTTGATATTAAACCCAGCAATAATAATTATAAGTGCAGTAAGCGCACATCCAAGCATCATCAGAAATAGTTTGAGATTCTCACGCATTGTAAGTGTTTTGCCGTTTGCTGGACGCATTGCCCAAAGTATTAACTTAAGACCTTTAGGTTTGTCCCCATCAAAAATACTATCTTTTCGTTTTTCTGTTTGATTATAAGCTTTATTACTTAACCGAGGAGATTTTGACGCCTGCATACTAAATTGTGTAACTGGTTGATTAGAGTATTGTTGTCCCTTTACTTCTGGCGGATCTTGTTGGCTTGGTTCCTGCACCTGTCTTTGATATGGTAAAGCATATGGCTGTCCACAAAAAACACATTGCAAATAGCGTAAATCAAGTATATTCTTACAATTCCCACAGATCAGTTGTTTTAAAACAATAAAACAATTAGGGCATTGAATCTCTTCATCTGCAACCTGGTTTCTGCAATTAGGACAAACCATAACCTTATTCACCCCTCTAAATTGTAATCTAAAGTGAAACAAACCACCCATTTTATGGAACCCAACAAAACAATCTCGGTTCGGGACGAGGCAGTTGTCTGATTTGACCGTTCAAGATTCGGCACGGCATTTTCTTGTTCCAACCTTCAAATTTTTAATTTCTTCTTATTCGAATATACTATTGTCATAATACCTCCGCACATGTGAGGTGTCAATGGCCTTGACAGCAAACTCCGTTCAAACAACTGAAGACCGCCCTATTCACTCCTAAACCCTCATAGACGGGAATAAATACTTTCCGCGGGGAGTTTGCCCAAGAAATACTTAGCGCTATGATCCCTCTACAGACTAAATGTATATTCCGGCGCGCGAGCCGTCTGTGGACGGAGTTTCAGCCGTAGCTTGACGGAGTTTAAGCCGTCGCCTGACGGAGCAGAGCCGCACCTCCTATAATGAAAGTGGCACGCAACAGCGTGACTGCTATCAATAGGAGGGAATCTACATGGTAGACTACCGCGAAATCCTTAGGCTGCAAAGTCTGCGATACAGTCAGAACCAGATCGAAGCGAGTGCACATGTGTCTCACCACACGGTCAAGGAGGTACTAGCTACTGCTCAATCGCTGGGTATTTCCTGGCCACTGGAAGAACAGCTGACCAACGAGATGCTGCAGGCGACCTTTTTCCCGGGGAGGTATATAGCAGCTTCCCTACATGCCGAGCCAGACTATGCATGGATCCACCGGGAACTGGCAAAGTCGGGTGTGACGCTTACACTGCTTTGGACAGAGTACAGCGAAAAGTGTCATGCCGCCGGAACGGTCCCCTACATGAGGACGCAGTTTTGCGACAAGTACAGGAAGTGGGCCAGGTTAACGAAGGCAACCATGCGGATCCAACACAAGCCCGGAGAAGCAATGCAGGTCGACTGGGCCGGGAACACCATTCCGGTGTATGATTCAGTGACAGGCGATGTTGGACGAACTGAGCCTGGCCAAAGCATCCGGCGAATTCAAGAAAGCCATTAAGCAGTACAAAAAGACCGATCTGTTGATCTTAGACGAATGGCTGCTTCGCTGCCTTTCCCAGAGTGAGGCATATGACCTATTGGAAGTAGTTGAGGCCCGGATTGAACGCTCCACGATCTTCTGCACCCAGTACGAGCCTGATGGCTGGTACAGCCGGATCAATCCTGACCCCAGTTACGACAGCCCTATTTCCGACTCGATTATGGACCGGATCATTAGCAACGCCTATTCCATCCCCATCTTTGGCGATGTATCCATGCGGAAGCGCCACGGCATTGATGCTGCGGGGGATGGTCAGCAGGCATGAGCATTGACCGTCAGCGATTCAAGGTAGGCTGGCTCTGGCTGGACTAATAACTTTGGGGGCCAGCCCCCAGACCCCCGGGATTTATTCGTGATTTGCTCTGGGAGTGGCATTGTGCGCCCCGTCGCACTACACAAAAAGAGTAGCACCGCATGGCGCCACTCCCGTCGCAAAACCATATTACGCTCAGAGTCGCGTCCCCGCGTTGCTCCTACCCTTATATGGTGACTTCATGGTACTATGCTGATCTGCATCTGTCAATTTGGCTGGGGTCCGTCAGGGTAAGGCTATTTCTCCGTCAGGGTACGGCTGAAAGTCCGTCCAGTGTTGGCTCGAGGAGCGTCATTTTCAGACTAAACGTATAAAACCCATAAAAGTGGCCTATTTTTTCAGGTTTTACATATCTAAACGTACATCAATTCAGGTAAATGCTGAGCAATAATTCACACATCAATTTCAATTTGGAACAATTAAGACAAACATGGAAGGAGGCTAAACGGAGGCCAACGGTTTAGTTGATGCTAGAAATAACATCTCGTATGTAATTTAATTTACACATAAGTTATAGTATTAGTGGAAAACTTACATTATTAGAATAGAATACAGCACTTGTTCCTTGACTATCGGTCACAGTCATAATTAGTGTTAAATTACCATCAAAATCATCTCCGACTACAGCGGAAGAGAAAGAAAACGGAGAATTGGCAACATTGAAGTAACTATCATTGAAAGGGAGCCATCTCTTCCCTTGAATTCTTACCTGATAGGGCGAAGAACCACCATCAATTTGATAGACATAGGAGAAAGAGTGAATTATTTCGGTCTGGCTTGAATTCAAACTGCTCCCTCTTCGCGTCAAGCGAATACTTGCACTAATATCAGACTGCTCAGTTTCACCTTCGCCTTCCGGATCGGCTGAGACTAGATATCGAATCGATTTTGATAGGGGGAGATTGTGAAGGCCTTACCTCTTTGAGACCTTATATCAGATAATTTCCTGTCGATTTTGAATCACATCCTTTGAGTTAATGGAGTTAACGTCACTTGGGAGCTATAGACACAAGTAGGTCAGGATGAATTTCCGGAATTGAAGCGGTAACTAATCAAGAATAAGATGAAGCATCTATGTTCTTGACTGGATGGGAATTGTACAATTCTTCTCACCTCCCTCTTCTTGCTAATAGGTGCCATATCAGCTATACTCGAGTTAGTGAATCGGGACTCGCTAGTGCTGGTGGCATGACAATCGTAAAGGCATATCTGCCCATCCGGGGGAAGGTTGATATTTCTACATGAAGTATGTTCTCCATCATTTTCTTGCAGAAAAGCATGAGGTATAGCATATGAAAAACGAATCGAATAAAATTGGCTACCAAATGACTAGAAGAGACTATTTTGAAAAATGGATTGAGGAATATCAAGAAAAACATGGAATGGAAAAGCTGAGTCAATGGAAGATAGCAAAAAAGATTGGCATAGATGCCTCTACGTTGAGCCGGAAAATTAGTAATGAGGTAAAATTTTCGGAAAAAGAGATAAAAGCCTTAGCAGAACTTTTTGATGTGTCAAGTGATGAGATTATGACTGGCTTAAGATTTGAAGATCGTGATGCAGGGAAAACTTATGGCTTAGGTCAAAGAGCGCTTGAACGTCTTGAGTTCATGAACAAGACCGAGCCGAATCTTGTCGCTATGCTTGACATTGTTCTTGAGAGTGAGTACCTCGCAGATACGTTGTTACGTTCTTTTTTAATTTATGTCGAAACACCTATGCTCAAATTGTCCTCTTTAATCCCATATGATACCGAAGACGAAATAGCTCTTAATACGAATACTGGGAAAGAAATCATCACAGGCTTGCTGACATCAAACTACAAACTCTTGTTGGAGGCCATCAAGATTGAGTGGGAAAAACGTATCTCCAATCGTCCAAAACTGCGTGCCAAGAAGAAAGACGCTGACATGATGAAGAAAAAACTATCCGAAGAAGGAACCCGTCGATTGAAAACTAAGTTTTTAACAAGACGTATTAGACCAAAGCCAATTCAAGAGTACTGGAAGACAGTTGACAACTTAGCCAAGTATAGAGTTTTTAAGCATTTTATAGAAAAAGGCTTGCAGAACAAAGACGAGAGTTAAGTTGTGCTAGATGATAATTCCTGGCCGATTTTACCAAGATCAAATCGCTCCTGTAGAGTTACACCAAATTCAATCTATGCTGGCGCATTATCGCCCAATATCACTCATTTTTATCAAATCGGAGGCCTAACGGAGGCCCAAATGCAAAACTGATATAAAAATGGATAAAGAAAAAAGCCCATAAACGCAGTGTTTAAAGGCTTTCTGATGGTCGAGGTGACAGGATTTGAACCTGCGACCTTTTGGTCCCGAACCAAACGCGCTACCAAACTGCGCTACACCTCGACGGAAAGGATCACGGGATTTCGAACCTTGCGGCTTGCCCGCCGCGCCTGCTCCGAATTATTTGCCGTCGGAATCAGCGAAGTGAAGTGTAGCATAGCCTTTTCATTCCGTCAATTGCAATTCGAACGCAAAATCGCAATGAAGTGCCCTATGCAGATATTATATAGACAATCTGTGATAAGCAGGCTACAATCTCTATACACACAGTCCCTTGGGTACCATTAACGAATTGTACATTCCTTTGAAATGATTTTGAGTCTATGCTTAGGTTATGTCGTGATATGCCGGAGATGTCACATGCTCAGCATGCTGAAATGATTGTTAGCGGATGATGAAGGCAGGAGTAACCAAGTGATTCCGCTCAGACCTGCATGGACAAAGCTGTAAATGAACGAGTCACTTTCGTGGGTTCCGGCCAAGTCGGCCGGGAAGCAGATACCAAAAGAAAAACTGAGAGGATGTGGGCGACATGTCGGTGGAATCCAATCTCAAGAGCCTGTTTTCACTGGAGGGCAAAGTCATCCTGTTAACCGGCGCTGCGGGCGGCATCGGTGCTGCGCTGTCAAAAGGTATGGCGGGTGTCGGCGCGGTCATGTGCAACTGCGACATCAACCGAGGCGGCCTGGACGAGCTTGCAGGTTTGATCACGCAGGCGGGCGGCACGGCCAGGTCATTCGTGATGGATGTGAGAAGCAGGGGCAGCATACAGGCGGCTGTGGACGCGGTCATCGGGGAGTTCGGCCGCATTGACGTACTGGTCAACGTGGCCGGGATCAACAAGCGAGAGGGCTTTTTGGATGTCACGGATGAGACCTACGAACGGATCATGGACATCAACCTCAAGAGCGTGTTCCTGGTCTCACAGACCGTCGTCCCGCACATGATGAAGCGGCACACGGGGAGCGTCATCAACATCGGTTCGCACAACGCCACCGCGATGCTGGGCGGCTGCGCTGTTTACGGCGCGACAAAGAGCGGCGTTGTTGCCTTTACGCGCGCGATGGCGGTCGAGTGGGCCGAATGGGGAATCCGCGCCAACGCCATCTCTCCCGGGCACATCATTACGCCCCTTACCCAGGTCACCTGGGATCATCCGACGCGCGGCGCTTACCTGCGTGAGCGCATCGCGATGCGCCGCCCCGGGAAGCCGGAGGAATTGCTTGGGCTGACGGTCCTGTTGGCTTCCGACGCATCGGGCTATATGACAGGCGCGAATTATGTGCTGGATGGCGGCTGCCTGGCCGGCGGCGCGCCATGGGACTTTGATTCCGCGTACCGCGCGAAGGAAGAGGACCTTGAATAAGTGCGATTTGTTCCCATCCGTTCATCCCGGAAAGTGCCAGGAAATAAATATAGGATATGGTCGAATGTCGGGCGGATTTTCCTTGACATGACGCATGGAATATGATAATTTTCTTGGCAGGGTCAATAAATCAGTTTTCGGATAAGCGTTAGGAGCGTGCATATGAACCATTCATTCGATGATCTCCGAAGAATCCGTGGGAAGGCCATCGATATACGGGCGGATATCATTGAGATGATTCCCCATGGCAAGGTGGGGCATCTGGGCGGGAGCTGTTCGATTGCGGATGTAGCGTCCGCATTGTACTTTGGGCACATGAAGGTGTTTGACGATCCTAAGGATCCAAGGCGCGACCGCTGTATTTTCAGCAAAGGCCACGCGGTGCTGGCGCAGTACGCATGTCTCGCCGAGCTGGGTTATTTCGACCGCAGCGAACTTGCGAAGGTAAAGACCATCAACGGGATCCTGCAGGGACACCCGGATATGGATTTGACACCCGGCATTGAAGCCGTGACCGGCTCGCTAGGCCAGGGGCTCTCCATTGCACTGGGCATTGCGCTGGGCCTGAAACTCGATGGGAATGACGCGCGCGTCTACGCGATCGTCGGCGACGGGGAGCAGGCCGAGGGCCAGATCTGGGAGGCGGCCATGGCTGCCGGCGCCTACAAGGCTGACAACCTGTGCGCGATACTGGACTACAATAAACTGCAGGCAACCGATACCACGGACAAGGTATTGCCCATCCATAACCTAATGGAAAAATGGGCTGCGTTCGGATGGCATGTGATCGAGATCGACGGTCACGACGCGGCTGCCATTCTGGGTGCGCTTGACGAAGCGAGGCGCTTTGAAGGCTCCCCCACGATGATCATCGCGCGCACAGTCAAGGGCAAGGGCTTCCCCTTCGCCGAACACCAGGTCAAGTTCCACAACGGCGCGATCAGCGAACAGGAGCAGGCGCAAGCCATGGAAGCGATACGAATAATGCGGGAGGCGCTGTGATGGAACTGAAGAATTGCAGGCAGGCTTATGGTGAAACGCTGCGCGATCTGGGCAGCACTAACCTCAATATCGTTGTTTTGGAAGCCGATCTGGGCAAGTCCACGATGTCCGATATGTTCCGTCAGGCATATTCTCAGCGTTACTTTCAGGTTGGCATCGCTGAGCAGAATATGACCTCAATGGCGGCCGGTTTGGCGCTGACCGGCAAGACGGCGTTCACGAATTCGTTCGCCGTGTTCTCCACCGGCCGCGCCTATGACCAGATCCGCTCTTCGGTCTGCATCCCAAGATTGAACGTCAAGATATGCGGTTCGTCAGCCGGTCTGTCGGATTACGGGGACGGCAAGACGCACCAGTCGATCGATGATATCGCGCTGATGCGCGTACTGCCCGGCATGACGGTCTTTTCGCCTGTCGACGCGGTGGAGACCGCCAAGATCGTCAGGGCGATGGCCGATATCAAGGGCCCATGCTACATCCGGCTGAACCGCAATGATATACCAGTGTATGTGGACCCGGACGAGGAATACCATATCGGCAAACTGCGGATGCTGCGCGACGGCGGTGATGCGGTGGTATTCGCGACGGGCATCATGGTCACCAAAGCGCTGCAGGCGGCGGAGGAACTCGAGAAGGACGGCGTCAGCGTGCGCGTCGTCAGCGTGAGCACAATCAAACCCCTGGATACCCGGGCGCTGAAGGAATATTGCCGGGGCGTCAGGGCCATCGTCACGTCGGAAGAACACAATGTTCACGGCGGATTCGGCTCCGCAATTTGCGAAGCGCTTTCAATGGAGCGGCTGCCCATCGCGATTCACGGCATTGAGGATTCGTTTGGGTATTCGGCGGAGAACTACGAGCTACTGCTTGAGAAGTTCAAATTAACACCCGAAGGGGTGGCGCGCAAGGTCAGGGAGGCGCTCAGCGCCACCTGAGGCGCGGCCAAAGGAGGCAGCGGCAATCAAAGCAATCTATTATGTCGGCGACGGGCGCGCGGAGCTGCGTGAGATCCCGCTTCCGGTGCCTGAACCCGGCGAGTATCTCATCCGGGTCGAAGCCTGCGGCATCTGCGGCTCTGACGTTGAGGGATTCTTGGGCAAGACCGGCAGGCGCGTGGCCCCGATGATCATGGGGCATGAGTTCGCCGGCGTAGTTGAGCGCGCGCCCGAAGGCGGCGCATTGGCGCCCGGGCGCAAGGTGACGGTGTTCCCCAAGCTGTTTTGCGGCGTGTGTGAGACGTGTAAAAAGGGCCTGGTGAACCTGTGCCCAAATGCCAGGTTCTTCGGCGTGATGGCCTATAACGGCGCCATGACCGAGTATGTATGCGCCGGGGAACAATTCCTGATTCCCTATGAGGGCATGCCGGCGGATGTCGCCGCGCTGACCGAACCCTCAGCCGTCGCGTACAGCGCGATAGCCAAACTGTCCGACCGGCAGATCGCCGAGGCTCAAAACATCCTGCTTGTCGGGGCCGGCACCATTGGGCTTCTTGCGCTACTGTGGCTAAAATATCGCGGGGCAAAGCGCGTCATTGTCAGCGACGCCTGTGATTTCAGGCTGGAGTTGGCATCCCGGATGGGCGCGGGCGCGGTGATCAATCCGGATAGCGGCGCGTTTGAAAAGGAGATCATGGCTTTGACCGGCGGTGAGCTGTGCGATATCTCTGTGGAGGCTGTCGGGGCAAGCGCCTCAGCCCAGGCGTCGGTCGACGCGCTGAAAATCGGGGGTCTGGCAATCTGGATTGGCAACGCGGCAAAAATGGTATCTGTGGACATGCAGCGCATTGTGACTAAGGAGCTCAGGATTATCGGAAGCTATATCTTTTCCTTCGATGATTTCGTAACGTGCGCCCGCCTGCTGTCCGAATCAGCGGTTGATGCCACACCCCTCATCACGCACCGGATGGACTTGAGCCGCGGCGTGGAGGCTTTCGAGCTGCTCAGGAACAATCGTGACGGGAAGGCGGTGAAGGTGATCCTGACAAACCGGTCATAAGTTCTTGCAGTCTATTCAATCTTTCTGCCGGAGAACAGTTTGGAGGAATCAATTTGTCCGGGTGCGCGCCGGTCGACGCGGACGGGCAATGAGATAAAAGGATCAAAAAAGGAGGAACCTGAACATGGCAAGGAAGGGTCTCATCGTCCTGGTAGCACTGGTTATGCTGCTTTCCACCCTCAGCGTAGGCGCGCTGGCCCAGGGCGGAACATTCCTGATCGGCACCTATCTGCAGCTGACCGGCAGCAACTCGGTCGCCGGCAACTCGGGCAAGCAGGGCATCGACCTGGCGGTCAAGTACATCAACGCCAACGGCGGCTTCAACGGCGCCACCGTCGAAGTCAAACACTATGACACCACCGGCAGCACCGAGGAAGCGGTCAAGGTTGTCCAGAAGATGCTGGTCAACGACGCGGTCAACGCGGTGGTTGGCTCCGTCAACTCCAACGAGGTGACGGCCTGCATCCCCTATCTCAATGAGGCTGAGATCTACAACTTCGGGCTGGGCACCTCCGCGACATGGATGAAGGATGCCAGCCGCGTCTGGACATTCCGCGCCAGCGCCAACAACGGGCGCATCGCGCCGCAGGATGCCGATCTGGTCCTGAAGCTGGGCTACAAGACCGTCGCTATCATCAACGGCACCGATGACACCGGTTCGTCAACGGCCGACGCATTCCAGAAAGCCTGCGAGGAAAAGGGCATCACCATCACGACCCGCCAGCAGTGCGACTCCGAAGACACCGATTTCAGCGGCCAGATCGCACAGATCATGGCGACTGATCCCGACTGCATCTTCATGTCTTTGATAGGGACCACGTTTGGCCCCTTCGTCAAGCAGCTGCGCAACATGGGCTATACCGGCATGATCGGCTGCAAGGAGAGCTTCTCGCTTGAATATCAGCAGGTCGCCGGGGAACAGAACTCCAACTATATTTTCTACGCCTATCCCTACGTGTCGTACAAGGACATCGCCGACTGCAACATCCCCATCATGACCGAGTACCTCGAGCGGTTCGTTGCGGAATACGGCAAACTGCCCGCTCATGAAGCCGCCTACCGCGGCTGGGATACCATGATGGCGATGTGGGAGGCCACCAAGGTCGCCGGCAGCAATGACAAGACCGCGCTTCGCGACGCCATGGTCGGCGTCAAGATCCCGGGCCTGGGCGGCGAGCTGGATTACACAAAGGGCGACCGTGAGGGCTACAGCGAGTTCTACTCCTTCGTACTGGTCGACGGCAAGAATATCATCATCGACGAATGGATCACCAACGGCGGCTATGACGCATACAAGGCCGCTACCGGACGGGACCGCTAAGGTTTAGTGCCGCTCCGGACGGGCAAGGCGGAATCTTTGCCCGCCCGGCGCAAGTTTGCTTGATTATTGTCTGATCACAGTTGCTTTTCAAAGGATCAGCGTCGCGGCGGGAGATTTCCCGCGGCCTTGATATCCATTATTGCCGCTTACCTCAAGGAGATGGATCATGTTTAAGATCATATTGGTCAACGGTCTGATCATCGGCTCGATTTATGGCCTGATTGCCCTGGGCTACAGCCTTATATACAGGGCGTCGGGGCTGATGAGCTTTGTACAGGGCGACATGATTACGTTTGGAGCCTACATAGGGCTCACATTCTTCAAGGTTTTGGGCCTGCCCATCTACGTGTCGTTTGTTTTGACGTTTATCAGCGCATTTCTGCTGGGCATGCTGCTTGAAAAAGGCGTTATCCGTGTGCTGCTGAAAAAGAATGTTATCCCCATCTACGTCGTCCTGGCAACGATCGCGATATCGTATGTCATCCAGAATACCGCGCAGGTCGCTTACGGTTCGGCTACGCAGTGGTTTCCGCAGGTCTTCTCCAAGAGCACACTGAAGATCATCGGCGTCACCGCTCAGACTGAGGCCTACGTTTGCCTGGCTGTTTCGCTCGTGCTGATGGTCGCGCTGCACTTTTTCATGACGAAGACCAAATTCGGCACTGCCATGCGCGCCGCTGCGATGGATCCTTTGGCTGCGGCGTCATGCGGGATCAACACGTCGCTTAGCACCGGGATTACCTGGGGGCTTTCGGCGGGCATCGCGTCGCTGGCGGGCATGCTGCTGGGGCCCATGTACGGTGTGTTTACCATGCTGGGCGCGACCATTGGCCGCAAAGGCTTTGCCGGCGCGGTGATCGGCGGCTACGGGAATATGTACGGCGCTATGCTGGGCGGTCTGGTCCTGGGCCTGATCGAAACCTTTTCCGCCGGTTACTGGAGCGGCACATACAAAAACTTAATCGCATACGCCGTGCTGCTGCTTTTCCTGTTCATCAAGCCCACCGGCCTGTTTAACGAAAAGGCAATCCAGGATGTATAAATGCGCGAGGAGATCGATTTGATGAAGGACCGGAAAGTGTTGGCGATAAGTTCCGGCGCTGCCGCGGCGCTGGTGGCCCTGCCTTTTGCGATACGATTGATCTCGGGCAATGAATACGGCGTCATGATCGTATGCATTATGCTTGTTTACGTCATCGCCGTATCGGGCCTTGATATCCTGTTTGGTTACAGCGGCCAGATTTCCCTGGGACACGCGGCGTTTTTCGTCATCGGCGCTTACACGTCGGGCCTTCTCAACAACTATTTCGGCACGCCGCTGTATCTGACGATTCCGCTGGCAGCCGTCTTTGCCGCGCTGATGGGCGGCCTGCTGGCCTATCCGGCCTCAAAGCTCAAATTCCACTTTTTGTCGCTGGCAACGATCGCCTTTGGGGAACTTGTGTATAACTTCCTGTATGTCTCCCCGAAGCTTTCACCGGGCGACACGACGGGATTTACCAATGACTATCTGGGGATCAAGGTCATCAGCATTGATTTTCTGGGCAACTACACAGCCTGGTATTTTTTCCTGCTGGCAATTGTTCTGCTGGCGCTGCTGGCCAAGCATTTCCTGGTGCACTCGCGCACCGGCCGCGCGTTTACCGCTATTCGGGAAAATACTTACGCGGCCGACGGAATGGGCGTCAACGTGCGATGGAACAAGGTCGCGGCGTTCATGGTCAGCGCGTTTTATACCGGGCTTTCCGGCGCTTTGTTCGTCCACCTGATCAAGTATATCAGCCCGGAAACCGGTAAAAACAAGCAGTCGGTGCTGATCCTGACGATGCTGCTGTTTGGCGGCAGCGGCTCTCTGCTGGGACCCATCATTGGCGTGGTGATCCTGGAAATACTGCTTGAAGCGATCCGCCCGCTCGCGGAGTATCAGATGCTGCTGTATGGCGTGCTGCTGCTGATCGTCATCATCGCGCTGCCCGGCGGCATCTATGGCGGCGTCAAGGATGTGATCATATCGCGCAAGCGCAAACAGATGGCGCGCATGGCCGCGGCGGGCGCAGCCGGGGGAGATGCCGGGCAGCAGGTCCCCAAAGGCGGTGACACAGATGCTTGAGACGAACAAGGTCACCATCAATTTCGGCGGCCTGATTGCCGTCAACGAGGTGAGCATCAGCGTAAGGGAGCATAAGATCACCGCCCTGATCGGCCCCAACGGCGCAGGCAAGACGACGCTGTTCAACTGCATCAGCGGCGTTTACAAACCCGTCAGCGGCGAGGTTCTGCTCGACGGTGAGCATCTGGAGGGCAAGCGCGGTTACCAGATCAACAAAGCCGGCATCGCGCGCACCTATCAGGTGATCAACTTGTTCTGGAAGATGAACGTAATAGACAATGTGCTGGTCGGGATGCACTCCCGCCTTCAGTCCAACTTCTGGGACTGCATTCTAAATACGCCAAAGAAGCGTGAAGAGGAAAAACGTATCCTCGCCAAAGCACACGAATGGCTGGAGTTTGTCGGGCTTGACGGGTTTGCCGATGCGCCGGCGGGCAGCCTGTCCTATGGCAAGCAGCGCCTGCTTGAAATCGTCCGCGGGCTGGCCAGCGATCCGAAGGTTATCCTGCTTGACGAACCTGCGGCGGGTATGAATACCGCTGAAAAACAGGATCTGGACGCGCTGCTGCAAAAGGTGCTGAAAATGGGCGTGACCATCCTGATTGTCGAACACGACATGAAACTCATCATGGGCATCAGCGACTATATCTACGTGCTGTGCAACGGCAAACTTCTCGCTGAGGGGGTCGTTGAGGACATTCAGAATAATCCCGAGGTCATCGCAGCGTATCTTGGAGGTGATGACTGATGGCCAAGATCCTTGAGCTGATTGATTTTCACTATTATTACGGAAACATCCACTCCGTCAAAGGCGTTAACCTGCATGTTGACGAGGGCGAAATGGTCGCGCTGATCGGTTCAAACGGCGCGGGGAAGACCACGACGCTGCACTCGATTTCCGGGCTGTCAAAAAGGCGGGGGATCGAGGGCAAGATCATTTTCAAGGGCAAGGAAATCCAGTCGTATGAAGGTTACCGGATCGCGAGCATGGGCATCGCGCAGGCGCTCGAGGGGCGGCATATTTTCTCAAAGCTGAGCGTTGAGGAGAACCTGCTGATGGGGGCCTATCTGCGCAAGAACAAGGCCGAGGTAAAAAAGGATCTGGACAAGGTTTTTCAGCGTTTCCCGCGCCTTTTGGAACGCCGCGCCCAGATGGGCGGCACCCTTTCGGGCGGTGAGCAGCAGATGCTGGCGATCGGGCGCGCGCTGATCGGACAGCCGACGCTGATGCTGCTGGACGAGCCCTCGCTGGGGCTGGCCCCGCTGATTGTCAAGGATATCTTTGTCGCGATCAAGGAGATTAACCGCGAGGGGACGACCATCCTGTTTGTCGAGCAAAATTCCAGGATCGCGCTTTCCACCGCGAACAGGGGCTACGTCATGCAGACCGGCGAGATCGTCATCACCGATACCTGCGAGCGCCTGATGGAGAACGCGGAGATCAAAAAGGCCTATCTGGGCGTATAAAACTTATGCATTTTCCGGTCTTACGGGTAAAAAGGCGCTGCTTGGCGCGCATGAAATATGCGGGTTCACAAACGTGAACGCTATTTTCATTGAACGGATTTACCGGGATCGAATACGGCATCAAGTAGCAGCATCAATAAGGACTCATCTTCATGGTGCTGCTGTTGCTTCTCGGATTCAGATCCTGCTGTCACTTCTACCGCAACCGAACACTGCGGATCATGCAATCCCACCGAGCAGCTCGTTATTTGCCTGTTGAAAACATGAGCAGCACAGGGGAAAAGCGGGATTGGTGGATTCACCCCCTGTACGGTTTCAGAGGCAGAATGAAAAGTACAGGCAAAACATAAAGGCTATAAAATGTCAGGCTAGGGTCTCAATAGCCACGCTTATTGAGTTGATATAAGGCATGATTGATAATGAAGCATGAGCGGCGGCTGTGACTTGGAAGATTTCTCATCTCTCACGAGCTGGTGGACAGAATGTTTATAACCTGTGGGTCGCCCTGTTTATACAAGAGTGCCGATAGAGGCGATAAATCCCCCAAGACGAAAGATTTCCCAGAAGCATGGCCGGCAGCGCGTATATGCTGACCATCCGGACACCCAGGCCGCGCAGTTCAGCGTCACGATATATCAGGGAAGACATGATTAAGATAATGTAAAACAGAGCGATAAAGAGGAATGCGATGGGCACGATAATTTTTTCTTTGAACAAGGCCATCAGGGAGCAGCACAACAATGAGCACGCCAGGGAAATCAGCGCAGGCGGCCCCCATACGGCAAAAAATCCCCCGGTCTCCGAGGGAAACAAGCGCACAACGAGGTTTGCCGAAAATACGTAACCTAATACAAAGATGGCGATAAACAGGAAGCTGAGTGAAAAGCCCTTAATTACCGTCGAACTCTTCAACTTCCCATGATCATCGACAAATGTGCCCAACTCAGATGCCCCCCTTGTGTCGAATATTGTCAGGCGATGTAATTCCAGCATTCTCATTTGGAAAACAGGATATCCGCCGGCGAAACTCTCAGCCTCGCCGGCGGACTTCTTGGCGAGCGCTAGTTCAGTTCAGAGCTGTGAGTATGAAATCATTCATATCCTGGATGTTGTCATAGACAAACATCGGGTCAAAGTTCCAGTAATTGATTTCGGTAAGCGGGGTTGAGCCTTCAGCCAACGGAACATTATCACGCACTGACCATCCGCCCTGGGTGTTGAAGGGAGCAAAACCCTCACCCTTTCCGTCCGCTTCACCTGTCATCCAGCGGACCAGCAGTTTGGCGGCGTTGGGATGCGGGGCCTCATTGACGATGTAAAGGTTGTTTGGATTGGGGATGCCGGTGGAAGGCAGGATGTTGATGGGTGCAAGCGTCCAGCCATTGTCTTTGTTTTTACGGATTTTGGATGATGCCCCATAACCCAGTTTCTTCTCAGTCACGCCCGGACCAGCGACTGACTCGCAGACTTCATCTGAAGAAGAGGTGAAGATAACATCATTTTTTAAAACACGGTATATGAGCTCATATGCTGCATTCTCCCGACCGCAAGTGTACTGGGTGAGCGGTTCACCAAACTCGCGCTCATAATCCGCCTTGATTTCCTCCTCATTTTGCAGGAAGGAAGTAAAGACGGCGACATAGTTCATATTGCCGATAGGATTTTGCATCAGGAGGTTACCGCGCCACTCTTGGCGGGTCACGTCCCACCAACTGTCAATCGGCGCCTCGTTATACAACTCGGAACTGTAGAACCACTGATTAAGTTCCCAGTACAGCGGCATGGAATAGCGGGTGAGCTCCGGGTTCGAAATAGTCGCTAGGATTTCCTCCGGGAAGTAGTTGTGGAAGACGCCTTTCTGGACTTTCTCCATGAAAACGGAGCCATCCAGGTCTTTGCAGTGAATGACGTCCGCGTTGCGGATACCTGCGTCATATTCACGCGTGATTTTTTCCATCAATTCATCGGAGGAGATGTCATAGGCAGTCGCCGTGATACCGGGATACTGCGCCATGAAGCTTTCGGCGACTTTCCCCGAGCGGCTTGAAATGGAGTACAGGACGACACTTCCCTCTTTTTTGGCCAGCTCATAGAGTTCGTCAACCGTCTGTGAGCCGTCATTGATCTTGTTGACAACAGCCCACTGTGTCTCCGTCCCCTCAGCCATCGCACCGGGTAGACTGATGAACAAAGCGGACATTGCCATCAATGTTGCCATGAGCATCGCAAGAACTGATCTGCCTTTCATGAATGGTCCCTCCTCAATGTTTTATCGAAGCCGGCTGAGCCGGCAACGTAGCGAAAATAATGGGTCAATCATCCTCCTGGATCTCCGCGAATTTGATCAACCTGCCGTTTTGTTTGTCATAGACAGTGATTTTTCGTGAATCGATTTCAAGGCCGATCTGCTGGTCCCTCTTATAGTGCTGGATACCGGCTTGTTTGGCAAGCAGATTGATGCTGCCAACCTGTGCCTGGACCAGGGTTTCTGAGCCTGCCGGCTGGCAGGCATAGATATGGCCGGTCATCATCCCTTCCAGGTTCGATTTTCTGATTGTGATTTGTTCGGGGCGGATACCCATCACACAGGCAAACTCCCCCTTCGGCATAGGTTCATCCGCAAAGTCTTTTGACTCAAAGACATGCTCGCCCAAGGGAGATGTAACCTTTAGTGTGCCCTCCCTGCTTAGTGCCCGGGCATCCACGAAGTTTATACGCGGGTTTCCGATAAAGTCTGCTACACGCAGATCCTTTGGGTTTGTGTAGATATTAATGGGGGTGTCCACCTGAACCAGTTCACCTTCAAAGAAGATGGCAATGCGCGTGCTGAGGGTAAGCGCTTCCACCTGGTCGTGTGTAACATATACTACGGTGGTGCCGAGTTCCTGATGAAGACGTTTCAGCTCAGAACGCATGTCAATCCTGAGCCTGGCGTCCAAGTTAGATAGGGGTTCATCCAGCAAAAGGAGATTTGGCTCGGATACGATGGCCCGTGCGATTGCCACGCGCTGCTGCTGGCCACCGGAGAGCTCAGAGGGATAGCGATCAATGTAATCAAGTATTTGCAGCCGCGCCAGTGCGCTGTCGACCCGTTTGCGGATCTCCTCTTTTGACAGCTGCTTGATTTTCAAGCCGAATGCCACGTTGTTGAATACTGTCATGTGCGGCCACAGCGCATAACTTTGGAAAACTAGGTTCAGCCCCCGCTTGCTGGGATTTTCAAAGAATGCCTCGTGGGCATTGACGATTTCTCTGCCGTCCATGTCAATGCGTCCGTTTTGCGGTTTTTCAAGCCCGGCAATAACTCGCAGTGTTGTGGTTTTTCCGCAGCCAGAAGGACCAAGCAGGGTCATGAACTCCCCGTCTTCTATGGAGAGCGTCAGATTCTTGAGAACATGGTTGCTTCCGTAATATTTGTCAATGTTTTTCAGTTCGATTCTACTCATCTCAATCAGCCTCCCATACTGCCTGCAAGATCTGCCTTGCTGATTTTATTTGTTAACCAGTAAACAACCAAAACAATTATGAACATGATGACCGCAACAACATTCGAGTAGGGCTCCATGTTGGCATTGCTGTATGAAAACGCCATATAGGGCAGCGTTGCGAGGTTGGGCGTGACAATCAGTATGATGAGATCCAACTCCTTCATAATGCTGATGAAGATCAGCATGAACCCGGAGATAAAGCCTGCTTTTGAAAGCGGCAGGACGATGCGGATCATCCGGTGGGCGAAACCTGACCCCTCTATGGTTGCCGCCTCCTCAAGCTCATGGCTGATTTGCAGCATATTGGATGAGCCCGCGCGGCTTGCAAAGGGCAAATGCTTTACGACGGAAACCAAAACCATCAGGGTGAAGGTTCCGTAAAGCGAAGGTATGAAAAGTTGAGGCTGTGAAAACATCGAGAGATAGATAGCTCCAAAGGCTATGGACGGAATCAGATAGGGGACAAAAACCAGTTGCTCCACCAGTTTCCCGACGAATTTTCCCCGGCCGCGTGATGTGATATAGCCGGCAAGCTGCCCGAAGAACGTTGCGATGCCCGATGTGAAAAATACCAGCTTCATCGTATTCCACAGGTTATTCCAGAAGCGCGGATTGGCAAGCACCCCCGGCTCGCCTTCATGGACTTCAGGCAGCACACCCTGAGCCCCGATCCAATAATGCAGGGAAAAGTTATCAAAAGAGTATACACTGGACTTTAACATGAAGGTGTTGATGCACAAAATCAGGATTGGCCCTATCACGACAATACCGACAAATACCAAGACAGCCGTGAGCATGGGGATGCGTGACTTCCCAAGTGGAATAGGCACCGAGCGTCCGCCTTTGCCGCCTATGGTCGCGTAGCTCCTGCGTACGCCGATAGCCCGCTGATTGATGAAAACGTTGACGGCAGCGATGGTGATGAGGATGATGGCAATCGCGAACCCGATGGTGGTGTTGCGCTGTTTGACGCTCGAGTAGAGCATCGTAGAAATGGTATTGAAGTTGACCTTCATGCCCAGGAAGGCAGGAACGCCGAAGGTTCCCATTGATTTTGAGAAGGTCAGGATAAACGAAGAGAGAAGGGCAGGAAGCACAAGCGGAAAGGTGATTTTTCCCAGTATGCGTCTTTTGCTTGCTCCGGCGATTTCGCCCATCTCCTCCAGTTCGCTGTTAACCGAACGCAAAGCTGCCGAAACAAGCAAATAGGAATATGCGTAATAATGAACGACCAGAACAAGGATAATCGGCACAATGCCATAGGCCAGCCAATCGGGCGTGTTGATGCCCAACGAGGAGAGGAAGCCGGGCGTTCCCCCTATACGTGAGTTCTTAAACACAGTAATCCAAGCCATGGATTTGCTCCATGAAGGGAGCATATAGGGAATGATAATTGCGACGGAAAGGAACTTTTTCCCGGGCAGATCGGAGCGGACCATCAGCCAGGCCAGCGATGATCCCAGCAGGATGCTGAACACGGATACAGACGAGGCGATAATCAGGGAGTTGACAAGAGGCCTGTAAAGCAGCGAGGCGCTCACGTCGCTCATGAGGAGGCGGTTCCAGTAGTACAAGGTGAAATCGCCAATCTCGGCACCCGGGATACGGCGCAGATCCTTCTGAACTACCCTGAACGTGGTCATGAACATATCCATGAGCGGCACGATGATGAGATACGTAAGCAGGATAATCGCCGCGAACACGATCATATTGTAAGGATTTTTCACGAGATTCAGGATGCTGTTTTTCAGCCTCCTCATCCTGGAATACCCGTTCCAGCCTAAACTCAAGGCTTTTTTCATCACATACCATCCTTCCGAATATGAGATTGACCCATCGCCATCCCAAGGCCGCAGGTGACGGCGAGTGCGTCGTGGTCGGAAATTTCCTGCCCATCAAAGAAGGAATACTCGTCTGTCGCGCCAGTAAGCGCTTTATTTGAGAAAATGGCCTCTACGCGCTGTGGGTTCTCACAGTAAAGGCCCCGCTGAAAAAACCAATCCAAGTTCAGCAGGATATCCTCTGCTCCCCGTGTATGCTTCCGGCGCGTGGATTTGTCCATAATATTGCAATCTTCATAAGAATAGCCCCATTTTTGTGCGCAGGCCATCAGCGGCTCATATGCCGGAATATTCGAGATGCGTCGCGTCTGCTCCTGCTTGTTCCCCAGAAAAACGTCCATCCCGCCGGGCGCGTCCCCATCCACCGTGTTTGTGTTCATGTCCCCGCCAATCAACACCGGGATTCCGCTAAAAACCTGTTCAGCACCCTCAAGGGCATAATGCAGCTGGGTCTCCCGTTTCTCGGGTGTCGCTCGGTTTTCCAGATGAAGGCAAACAAGGCCAACATGTTTTTCGGACACATCAATCTCAGCCATGAGCGCGACGCGCGTTCCAAGCCTGGCGTCGTTCTCGCGACAGTACCAGTCGTAGAGAATCGGAAGCCGCAGCATGCTCACATTTTTTAGCGGGAACCGTGAGAAAATAGCGTTCCCATGACGCCCCTCGAGGTTACCATCTTTTCCCGCGCGAACAGTGAGGAATTCTGTCGCGAAGGCATAATTCATTTTCAGCGTGCTTGCGATTTCCCCCGCAATGTTGAGGTTGCCTGAGCGTGCCATACCCCAGTCCAGCTCATTGCCAAAAATGATGTCTGCGTCGCGCAAGTCCTTATGAAACTGAAGGTAGGGGAGGATTTTGTTCAGCCTGTTGCCGCACTCCATATTGAATACAAGGGCTTTGAACGGATCACTGCCCCCTGCGCCAAACGAATTTTCGACATGGATCTCATGGAATTCTTGCAGCCTTGAAATAGCTTCAAGATGAGGCATTCGTTCCATCCGCTCCATAGCGAGCCGGATGTCTTCAGGTGTTGATTTTGTCATCTTTCCTCCAGCACATGAGAAAAACCTCAAATACTAAAAGAGAACAGCGGGAGAAACGCAAACGTTTACGATTTTCTGCATCTTATACCTTCTCCAGCTCTTTGTCAATGGTTTATGCAACGAGTCCAAACGCGTTTTATACAGATCATGGGTGATTGGAAACACTATGCGGTTTTTGTATCATCTTTGCAGCACTGGCTGCGCTGATGAACCGCCGGGCACGCGTAACCGCGATATTTTTTCATAAAATTACCTGCCGTTGATGCTCAGGCTTTTCATGATTCATCGCAGGCCCAAATCTCATATTTTCCGGCTTCCACTGCCGCCTTGTATTCGAACGAATCATGTACGCGGTGCCCAAACACAATGGCTGCGCGCGCCTCATCTCCGGGGCGGTGTGTATCCGAACCGCACACGCGGTGGAGACGCGGTATATTCACGCATAATTCTTTGGCTTTTCCATTCTGGTTGTCATGGCGTTGGTTGCAATTAACCATTTCAACGCCGTGGATGCAGTCGCTGTAAATGTCTTCACCCTTCATATCAAAATCGCGGAAAGGATGCGCCTGGATAATCAGAATTTCTTTTCCGAAGTGTTCGAAAAAGGCCCGGTGACCCAAGCGGTGGAGAAAAGGATTGCGGCGAAGAAAAGACTCATCAATACCATAGATCAGATAATCCCGATCATTTTCCGGGAAACGGATTTCCGCGCCAAAGATGACATCCATACCGTGTTTCTCCGCCCTGGCCAAGGCGAACCGGTACCCTGCCATATAGGCGCTCACGCACTCCTGCCAGTCACTGCTGCACATAAGTGAAGAAATATATCCTTCATGCAGATGGTCGGTTACCGCGATGCCTGCGAAACCTTTATTATGGTATAAATCAACAACATCTTCCGCATTGATGTGGCCGCACTGGCTGACCTCAGCCGTGTGGGTATGCGGATCGTAAAGGTATTCCATGATACTCACCTCATTTGCCATATTGAAGCGGAAAGGCCACGCTATTTAGGAATCCTTAGCCTGAGCGTGGACGAGTCCTTCAGAAAAACGGAACAGTGATTGATTGTGTGCGGTTCCCGCCTGATTTACTCGGATGCAATAACACCGGATTTTTTATTCGCAAACGTTTGCGCTTGCAGTTATCATACAATGATGACAGGCTGATGTCAAGCCTGCCGACGCATCAAAGTAATACAAAATTTGACACTTAAGCTTGTTCGGGAATATCATCCCAAATCGCAGCAAGTTCCCTCAATATATAACGGAGGATTGTATTCAAGACATCAACGTATATGGATACACAGCACCACCGACGAGCGCTGCCCTGGTACCGGATCCATAAAGTGTCTGCGATATCCTGCTAAGGCTGTTCCTTCCTTGCTAAGTCCCCTCAAGCATCCCGGCAATGTGAACAACGCCGGCCGGGAAGGCGGACTGCCGACTGATAAGGCCGGCTGCGCCAACTTTTGCAGCCGGAAGATCAAGCGCTTGGTGTTCGTCTGTTCTGCCGCGGCAAGGTCGCGTTATGTTTTACTTGCTGCCGGCAACAGGCTTTGCGCGCCGCTCGAACACCGCGCCTGCAAGCATCATCACAGCGAAGATGATCAGGTAGTAGACCACCGCCATGCCGTGACCGATGACGGCTGCCGCCACCATAAACAGGCATGACAGGATAGCCAGGACAGGCATCACCACG
>CAZPBJ010000019.1:0-46586 GCA_964584685.1 uncultured Christensenella sp. | reverse complement strand
AATTTTTGCCATTATATCCCCATAGGCGTCCGTATTCAATCGGTTTTGCCTGCAAGCCTGGTTATTTGGCTGCGGGCGCGGGAAGAAATGTATCATGTCAGCCGGCAAATTCCCTATACTGACCCGGGCTGCATGCTTTTGATCTGCTCCGCCAGCTCATTGAGGTACACCCAGCGGTCCATCTTGTCGGCAAGCGCTGACTCAATCCGCTCTTTTTCCGCTATGACGGAGATCAACTTTTCATAGTCGCTGGCATTGCGCTGAATATCTTCTTCAGCCATGCGCAGCTGATCTTCCAAACCCGCAATATCTTCATCTAGGGCATTAAGCTCGCGCTGCTGCGCAAAGGTAAGCTTTGGTTTTGCGGGCCTTGGCGGCAAGCGGGAAGGCTCCGCGGATGTGGATTTATCCGCAGCGGCGGTGAGTGCGGATTCAGCCGCGCCTGCCTCCGGCTCGCGCCTGGCCAGATAATCGGAATAGTTGCCCGTATACCGGCGGATCTCGCCGCCATCCCGGAACTCGAAGATCGTATCCACAATTTTATCAAGGAAGTAGCGGTCGTGGGAGATGGTGACTACGGCGCCGTTGAAGCCTTCCAGATAATCTTCCAATACCGTCAGGGTATCCGTGTCCAGATCGTTTGTGGGCTCATCCAAAAGAAGCACATTTGGCGCGCCCATCAGGATGCGCAGCATATACAGGCGCCGCTTTTCGCCGCCGGACAGCCTGCTGACAGGCGTCCACTGTACACCTGAGGGGAACAGGAACCGCTCCAGCATCCTGGAGGCTGAGATGGCGCCCTCGTTTGTCACCAACTCGCCCGCGACTTCTTTGATGTAGTCAATTACGCGCATATCATCCTGTGGTGTATCCCATACCTGTGCCAGATAGCCGATTTTTACCGTCGTGCCATGCTCCGCGCTGCCCGAATCCGGCCTGAGGATACCCGCGATCATCTTGATCAGGGTAGATTTTCCGCTGCCGTTTGCGCCGATGATGCCCACCCGATCGTCCCGAAGCAGCAGATACGAAAAATCCCTGACCAGGCAGCGCCCGCCATAGGATTTACTGACATGGCTGATTTCAATGATCTTTTTGCCAAGCCGGGAGGACACGGAGTCCATCGCCAGCGTCGCGGCTGCTGCCGCAGTGCCGTCCTGCAAGGCGCCAAAGCGCTCGATGCGGTCCTTGTTCTTGGTAGCGCGGGCACGCGCGCCGCGCTGTATCCACTCCAGCTCACGCTTGTATAGACTGCGGTTTTTTCGCTGCGCGGCTTGATCGTCTGCCTCGCGCTGCGCCTTCCTCTCCAGAAACCGGGTGTAGTTGCCGTCATAAGCGTACAGCGCGCCTGCGTCGATTTCCGTGATGCGGCTGCATACACGCTCCAAAAAGTAGCGGTCATGGGTCACCATCACAATGGCTCCCCGATAGCGCTGCAAATAAGTCTCCAACCACTGCACCATATCGCTGTCAAGGTGGTTGGTGGGCTCATCCAGAATCAGCAGCTCACAAGGGTTCATCAAAGCCTGCGCGATGGCCACGCGCTTCTTTTCGCCTTCGGACATGGCGGAAGTGCTGATGTCAAAATCAAAAAAGCCAAGCTTCGTCAGGATGGTTTTTGCCTCATGGGCCAGGGTGCCGCGCGCATGTGCATCGGTGTTTTGCAGTACGATTGACAGCAGGGACAAATTCTTGTCGAGCACCGGATTTTGATGCAGATAGGCAATGCGCATGCCGGAGGACTTGCTGACCGTTCCCTCGTCCGGTTTTGTCTGCCCGGCCAAAATGTTGAGGAGCGTTGTCTTGCCTGTGCCGTTGATACCGATGATGCCGATCTTATCGCTGTCGTTTATGTACAGCGAAGCCTTGTCAAGGAGCACCTTACCGGGAAAGCCTTTACTGATTTTCTCTACAGACAGCAGGATCAAATGACACCTCGTGATGTTTGGTAGCACACAGTATAACACAAGGGAGTACAGTGTCCATTGCTTCCCAATTGTCTTCATCAAGCATAAACAGTTTGGCATGGCGCATTTGCCGGCGCTGTGATATATTTTGTTTATATGACAGGGGAGGGGGCGGCAGCAATTTTGATATCGGACGTTCGCAATGCGCTGGACCAATACAAATTGGACGATATGAAGCGTCTGGCCCTGGCGCTGTATAAGGCGATGCCTGCCAAATTGCGGGATGAAAAAAACATCGACGCGATGGTGAAGGATCTCAAAGCCTTTGAAGCGGCAAAAAAGGGGTGCGCCCAGGGCAGCGCGGCATCATTGGACATAAAGAAGCTGAGCATGGAAATCACACAGTTTCTCGACTTTGCTTACGCGCAGTATTTTTTAGCTCCCAATACATTTGTACGCAAGGCAGAGCGGCCAAAATGGCGCTTCAGGACCAAAGACTATATCAAGCAGCTCAGGACGATCGCGCCTGAGACGGAACATGGGAAAACAGCGACGGCCTTGCTTGTCAAACTGTATGCCATGCTCTCGTATGCCAGCGCCTATTACCTGTTCAACACGGACAATCCCTTTCGCTCCGTCGGGATAGAACAGGAAAACCTCCTGGACATCATCGTCGTTCGTCTGCTGTCCGACGGCGTCAACGCTGACAACTTGTCCCTTGTCATTTCGTTGATTGTCGATGGTTATGCCGACAGGGAGACGCTGACCCTGCAGTTGACCCGGGTACTGTTGAATCGTGTCAGAACGACAGACGGCAGGGAAACAGCCATCGCTCAGTGCAAGCGTATTTGGGAAGAAAAAGCCGCGAAGGGAAAGCCGGTAGGCAAACGAGGCTCATATTCTTCTGAGTTGGTTGAATTCAAGAAGCAGGAAACGATGAACGACCTGGTTGAAATGACATTTTGCTTTTATGGTGAACTCTACGAGTTTGACAGCGGCATCGACTATTTTCTCAAACATTACAAAGAGAATAAAGCGGAAATCACTCTTTATGTCCTGCTGGATTTCCTGCGCATGTATAAACAGTCGGCGTTGTGGATACGGGAATATGAGCGCGCTCAAAAACAGAATGTGAAGCCCAGGAGTTCGCTGAAGGCAGACTACGAGCATCTTTTGAAGACAGGCGGATTTGGCGGCAGTGACGATTGAAGCGTTTGCGCAGCCGGATATTTGAGGAGTCTTAACGACTTCTCCGGTCTATCCGTCAATTTTTGGAGATGACCATGCGGCTGCTTTGGGGCAGATGCCTTCCTGGCTCAATGTTTGGATGTCTTTGGGATCATTGACGGAAACCAGCCTGGCCTCATGGGCAGTGGATACCGCCGGACGCAGCGGCAGCAGTTTCAGCGCGATGGCACTGAGCGCCAGGCCCGCCGCCCCGCCAAGAAGCATCCCCGGTTCGCTGTCTTCCCAAAGGCGGCCGGCGATGACCACTCCCGTTAGAAGGCCAAAGCCATACAGCGGATACGTCAGCGGAGAAGGTTTTGATGAACGCTTGCTATCCAGTTCCAGCCGAACCACATCGCCTATATTTGCCGTGCCGCGGGCAAACAGAACCTCCGACTTGATATCCCTCCCGCAGGCGCCGCAGCCCCGGCAGGCGGCAATACGCTCAATGCTGACCATCACGCCGCGTTCATTCACCTTGACAACCCGTCCGATCCTCTGCATGCAGTCTCCCTCCATTTCTGTTCCGTATGGATGAGCAGGTTTTTCCGGTGCGAATAACCAACTTTACCGGTGTGCAGCCGTATTTGTCACCGCATCGATGATTTCCTGCATCTGCGCAGGCAGCGCCGATTCAAAAGCGAGCGCTTCGCCGCTGATGGGATGGGTGAAACCCAACCGGTACGCATGCAGGGCGAATCGGCCCGGCAGCCGCGCGTCTTCCCTGCCATAGAGAAAGTCCCCCAGCACAGGACAGCCGATATACGCCAAATGCACCCGGATTTGGTGCGTACGCCCGGTATGAAGCCTGAGCCTGAGCAGGCTGATCATTTCCCCCTGACGCAGTGTCTCGTAATCTGTGCGGGCGGCTTTTCCTCCCGGGCTGACGATGCGCCGTATACCCGGGCCATGGGCGATGGGCAGGTCGATGATGCCGCGCACCGCCTTTGGCGCGCCGGATACAATCGCGAGATACTCACGACGGAAGTCCTCGGTATGCAATAGACGCTGCATGCGGTGCTGAATGTGCGCGTTCTTGGCGATGAGCATCAGCCCGCTGGTTCCCTTGTCCAGGCGGTTTACGGGCCGGTAGATGAAGTCGGCCGGCTCCCGCAAATAGCTGAAAACACGGTTTTCAAGCGTTTCACCGCCTTGTCTGGAAGCCACCGAGGGCAGAGGTGCAGGCTTGTCAACCACCAGCAGTTCATCATCCTCAAAGACAGGGCTCAGCGCTGCGCTGCCGGGGGAAATGGCCTCGGAAGGTTCATCAAAAAACACCAGGCGCAGGCGCTCTCCCTCGCGGGGGCGATAGTCGCTGTGGCGCGGGATGCCGTCAACCAGCAGTCCTTGATGGAACTTGAGCCGCTTCAGCTGGGTATAGGAAAGCTTCAGTGTGCCAAGCGCAAGAGACTTGAGGCTGCGGCCGGCCAGTTCCGGGGGAACGGCAAAGTTGATTTCGTGCATAGGCAGAGCATAAGGCGCAAATGACGCAGAGTCAAGCTCCCGGCTGCGCTGCGGTCCGCCGGAACGGCATCTGCAGGCAATGAAATCAGTGTGAGCGTATTGACATATATACAAATTTGGTCAATACTATGCATACCGGGTGGAAAAATAAAAAAACGGAGGGAACTGTAAAATGATGCTCAAACGCCTGTCTGCCCTTGTCATGGTCATGCTTATGCTGGTTGGCTTCATGTCAGCCGGCAGTGCGGCCGAAGTCATCGAACTTCGCGTGTTGAACTATCTGGACATGACCAGCCCCAACTCATCCGAAGAGGCCAAAGTGGTCTGGGAAGCCTTTGAAAAGGCAAATCCCAACATTAAACTCACGATTCAGAACGAATTCAACGAACCATTCCATCAGGCCACCGAAGCGTATGCCGCGGCAGGCAACCTGCCCGACGTGATGTATGTGTGGCCGTCGGGCCGTTCCACCACCCTGCACACCAAGAAGCTCCTGAAGGACCTGACGCCCCTGATCCAGCGCGACAAATTGGCTGAGTTCTATCTCCCGCTGGTCATGGATCCCACGCAGCAGGTCGGCGGCTATCTGGCGATGCTCTCCAACGGCACCACCGCCACCAACGCCTTCTACATCAACCTGGAAGTGCTCAAAGACTGCGGCCTGGAACCCGCAAAGTCCTATTCCGAGCTGGTCGCCCAGGTCCCGGTCCTGGCCGCCAAGGGATATGACACCGTCCTTATGGCCAATCAGGACACCTGGGTCATGCAGTCCTGCCTGTTCTCCCTGGTCGCCGGCCGTTTCTGCGGCGAAGGCTGGGAGAAGAAGATCCTCAACGGCGAAGCCAAGTTCACCGATCCCGATTTCGTCGCGGCCCTGAACTTTATCAAGAAGATCTATGAAGACAAGGTTATCAATCCCTCAACACTTGCCGTCGGTTACGGCGAAGGCCCGGGCCTGTTTGCCACCAACAAGGCCGCCTACTACATCGACGGCGACTGGCGCATGGGCGCTTTCATCACCGACAAGACCACGGGCCAGGCCCTGATCACACCCGACAGGCAAGCCAACTTCAAGATCAGCGTGTTCCCCGACATCGATGTGGAAGGCGTGAAGATCAACAAGTCCAATACGGCCGTGCTGGCGACCGGCTACGGCATCAACGCCGCCCTGGAAGACGGCTCGCCCAAGCTGGAAGCTGCCTGGACGCTGGTAAAGTGGCTTGTGGGCAAGGAAGTGCTCACCTACAGGCTGTCCACCGGCGGACTGCCCACCCCCTCCCGCGTTGACATCGACTACGCGTCCCTGACCCTGGAACCCCTGCAGGTCGCCATCGCCAACCTGGCCAACGAGTACGACAAGACCACCGTGGTCATCGACGGCGCCTTCGAAGGCCCCGTGTATACGCCGCTGAACGACGGCTTGCAGGCCATCGGCATGGGCACCCAGACCCCGGAACAGGTCGCCAAGGCCACCCAGGACGCCTTTGACGCCTGGAAGGCTAGCAAGTAAGCAAACCACGGACTAAACAGTAAATCAGAAATCGGTGGAGGGAAGGGCCGCAAGTGACCATAGAGAGAGAAAAGAGGCTGTCATACGCGGTGCTGGTGCTGCCGGCCTTGATCATTTACCTGGCGGTTGTGGCCTTTCCCACCATCTTTTCCGTATTGCTGAGCTTGACAAACTACAACGGCGGCGTCATCTTCGGGAATCCCGACATCAAGTTTGTCGGCCTGAACAGTTACATCTGGATGTTTACCGAGCCCGCGGGCAACTTCTACATGGCGCTGAAGAACAACCTGCTCATCGTCGCCGTGTCGGTCTTCGGCCAAATCCCGCTTGGCTTCATCCTGGCCTACATCCTTTCCAGAAAACTCATCAGCAGGGGAAACCGTCTTTTCCAGACCATGATCTATCTGCCCAACGTGATATCACCCATCATCATCGGCGTGCTGTTCAACGCGATCATCTACGGGCGCAATTCGGTGCTGATGGAAGTCCGCCGCCTGTTCAATCCGGGGGCAGTCTTCACGCTCAATACCGCTCCCATGGTGCCGGTGCTCATCGTCATCCTGTGGATGTTCACGGGCTTTTATATGATCATCTTCCTGGCCAATTTGCAGCACATCGACCCGGCCATCATCGAGGCTGCCCGCATCGACGGCGCCAAGGAGGCGCGGATTCTCTGGCATATCAGTCTGCCCGCGCTGTCGGGCGTGATCGTGACGACCGCCATCCTGGCCATCTCCGGCTCGCTGAAGACCTTTGACCTGCTCTATGCGATGACCAGCGGCGGCCCGGCGGGCCAGACACGCGTGCTGTCGCTTTACATGTACCTGTCCGCCTTCCAGGGGGCGCCGAATTATCCGCTGGCCAACGCCATTTCCACAGTGATGGTATTCATTAGCATCGTGCTGATCGTGATTACCCGGCGCCTGGGCAAAACCTTCGGCACGAAGGAGGAATAGTGGACAACCGCAATATTTCGCTGCCGGCCAAAGTGATCATTTATATCATTATGATCATGTTTACCGCATTGACGGTCTATCCCATCCTGTGGCTGGTGATCCAGTCCTTCAAAACCAATACGGTGTATCTGACCACCAACAAGCTTTCCTTCCCCGCCGACTGGTACTTCGGTAATTATCCTTTCGTCTGGATCCAGGGGAAGTTCTTCACTTTTTTTGTGAACAGCGTGATTTACGCCGCGGTAACGGTGACGGCGGTGGTGCTGCTGTCCAATATGGCGGGGTTTGCCTTTGCCAAGATCCCCTTCAAGATCACGAAATATCTGCACGGTCTTTTTATTGTCGGCATTCTCCTCACCCTCCAGTCGATCCTGATTCCCCTTTTTTTAATGGTGAATGCCGCCGGGATCCACAATACGCGCCTGGCGGTGCTGATCCCCTACGTGGCGCTGGGGCTTCCCATGGGGGTATATCTGTGCACGGATTTCATCAAGAGCATCCATAACGAATTGCTTGAATCCGCCAAGATAGACGGGGCGAGCTTTATGCAGATATTCACATGGATCGTCCTGCCGATGTGCGCCCCCGTATCGGTGACCCTTGCCATCATCACCTTCACGGGGACGTGGAATGAGTTCGTCCTGATGAACATCATGACGGCCACCGACAAATACAAGGCCATTCCCGCCGCGGTCGGCCGCTATTCCGGCGCTTTGGGCTCGGATTACGGGAAGCTGTTCACCTCGCTGACAGTCGCTTTGATTCCCATCCTGGTCTTCTACTTTATATTCAGAAACCAGATTACCAAGGGCGTTGCCGCAGGGGCGGTCAAGGGCTGAAACCGGGCAAGGCCCGGGCATCGCTGCCGCCAAATGCTGACCGCTTCGGGTGGCTTGATTGATTTTGTTGCCGAAGCGGATTTTGCGCCGGTCCTGTGAAGGAGGCGGCGTTTCCTTTGACGGCTTCCCGGCGGCCTGCCGGGCCGCCTGGGCATCACGGCAGGGCTGAATCCAAAGGAGTATTGCGATGGACGTCATCCGGGCGATCAATCTCAGGCACAGCTATCGCGGAAAGTATCTTGACAATCCCATACCCGCAAAGCATCTCAATCAAATCATGCAGGCAGGCCTGGCTGCCCCTTCGGGCTGCAACAAGCAGACGACTAGCTTGATTGCGGTGAATGACCCGGACACGCTCAAGCGGCTGCGTCAGGTGATTCAGCCGCCAACCGCTGAAACCGCCCCCGCGATGATATGCGTGCTGACCAGGAGGACCATCGCATACGGCAATAAATGCTTCTCAGTTCAGGATTATTCGGCTGCCATTGAGAACATGCTGCTTGCCATTGTCAGCCTGGGGTATCAAAGCTGCTGGATAGAGGGACTTATCACGGATGAGGATGATATCGGGCGCCAAATGGCAAGAATACTGCGTGTGCCCGACGATTATGACCTTGTCTGCATGCTGCCCGTAGGCATCGCCGCGGAGGCATGCGAGCCGGCGGACAAGCTGCCTTTTGAGCAGCGGGCCTGGTTCAATTCTTTCGGACAGATCTCCTGAACGGACCCATACAATATGCAGAGCCCGGGAATCCAGGGCGTCACTATGCGCTCACTGCGCTTGCGGTCCTGTCCTGCATCAGGTTGACGACGAGGCCGCCCAGCACGAATAAGCCGCCCACGGCGGTGTTTGAAGGGAAGGACCCAGCCAGCAGCATGTCCAGCAGCAGGCTGGCGGAGACCTGCCCGATAAAGACGGCGAGGCTCATGTAAAAGGACGATATCCTGCCAACGATATGGTTGGACAGCATCACGATGACCGCGCCAAGGATACCGCCAAGGTAGAGATAATAGGGGCCGGAAAGCGCGAAGGACCATGCCGGAGCGCTTTTTGTGAGGAACAGGAGCAGCAGGGCCCCGGCCAGCCCGGCCAGGTAATTGAACCATGTGCTTGTCCTGATGCCGGATTCACTGGCCAGGCGGCTGTTGATAAGGCGGGAAAAGAGCACGCAGACGCCCGCGAGCAGGGATACCAATACCGGTATGGGCTGAAATTCACCGTTGAGCATCCACCCGATCCCGATCATTGTCAGCAGCCCGCCCCACAACTTATGAATCCTAAACCGCCGCACAGGCATGCCAATCAGCCCAAAGTGATCGGCCAGCAGGCCGGATACGCTTTCGCCCAGGAGGCTGAGCGCCATCATGGCTGATATGCTGATATGCCCAAAGGCCGTGTTGTTGAACATCGTCGTGGCTACGCCGATGAATCCGCCCATATAGAGCCACAGGGGCAGTTTCTTGAGGCGTGGCCGCTCCTTTTTGATCGCAAAGGTCAGCGACACGAACAGCAGCCCGGCCACATGGATGATCACCAGCGCTGCGATCTGGCCCACGCGCGCGTTGAGGCCGCCGTTGAACACCACCATGACGGAGATCATCATGCCCGCCAGCAGGGAAAGTGCATAAAACATTGCCCTTACCTCCCTTCCCTTGAGGCTTCCGATGAATAAACAACCCTGCCGCCGACAATGGTCTTTTCCACTGCGATCTCTTTGATCCGCAGCAGGTCGACAGCCTCGATGCTGTCCGAAAGGATCACCAGGTCAGCCAGCTTGCCTGCGGCAACGGAGCCTTTAATCCCTTCCTCAAAAGCGTTGTAAGCCGATCCCGCGGTGTAAAGCCGCAGCGCTTCATGGAGCGTCAGCTTTTGCCCGGGCATCCAGCCGTCTTCGGGCTTTCCGTCAAAACCCATGCGGTTGACGGCGGCATGGATGCCCGTCAGGGGCCTGAAATCCTCTACGGGACAGTCGGAGCTGCCGCCCAAGTTGATCCCCCTGTCAAGGAAAGCCTTGAAACAATAGGCGTGGGAAGCCCTTGCGCTGCCCAGCCTGCTTTCAATAAAGGGCAAATCAGAAGGGACAAAGCAGGGCTGAACGTCTGCCAGAACCCCTTGGGCCATCATGCTGTCCAGCAGTTCCGGCGGGGTGAGCGATGCGTGGATGATCCTAAAACGCGGATCATCCCCGGGATGCTCCTGCCGTACTTCCCGGTAAATATCCAATAGTTCGGCGATGGCCTTGTCCCCGATGGCATGCGCGGCCACCTGCATCCCTGCCCCATGGGCCATGGTTACCAGCTCCTTGAGCCGATCCCTTGTATGCAAGGGGATGCCGCGGTTGCCGGGATCATCGCTGTAGGGTTCAGACAGCCATGCCGACCTGCCCCCGAACGAACCGTCCGTCAGCAGCTTCAGCGGGCCGATCCTGAAGTAATCGCTGCCAAAGCCGGTTTTCCAGCCCAGTTCCATCATTTGTTTCAGCTTGCCGGGTTCAGGCAGCAGCATCTGCTCGCTGACCCGCAGGGGCAGCAGCCCTTGCGCAGCCAGTTCAAGATAAGCCTTGAAAAGTTCCGGAGGTTCTCCGGGGAAGGCGCCAAGGTCATCCGTCTGGACGGAGGTAAGCCCAGCCTTCACGAAGTCCGTCGCAGCAGACATAATCAGGGCTTTGACCGCTTCTCCAGTGGTTGCGGGCGAGGGGGGCGCCGCCAGGTCCATGGCATTCTCTTTCAGGATGCCTGTCGGCCTGCCGTCATCGTCAAGCGCCACCAGGCCGCCCCGGACAAGCGGGGGATGCTCAAAGATATTGGCGGCTTTCAAGGCAGCCGTATTCAGGACGCAAACATGGCCGCACTTGCGTGTCAGTATCATGGGGTGCATGGCTGATACCTTGTCCAGATCGTGGCGGTCGGGCATTCTCCCTTCCCTAAAGGGGGTCTGGTCCCAGCCACGGCCGATGATCCATTCTCCCCTGGCAAGACCTGCGGTCCGTATATGGTCTGCGAGCCTGTCCTGAAGTTCGTCTATGCCGTTGAGCCCACTCAGGTCCAGCCTGCTTTTCATCAGGGCATAGCCATAAAGGTGCAGATGGCTGTCATGAAAGCCTGGGAGCACCGTTTTTCCACCGGCATCAATGAGGGTGGTGCGCTCGCTGCGCAGGCCAAGGATCTCCCCGGTGGATCCCGCGGCGACGATCCTTCCGTCCCTGACCGCGACTGCTTCTGCCCTGGGATTGCCGGCGTCCATGGTCAGGACACTGCCTCCGTATATGATCAGGTCCATCGGCTGCCCATCCTTTCAAAACCGAAACGTTTCCTTGCGCGGACTTCCCGATAGGGGCGCCCAAGCCGCAACAGTATAACAGATTGCCTGCGGGCCTTGTGTGAATCCAAAGCGCCTCTGCCATTTTCGCGCATTATTTTGTCTATTGTGTCGTTAAAATGGTTATATATACTCTGGCATCAACAAATACTTTGTTGAAAATGACGACGGGGGTTGAGCGCATATGGACGACGCGATGAACACATACGCAAGCGGATTTATAGAGCGCCTGGAGCGTTACGACAGGGAAGGCAGTATAAGTTATTGCCTTGATCTGCTTGAAAAGGGGCAGGCAAGCGTGCCGGAGCTGTATGAACAGATCCTGGCGCCTGCGCTCAACAGCCTGCTGGTGGGCAGGGACAACGCGCATGACGCGATCTGGCGCGAGCATGTGATGAGCGGCATCGTCAGGAATATCGTTGAGCTGGCCGCGCCGTTTGTCGCAAAGGAAAGCGCAAAGACAGCGCCTGATGCGCCAAAGCCCCGGGTGATGCTGGTCTGCCCCGAGGAGGAGTACCATGACCTGGGCATCCGCATGGGCGCGGACTTCTTCACCATCGCGGGCTATGACGTCACCTACATCGGCAGCAACACGCCAAGGTCGAACATTATTTCCGCCGCCGGGGCTCTGCACCCTGCCATCATCGGTATCAGCGTGTCCAATTACCTCAACCTCTTCGCGCTGGAAAAGATCATCCCGGACTTGAGGCGCGAGATCGGCAAGGATGTCAAGATACTCCTGAGCGGCAGCGCGGTGCGCCATGCGGGACGCAGCGCGCAGGATTTCGGCGCCGACGGGATCGTCGATTCATTCAAGGACATCATGGCGCTGAGGGGGCTGGGCAAATGAGGACGGCATTGAGGATATCCTGGCGGTTTTTAACCTCAAACAAGGGACAGACCCTGCTGATCATGCTGGGTATCGCCATCGGCGTTTCCGTCCAGGTGTTTATCGGGTCGCTTATCGCCGGGCTTCAGAAGAGCCTTGTGGCGACCACGATTGGCAGTTCCTCCCAGATTACCGTCAAGGCAAGGGACCGCGGCGGGCTGATAGAGGACCATGAAGCGCTGACCGCCAAGCTTGCCCAAACGAAAGGTTTGAAAAACCTGTCCGCCGCCGCCGACGCCGCCGGTTTCATCCAGGTTGGCAATGAAACCTACCCGGTGCTAACCCGCGGCTTTTCACTTGACAAGGCCGAGGGGATCTATCAGCTGAAGGCGGCCCTCAAAGCCGGCAGCCTGCCCGGGACGGATGAAATCATGCTTGGCAAGGAACTGATGGAAGAAGCGGGCATCACGCTTGGCGACACCCTGCCCCTACGCACGCCGCTTGGTGAGGCGCGGGAGGTGAAGGTATCGGGCCAGTATGACCTGAAGGTGGCAAGCCTCAACAGGTCCTGGGCAATTGCAGGCCTTGCCCTAGTGCAGGAATTATTCGGCTACGGTCAAGCCGTTACGTCCCTGGAGATGCAGGCGGACGACCCTTTTGCGGCCGATGCGCTGTCAGCCGGCATTGCGCAGGCATTGCCTGAAGGCCTCAAGGTGGAGAACTGGAAAGAGGCCAACGCCTCCCTGCTCAGCGGGCTCAACGGCCAGAGCGTATCCAGCCTGATGATCCAGGTTTTCGTCATGGTGTCCGTCATCCTGGGCATTGCCAGCGTCCTTGCGATCTCCGTGATGCAAAAGTCAAGGCAGCTGGGCATATTGAAGGCCATGGGCATCAAGGACAGGACAGCCAGCCTGATTTTCCTCTCGCAGGGCTTTTTCCTGGGTGTCTTTGGCGCGATACTGGGCGTGCTGCTGGGACTTGGCCTGGCATTTGCCTTTACCACCTTTGCCGTCAAGCCCGACGGGTCGCCTGTCGTCGCCCTCTTCATCGATCCGCAGTTCATCGCCCTGTCCGGGCTGATTGCCCTGCTGGCTTCCACGCTTGCCGCCCTCGTGCCGGCCAGGCGCTCATCAAAGCTTGACCCCATGGAGGTTATCAAGAATGGATAACATGATCTCACTGCGCGGCATCAACAAGGTTTACGGCAAGGAAATCAAGACCCGGGTGCTCACCGACGTCAATCTGGAAATTGCCCCGGGCACTTTCAACGCCGTCATCGGCGCTTCTGGATCGGGAAAGAGCACGCTGCTCAACATCATCGGCACGCTGGACAGGCCGACAAGCGGCGATATCTTCATCAACGGCATCCAGACCAGCCGTATGAGCAAGAACGCGCTGGCGGAGCTGCGGAACGAAACGATCGGCTTTGTGTTCCAGTTCCACTACCTGCTGCCTGAATTCACGGCCTTTGAGAATGTCCTGATGCCCTGGCAGATCAAGCACGGCAAGCCCACCCCGGCTATCCGCAAGCGCGCCTTGGAGTTGATGGACCTGATGGGACTGAGCAAGGTGGCCAACAACAACGCCGTCAAGATGTCGGGCGGCCAGCAGCAGCGCACTGCCATCGCGCGGGCGCTGATCAACAACCCCAGGATCATCCTGGCGGATGAACCCACCGGCAACCTGGACTCCGAGTCGACGGAAGTGGTCTATGACATCCTGCGCGATATCAATGAGCAGTTTGGCACCACTTTCCTCATCATCACCCACGACCGCAGGATCGCCCAGAAGACCGACCGCATCATCGAAATACAAGACGGCAAAATATCGCTGGACCTGGCCAATGAAGCCCTTGTCAGGCGGGGCGCCTGAGGCGGGGAAAGGGGCGGGATCCATGGGCATCTTGGTCCATCCCTTCGCACCGGTCGCGGATGACAAGTCAAGCCGGCTGATCCTGGGCAGCTTTCCTTCGGTGGCGTCAAGGCAAAGCGCTTTCTACTACGGCAATCCGCGCAACCGTTTCTGGCAGGTGCTGGGCGGCGTACTGGGTGAAGATGCGCCTGGGGACATTCAGGGCAGGACAGATTACCTGCTGCGCCATGGCATTGCCTTGTGGGATGTGCTGGCGTCCTGCCGGATCAGGGGTTCCGGTGACGCGAGCATCCGGGAGGCTGTCGTCAATGACATCCCCGGCCTGCTGCGCAAAGCGCCTGTCAGGCGGATATTCTGCAACGGGCAGACCGCGGGCAGGTACTTCAGGCAATACATACAGCCCCTGACGGGCATTCAGGCCGTCGTGCTGCCCTCCACCAGCCCTGCCAACGCCGCCTGGCATCCGGATAAACTGATCGCCGCCTGGCGGGCGGTCGGCCTTGACAGCTGAGGCATGCATTTACATTTGCTCCGCGCACGCATATAATCGCTCTCAAACGAAAGGGGAACGGGCGTGACGACGAAGCATTATTTCATTGTGAACCCGACCGCGGGCACCCACAGCGCCGAGCAGGAGATCCTGGAAAAGCTGAAGCCCTTTGAAGGGGACTATGACATTACCCTGTATGTGACGCGAAGCCCCAATGACGCCAGCGGATATGTGCGTTCCGTGTGTGAAAGCCACCAAGGGCCCCTGCGCTTTTACGCCTGCGGCGGCGACGGGACACTCAACGAGGTTGTCAACGGCGCCTATGGCCATGCGCATGCCGCGGTGGGCTGCTACCCCTGCGGCAGCGGCGATGATTACATCAAGTACTACGGCGGCAAGGCCGTGTTTGTGGATATGCTCACACAGCTGGAAGGGACGGAGACGCCCGTTGACCTGATGCGCGTGGGCGACAGGCTGGCCATCAACATGGTTCACTTCGGATTTGATTCCAAGGTGGCGCTCACGATGCGCAAACTGCGCCGGCATCCGATGTTTGGCGGGCGCAGGGCCTATTACGCGGGCGTGCTGGCCGCGTTCTTCCAGTCCTTTGCCAATGCCGTGAGGGTGAAGGTCGACAATGAAGCGCTCAACCAGCGCACGCTGATGCTGTGTACCATCGCCTGCGGCCAGTATGTAGGCGGCAGTTTCCGCTGCGCGCCCAGAAGCGACAACAGCGACGGCCTGCTGGACGTCTGCCTGGTCAAGCGTGTCGGCCGCCTTGGCTTTATCAGCATGATATCCGCTTACACCAAAGGGGAGCACCTCGACGACCCGAGGTTCAAGAAAATCATGGCCTACCGGCGCGGGCAGAATGTACGGCTTGACATGGACAAACCTTTTCCCATCCTGCTGGACGGAGAGCTGCTCGCCCTTCACAATGTCCAAGTGGATGTGCTGCCGCGGGCGATCCGCTTTGTGGTGCCAAAGGGCGCTTCGCACAGCGCAGGCACGGAGGCATGAACATGAAAAAATGGCCCAGGATTCTCATTTTTGCCATCATCTGCCTGCTGCCGCTGACGGCCCTGGGCGGGAGCGGCTCGCTGGATCGGGAGAAGCAGGAGACCTACAAAGCGTCCGCTCTCATGATGGCGGAGCAGCTGGAAACGGGTGACTTTGACAAAGCGGCCGCCACTTTCGCGCCTGAGCTGAAGGCGCAGCTGGGCGCTGCGCAGCTTCAGGCCGCCATGGCGCAGATGAACGGGCTGGCAGGCGCTTACCGGGAGATGATCGGCGCCGTCGCTTCATTGCAGGACGGCGTGGCCGTGGCGGAAGTATATGCCCGCCATGAAGAAAAGGCCGTCAAGCTGCGCGTCCCTTATGACCAGGCAGGGCAGATCATCGGCCTGTGGATGAACGTCGCGCCGGAAAGTGAGGTTGAGCGGCTGTTCAATGCCGGCGCGGACGCTGACCCAACCGGCGCCAGCAGCGTCGATCACGCGGTCGAAGTGGGGGAGTACAGGCTGCCGGGCATCCTGGTCACGCCCCGGGAGGATATCCCAAGCCAGGGCATCGCCGTCCTGCTGGTGGCGGGCTCCGGCCCCAACGACAAGGACGAGACCATCGGGACCGCTTCCAACAAGCCTTTGCGCGATATCGCCGACGGCCTGGCGGCGCGGGGGATCGCCAGCCTGCGCTATGACAAGAGCAGTTTTGCCGCCCCCCAGGCATTCGCCAAGGGCGTGACCATAGAGGCGGAAGTGCTCGATGACGTAAAGGCCGCGGTCAGCTTGCTGCGGGAACATCCCCTGACAAGGGACAGCGCGCTGTATCTCATCGGCCACAGCCTGGGCGGGATGCTGGCCCCCCAGATCCTGACGGACAACCCTGCCTTGCGCGGCGCGGTCATCATGGCCGGTTCTCCGCGGAGTATGTGGGACATCATCTATGACCAGAATATCCGCGCCCTGGCCGGACAGAAAACCATCAGCGATGAACAAAGGCAGCAGGGGGCCCTGCAGGTGCGCGATATGCGCGACCTGGCCAATGCCATGGACCGCGACAATATGGCCGATGTGCTTGGGCTGCCGGGCAGCTATGTCGTCAGCCTCAACGCGCTTGGATTGGCGCAAAAGGCCAAGCTGCTCACACAGCCCCTGTTCATCATGCAGGGCGAGCAGGATGTGCAGGTTTATGCCGACAAGGATTTCGTCGCCTGGCAGGCGCTGCTGGGTGAGCGCGAAGGCGTTGAATACAGGCTGTATCCCGGCCTCAACCACCTGTTCGTGCAGGGCAAAACAGGCACAATAGATGACTACAATGATCCGGGCCAGGTGGATGCAGGGGTGATCGGCGACATCGCCGACTGGCTGCTGCAGCTCGACGGTGAGGATTGATTTGCGAAGCTAGCAGGGCAAGCTGCTCCGCCGCGTCAGAAGAAACGACGCGGCTTTTTTATTTTTGGAAAACGCTTGACAGGATGTGAGGCAGCCCTTAAAATGAACATTGTTCACTTTGAGGAGGTAAACCATGAACAACGCCGCAACATCCAGGGAAGCCCTGCTGGCCATCTCTGTCAGCCTGGCATCTGAGCAGGGCATCAGTGCCATTGGCATCCGGGACATCGCCGCGCGCGGGGGCGTATCGGTCGGCTGTGTCTACAACTATTTCCCGTCAAAGGCAAGCCTCGTGGCGGCAACGGTTGAGGCCATCTGGGAGGGAATATTCCATCAGGCCGGGCAGCAAGGTCAGCCGGAGGGCTTCAAGGCGAGCGTTCAGCGGATATTCGACAGCATCCGTGAGGGCTCGGACCGGTACCCGTCGTTCCTGACCTCACACGCCTTGAACTTTGGCGCAGGTGAAGCGGGCGAGGGCCGCGCGGTGATGGATAAGCGGTTTGGGCATATGAAACGCGGGCTGCTTAGGGTGCTTGAAGCAGATGCCGATGTGCGAAGCGACGTGTTTAATGCCGGCTTTACCGCCGAGGCTTTTGTCGCTTTTGTATTTGACAGCCTGATCATGCTGTCGCTCAAGCAGGCGCGCAGCTGCGATTTTCTGCTGGCGCTTATCCACAGGGCAGTCTTCCGATAAAGTGGCTCGCCCGTGAATCATCACAACAGCAAGGCAAAAGAAAGGAACCCAACATGCAGGCTTATGTGGAAACAGTCTTTGATATCCTCTATCTGGCAACGGTCGTCTATATCGGGGTCACCATGATCAAAAGTGGAGGGAAAATCAAGCAATACCTTCTCTTTGGCATCATGGCGGTCATGCTGGGGGCAGGCGATGCCTTTCACCTGGTGCCCCGCGCCTACGCGCTGATGACAAGCGGGCTGGAAAACTTCACAGCGGCGCTGGGCATCGGCAGGCTGATCACCTCTGTCACCATGACCTTTTTCTATGTACTGCTATACCATGTCTGGCGGCAGCGCTGCGGGGTGAAGGGCAAAGGCGTACTGACCGCCGCGGTGTACGCCCTGGCGGCCATCAGGATCCTGCTGTGCGCCTTTCCCCAGAATGGCTGGACAAGCGCCGCCGCGCCGCTTGACTGGGCGGTCTACCGCAACATCCCCTTCGCGGCGCTGGGGATCCTGATGATCGTGCTGTTTTACAGCAGCGCCAAACAGCGCAATGACCGCGCGTTCAGGCATATGTGGCTGACGATCGTGCTGAGCTTCGCGTTTTACATCCCCGTCGTGCTGTTCGCCGATACCATCCCCTGGACGGGCGTCCTGATGATCCCCAAGACCTGCGCCTATGTCTGGACCGTCCTGATCGGTTACAGCGACATGCGCAGGACCTTATCGCTTAAATCGGCCTGATCAGGATCAGAGGCGTCAGTTCGTCGCCCTGCCCGGAGGGGTTGTCCCGCATGGCGTCCTGAATCTGAACGTCTGTCAGGGGAAAGTCCTTCGACTTGCCCAGCTGGTCGCGCTGCAGGTCATTGGCATCCATCAGCACGACCGGGATGCCCGTCTTTTTGGCCAGCGCGTCGCACAGCGCGCCGGGATTCTTGGGATTGATCAGGGCCAGGTTCTTGTATACTTCAAAGCTGGAGCGGAAATAGAAGCCGTCGATGCCGCCCACACCCTGGCCGCAGATCCTGTAAAACAGGCCCTTGACGCCAAAGGGCTTAGTCACAGCGGACAAGGCGGCCGCCAGCAGCACGCGCGGCAGGCCGACCATGTCGATGACCAGCTGTAGTTTGTGGGGCTCATGCATGCCCACCCCCGTGGTGTTGATGCCGGCGAAGCGCCACAGCAGTTTGGCCCAGAAACCGGGCTTGACCTCGTCCTTGGTCCTGACACTTTCCACGCACATGGCCATCACCTTGGCGCCAAAGCTCAGCATATCGCCGGGTTGGTACAGCGGCCTGACATAGCGCTCCACCAGCGCGGCCTGGTCTTCTCCGCGGTTGACAAAATGGGTCTGGATGGCCAGGCGGCTGTAGCGCTTTCCGTCAGCGCCCGTGACGATGCCGCGGTCAAAGTAGGTGATGCCCTCCGTTTGCCTGCGCTGCTCTTCCAGGTTGCGCGATGCGATGATGCCCATGTCATGCCCTCCGCAATACAGATTAACAGCGCCTACTTTACCCCAGACGCCCGTCTGTGTCAAACCAAACGACATCCGGCGGCTGCCGACCTACCAGTATTTCCTGATTTCTTCGGGCGCAAGCGAGGCGTAGAAGTCACGCTTGATCTCCAGAAAGCTCCTGATATCCTGCAGCATCACAAACAGCAGCGCGCGGGTCTCAAACTCATCGCGGCTCTTTGGCAGGGCGGACACGTCATAGCTTGCTTCAAGCTTCGCGTGCTCGTCCAGCAGGCGCAGCGCATTGTTGCTCTCGCCAAAGCTCTCAGCGATGTCGCCGAGCAGTTCAGCCAGGGGCCGGCTGGCGCTGTAGACCCGCTGCACGCGTTCCAGGTTGCTCCAGATGCGCTTGAGGAAGCCTGCCTGGCGCGTGCGCATCTGAAAGTACTTGATGGGATAGATGCTTTGACCCTGCAGGCGATTGCCGCTTTCATCGCGCGCGGCCATCTCATAGCCGGCCAGCATGTCATCGAGTTTGGCGAAGTCCGCCTGCATCCGCTCATTTTCCCCTGCGACGGCTTCAGCCGTGCAGGGGACAAGGCTGCCGCCCGCATCGCACATTCCCAGTGCCCTGCGGCTCATGGCGGTGAGGATTTCCCTCAGCGCCGCCTCCGCTTCATCCCGGTAACGGCTCAGGGGCAGGCGCCGCTGGGGAACCAGCAGGTTGACCAGTACGCCTACTGTGGCGCCGATGGTGAGCAGCCAGAACTCGTTGATGATGAGCGGCAGGCCCATGTTCCCCTCAATGAGGAAATGCGTGGCCAGCACCGCGTTGCTTGCCATCACCTGCTGCGTGCCGCTCATCCAGCAAAGCCCGACAAAGAAAAACAGGAACAGCCCGAAGGACAGCGCGGAAAAGCCCAGCGGCACCATGGTCACCCGGCTCAGGGCCAGCATCAACAGGAAAACCAGATAGCGCTGCAGCGTTGTCTTCAGCGTCATGTCGCGCGTGTTTTGGATGGTCAGCAGCGTGGTGATGCCCGCTGAGGCGCTGTACAGCAGGCCTGCCCAGCTGGCCAGCAGCAGACTGAGCGCCGCGCCCAGGGCTATCTCCGCCGCCATCAGGATGTTGACGCGCCGCCACCATCTTTTTGTGTTGTTTTGCATGCCGATTTCGCCTCCGCCGCGCCTGTTTGCCCCGGCATCAGTATACCCTGCCCGGCAGCCCGCGCATAGCTGCGTTTTGGCGCGCGGATGCTTGATATGCTTGACGAAATGCCTTGCAGCCTATAGAATGTTGGCAGGCGGGAGCTGACATTTTTGCCAATACGTAAAGGATGGTATTTTATGGAGTTTTCCGGAAGAGTTTTTTTGGCAAGCATCGAGGAAGACAATATTCAGCGCTCTTTATTTCGCGTACGTCCTCTGCTGGACGCGGCCGGTCCCATCAGCCAGGAGGACCTGGACAGCCTGGAGGACGAGGGCTTCCTCCGCATCGTCCCCGACAAGCAGGAACAGTACACCTTCAAGGACCGCATGCGCACGCTGGGCACGATGTGCCTGATCGATCTGCGCCGCGTCCCGCCCGACATCAGCAAGGTGCGCCTCAACAAGAACTATGCCCCCGCAAAGGGCGAGCGCAACCGCCATGTGATCTATTCAGACGCCGTCCAGTCGCTGGAAGGGCAGCCCATCTGCGAGGTGGTGTCCGATCCCAGAAGCCCGGTGCCTGTGACCAGCTGCTACTATCTGCGCTCAGGCGGCCACATCGAGGGCCCCTATGACAAATACAAGGCCGCGCCCGTTGACGCGCTCAGCTGCATTGCCCCCGACAGCGACAGGCTCTTTGCCGTCACCATGCCCGATGAGCGCGAGCGCCTCTTCTTCTGGCCGGATGACGGGCCGCGCCCCTTTGAAGTCTCCCCGGCTGAGCAAACCCCGCAAACCGCAGAGATACCCGCAGCCGTTAACCCGCAGGCGATCCTGCCGCCGGGCAGGAAACTAAACGGCACCTCCCTGCAGAAACCAAACCTGAAGCGTATCGAGCACAGGCCCGGCAATCGGGCCCTTGAAGAAGTGGTGGACCGCGCCGTGCGCATGGTCCGCCCCGAAGAGCAGGCCGCGGGCCTTTCACAGCCGGGAGTCCTGCATGAGGATCCCATTGAGCGCCTGGACTTGGCGCTTCGGGCCATGTGGCACTCAAGCGACATGCAGCGCCAGGCTGCCGACCGCGTCCTTGCCATGGAGGGCGCCGCGGAGATGATTGGCCGCATCATGACAAACGACAGGGGCAATACCGTCATCCTGGCCATGAAACAGCAGATGGAGGATCTCGAGGCGGAGCGGCTGGCGCTGCTTATCCAGCTGGAAAACCTGGCAAAGGACAAGGACGCTTTGCTGCGTGAGGCAGCCGCGGCCCAGGGCAAGGCTGATAACCTGGCCGCGCAGCGGGAAGACGCGCTGCGCCAAAGCATCCTGACGCTCGAAGGGCAGCTGGCACAGCTGAGCGACAGGCGCGGCGCGCTCGTCACACCGGAGCATTTTCACGCGCATGCCGGACGCTTGATCAGTCCCGCCCAGGGGCAGGACTGCACGCCCGCCAAGGCGGCCAAGCTGATTGCCGGGGCGCTGGACAAGACAGGCTTCATCTGCGACAAGGACGCCGCTATGAACCTGCTGCTGCACACCATGCTGTACAAGGCGCTGCGCGTCCGCGCGCCTTACCCCGCCGATGCGCATCTTGCCGCGCGGACCTTCGCCGACGCCATCGGCGCTGTGTGGGCGGCAAATAACGGGGCACACGGCCACGCCCTGCGCCTGGCGGGCACAGACGGCCCCGTCTTTTTGATCGGCACCGGCCATGACCCGCATGAGCGGGATATCACCCAGATCATCATCGGTGACAATTCGGGCAGCCCGGAACCGGATGAGGAAGCGCGCCTCGGGCAGCCCTGGCCTGTCATCAACTTCACGCCTCAGCCCGGCTTTGGATTGAGCAGCCCCATGCAGCGCTTTACCATCAGGGAAGAGCAGATGCGCCGGGATATCCTGGAGAGCGCCCGTGAGCTTCCTGCCGCCGCGCTTGAGCTGCTGGAGCAGCTGGACGAGGCGCTGCGCCAGTGTAAACAGCAGCTGCCGCAGGCTTTCAAGCTGGATATGCTGCAGTACCTGCGCTGCGCGCAGACCCAGCTGGACGGGGGCATCGCGTCGGCGCTTGACTTCGCCCTGTCCTGCCAAGTGCTGCCCTTTGTGAAGCTGCACCAGATGGACATCTCTGTCCTGCTGCCCTTCATGCCCGGCATGCACCGTTCCCAGGCCTTGCTGTGAGCAATTTGGGCCCGCTGCCCGGCGCACAGCTCAAGGTCCTGCGCGCGCTCAAGACCAGGGCCGAGCGTGAAAAGCAAGGCCTGTACCTGGCCGAGGGTGAGCACCTGTGCGGGGAAGCCGTCAGGGAAGGCCTGGCGCTGGCCGTCCTGTGCCAGGCGGACAAGCAGGACAAGTATGCCGGCCTGCTCTCCTCCGGCCTGACCGTGTACACCCTGCCGCCCGCAGCCATGGCGTTGATCAGCGATACCAGGACCCCCCAGGGGATAGCCGCCCTGTGCCGCCTGCCGGCGCAGGCATCCCTGCAGGCCCTGGGTACCAGGCTGGTCGCCCTCAACAGCGTGCAGGACCCCGGCAACGTGGGCACCATCCTGCGGACGATGGACGCAGCGGGTTTTACCGGCATGCTGCTGGACAAGGACAGCGCGGACCCCTTTTCACCCAAGGCGCTGCGCGCCGCCATGGGCGCAGCATTCCGCCTGCCCATGCGGGTAAACGATGACCTGGCGCAGGACCTCTTGCAGCTTGAGGGCTTTGACATCATCGCAAGCCAGCTTGACGGCGACGACTTCTATGCCAGACCGCCGCTTAAGGAGCGTGTCTGCCTGATCATCGGCAACGAGGGCGCTGGCATTTCGCCCCGGCTCTGCGCGCTTGCCACGCACCGGTACAGACTGCCTATGCCGGGTTGCGCGGAGAGTCTCAACGCGGCTGTGGCGGCATCGGTCATGATCTATGATTTTGTGAGGGTTTGGGGCAGTAAAGCCCCCTGACGGAGGATATTCGCTTTGCGGCAGCACCTGACATTCAGGCAAAAGTTCATAGGCGACCGGGCCTTCTACCGCTCGGTCGCCACCATTGTCGTCCCTATCATCATCCAGATGAGCGTGTCAAATTTCGTCAATCTGCTGGATAACCTGATGGTGGGACAGCTGGGCACCTCTGCCCTGTCGGGCGTCGCCATCGGCGGGCAGATGATTTTTGTCTTCTACCTGTGCCTGTTTGGCGGATTGTCGGGGCCCGCCATTTTCGGCGCGCAGTTTTTCGGCGCGGGCAACATGGAAGGCGTGCGCGATGCCTTTCGCCTGAAGCTTTGGATATCGGCCGGCATCATCCTGCTTGCCTTGACCGTTTTCACCCTGGGCGGGGAGAGTCTTGTCAGCCTTTACCTGACGGGTGACGGGGACCCGCAGCAGGCGCGGGACATGGCGCGCCATGCCCTTGATTACCTGCACATCATGATGCTGGGCTTCCTTCCCTTTGCCCTCACCACCGCCTATGCCAGCACCCTGCGCGAGGCGGGCGAATCGATGCTGCCCATGAAGGCCGGTATCATCGCCGTCTTTACCAATCTATTGGGCAACTGGCTGCTGATATACGGCAATCTGGGTTTCCCGCAGCTGGGGGTCAAAGGCGCGGCCATTGCCACCGTCATCAGCCGTTTTGTGGAGCTGGGCATCATCCTGTTTGTCATGCACCGCACACAGCGCTTTGAGTTTATGCGCGGCGTATACAGCAAACTGAAGCTTTCATTCATATTTGTCAAAACTGTCCTTAAAAAAGGCGCGCCGCTGCTGGCCAACGAGTTCCTTTGGTCGCTGGGCGTAGCGACACTGACGCAGATTTACTCCGTTCGCGGGCTCAGCGTACTGGCGGGAATGAATATCGCCAACACCGTCAACAGCTTGTTCAATGTTGCCTTTCTCTCCATGGGCAACGCGGTAGCTGTCATGATCGGCCAATCACTGGGCGCCAACAATATGAACAAAGCCAGGGGTGATGTCTGGCGGCTGATGTTTTTGAGCGTTGCCGCCTGCCTGGTCATCGGCGGGTCGATGGCCTTGCTGTCCCCTTATTTTCCCATGCTTTACAACACGACTGATGAAGTGCGCCATCTGGCGTCGTCCTTTATGCTGACGATGGCGCTGTTTATGCCCACCTACGCGGTGTCGCACTGCTGCTTTTTCACCCTGCGCTCGGGCGGCAGCACATTGCTGACCTTCCTGTTTGATTCCGCCTACATGTGGGCTGTCAACATCCCCCTGGCGCTGGCGCTTGCCCACCTGACCGCTATCCCCATCTATTATCTTTTTCCCCTGTGTGAAGCGGCCGGGCTGATCAAGATGAGCATCGGCCTGTGGATGATCAATAAAGGGATCTGGGTAAAGAACATCGTCAGCAAACTCTGACCGCAAGTGAAAACAGCCGGCTGCCGCATTGACGCGGCCGCCGGCTGTCTTTGGGTTTCGTGCTTATTCCTCTGCCTTGACCTTGATTTTCTGCAGCAGCTTGATGGTGATGAAGAACAGCGCCAGCACCAGGAATACGCCGGACAAGCCCAGGGCGGTTACGATCAAACCTTGAGTGAAAATGCTTTCCATTGATCAAATCCTCCTATTTTAACAGCATGGCGACCAGCGTGATGATCATCCCGCCTGCCACAATGGAGCCCAGCTGACCGGCCACATTGGCGCTGGTCGCCTGCATCAGCACGAAGTTGAAGGGATCGTCTTCCTTGGCCATCTTCTGGATCACGCGCGCGCTCATGGGGAAGGCGGAGATGCCGGCCGCGCCGATCATGGGGTTGACCTTGTTTTTGCGGAAAAGGTTGAGCAGCTTGGCAAACAGCACGCCGCCGGCCGTGTCAAACACAAAGGCGAGGAGGCCCAGGCCCATGATCAGCGCCGTGTCCCAGCGCAGGAAGTTCTTTGCCAGCATGGTGGCGCCGATGGTGATGCCAAGCAGGATGGTGACCAGGTTGGCCAGTTCGTTTTGCGCGGTCTTTGACAGGCGCTCCAGCACGCCGCACTCGCGGATCAGGTTGCCAAACATCAGCGCACCCACCAGCGGCGCCGACATGGGCACCAGGATGCCCGCGACCACGGTGACGATAACGGGGAAGAGGATCAGCGCTGTCCTGGAGCTTTTCGCCTCATGGTAGTCCATGTGGATCATGCGCTCTTTCCTGGTCGTCAGGGCGCGGATGACGGGGGGCTGGATCACGGGCACCAGCGACATGTAGCTGTAGGCGGCCACCGAGATGGGCGCCATATAGTCGCGCAGGTTGAAATAGTTAGCCACGTACAGTGTGGTGGGGCCGTCGGCGGCGCCGATGATGCCGATGGCCGAGGCAAGGCGCAGGACGATATTCGGCTCAGCCAGCTGCACGGGTGTCAGTACGAGCGGCAGGAGCAGGATGGAGACAAGGAAGGTGGCAAAGATGCCAAACTGGGCTGCCGCGCCAAAGAAAATCATCGCCGGGTCCTTGAGCAGGGGCGTGAAATCGATCATCGCGCCCACGGCAACGAAGATCAGCACCGGGAAAAGCTCGTTTGCGATACCTGAATTGAACAGGACCATCAGGAACCCGGGCTCCGCAGCCGAGCCGATGACCGCGGGGAAGACTGTGCCCAGCACAGGCGGCAGATTGGCCAGGATGCAGCCAAAGCCAATGGGCAGCAGCAGCGCCGGCTCATAGTCCTTCTTGACCGCAAGCCAGATCAGGATGCCGGCGATGATGAACATCACCAGCGTTTTGAGGCCGGCTGCCGTGAAGAGGAAGCCGACCCCCGAGAACAGGTCACCCAGCAGTTTTGTAAAATCCATACCTTGCCTCCTTAGAATGTGCTGTCGCCGGATGTTGGCGGCAGATCGTTGTACTTTGGCCCCAGCGGGGCATATCGCCTGGCTATCCAGCGGCAGACGCCGCCTAATCCGGGGTAGATCATGCGCTCCGAGATGTTGATGTAGTCCAGTTTGTCGCGTATCTCAAGCTTCGCCCGGTGGGGGATGACGATGCGTGAGAAGGCGGCTTCGCTGCCGGGCAGCTGGTCTATCAGCAGCCGCGCGTCGCTGGTGAGGGAAAACAGCGCGTACTGGTTTTCGATGCGGCTGATGGTGGACGCCGGCTCGAAGAACAGGGTGAAGGGCTTGTCGGAAAGCTTTTCCAGGCTGTCAAAATCGGCCGCTTCCCGGTCCAGCATATCCTGCGAGAAGACATTGACCCCGTCCTCGCTCAGCAGCGCCTGCAGGCGCGGGGGCAGCAGGGTGTTGAGCTTTTCCATGTCCGCCACGATGATGGCGCCGTCCAGGTCGTAGCTGTCGGTATCCTGTGTGACAAAATGGGCCGCTACCAGCGGGGAATAGCTCCAGTCCAGCAGCCGGGTGGGCAGGCCGTAGTGCTGCCCCGTGGCCAGCACCTGCCAAAATGAGCTGCAGCCCTGCAGGTCGGCATAGCCGTACTTGCGGAAACTGCGCAGGATCTGGCGCTCCAGCGACAGTTTGTGGGGGCTGACGCGGTTCAGCGTGGGGATCAGGTCCCAGCGCTTGTCCTTCACCCCGCGGAAGACCTTGTTGTTGCGGTAGCGGCGGATACCGGCATCCCACACGCCGTCAAAGACGGCCGCCTGCAGCTCGTCCCAGTTGCGGACTACCCTTTCCTCCATGGGGCTCCTTTCAGCGCGCCGCGGCCAGCCTGCCGATGGCGGCGCGCACGCGGCTGAGCGTTTCCTGCTTGCCCAGCAGCCGGGCGATCTCAATGGCGCCGCCGGGCGTATTGGCAAGGCCGCTGATGGCGATGCGCAGCGGCCACAGCACCGCGCCGTTCTTGCGGCCTGCCTGCTCTATGGCCGCCATCAGGCTGTCGTGGATGACAGTTTCCTCCCAGGGCGCTGTCCCTTCCAGCACCGGCAGGATGAAGCGCAGCGCGTCCAGCGCCGTTTCGGGGGTCGACTTCATCTTCTTGTGGGTGTAAAGCTCCAGGTCATAGCCGGGCATGGTTTTAAGGAAGCCGACCATTTGGGGCACCTGACTGAACACCTCGGTGCGGCCCTGCATCAGCTCCGCCAAACGCCTGTAGTCAATGCCCGTGCCCTCAAGCGCCTGGTCAAACCAGGGGCTGACCATCGCAAGGTAGTCCTCAAACGGCAGCCTGCGGATATACTCCGCGTTGAACCAGGTAAGCTTTTCCATGTTGAAGATGGCGGGGGATTTGTTGAGGTTTTTAGCGTTAAAGGCCTCCACTAGTTCCGGCAGCGTGAAGAACTCGCGCTGGGTGCCCGGGCTCCAGCCCAGCAGGGCGATGAAGTTGATGATGGCGTCCTTCAGGTAGCCCATGGCCAGCAGGTCTTCAAAGGAGGGGTCGCCGTAGCGCTTGGAGAGCTTGCGCGTGGCGTCTTTCATCACGACGGGCAGGTGCAGGTAAAGCGGCGGCGTCCAGCCGAACGCCTCATACAGCAGGTTGTACTTGGGCGCGCTGGACAGGTATTCCGTGCCGCGCGTAACGTGCGTGATGCCCATCAGGTGGTCGTCAACGACATTGGCGAAGTTGTAGGTGGGCAGGCCGTCGGCCTTGATGAGCACATTGTCGTCCAGCGTATCGCAGGGCACCTGGATGTATCCGTACAGCAGGTCCTCAAAGCCGGCAAAGCCCTGCGCGGGAATGTTCTGACGGATGACATGAGGCTCTCCGGCATCCATGCGGCGCTTCGCTTCATCCCTGGGGATATTCGCGCAGTGCTTGTCGTATTTGAAGGTTTCACCCCGGGCGGCCGCTGCCTGGCGGCGCAGCTCCAGCTCGTCCTTGGTGCAAAAGCAGGGATAGGCCGCGCCGCTTTCCACCAGCTGCATCGCCAGGGGCAGGTAGAGGTGCTTGCGCTGCGTCTGGATGTAGGGACCGTGATCGCCGCCCACATCCGGGCCCTCGTCATAAAGGAGCCCCGCCGCGCGCAGCGACTGGTAGATCAGCTCGATGGCGCCGGGCACCTCTCGCTCCTGGTCGGTATCCTCGATGCGCAGGATGAACACGCCCCCGGCCTGTCTGGCCAGCAGGTAGGTGTAAAGCGCCGTGCGCAGCCCGCCCAGGTGCAGGTAGCCTGTGGGGCTTGGGGCAAAGCGTGTGCGGACTGTCGTCATGCTTAATTCTTTCCTATTCCGGTTTATAGCTGTCCTTCAGCCCCACCACGAGGTTGAAGACGCTGCTCATAGCCGTGGAATCAATATCCTTGCAGAAGTAGCCCCTGCGCAGGAACTGGAAAGTGTCGCCGGGTTTGGCGTCGGATAGCATTTGTTCGCCATAGCCCTGCAGCGTTTCCAGGCTGTTGGGGTTGAGCTGGGCGACGAAGTCCTTCTTGTCGATGTCCTCGTCCATCTCATGCTCATCCATCAGCAGCGGTTCGTACAGGCGGAAGGTCAGCGGGACACAGGCGGAGGCGTTCACCCAGTGCAGCGTGCCCTTGACCTTGCGGTCCGCCCCCGGCGAGCCTGAACGGCTGTCAAGGTCCACCGAGCAAATCAGGTGCAGGATAATGCCGTCCGCGTCCTTGACCGCCTCTTCGCACTTGATGATGTAGGCGCCCTTGAGGCGCACCTCGCCATCCGGGCGCAGGCGGAAGAATTTTTTGGGCGGGTCTTCCATGAAGTCGTCGGCGTCGATGTAGAGTTCCCTGCCAAAGGGGATGGACCGTGTGCCCAGCTCCGGTTGGTCGGGATGGTTTTCCATATCAAGCATATCAACCTTGCCGGCTTCCCAGTTGCTCAGTATCACTTTGAGCGGGCGCTGGACCGCCATCACGCGCGGGGCGCTGCCGCCCAGGTCATTGCGCACGCAGTGTTCCAGCAGGGCGACATCCACCACGCTGTCGGCCTTGGACAGGCCGATGCGCTCCACAAAATCGCGAATGGCGGCTGGCGTGTACCCGCGGCGTTTCATGCCGACCAAGGTGGGCATACGGGGGTCGTCCCAGCCCGAGACCCTGCCCTCTTCCACCAGGCGGCGCAGGTGCCGCTTGCTCATGACCGTGCGGGTGAGGTTGAGCCTGGCAAACTCTATCTGCCGGGGTCCCTGTGAGAGGTCGCCGTGCTTGTCCCTGTGCGGCGCGCGGAAGCCCGCGTTTTCCACTGCCCAGTCATACAGCGGCCTGTGATCCTCATATTCAAGCGAGCACAGCGAGTGCGTTACGCCCTCGATCGCGTCGCCCAGGGGATGGGAGAAGTCGTACATCGGGTAGATGCACCAGGTCTTCCCCGTGCGGTGGTGCTCCTTGTACAGGATGCGGTACATGACCGGGTCGCGCATGTTGATGTTGGGGGAGGCCATGTCGATCTTTGAGCGCAGCACATAGCGACCCTCGGGGAACTCGCCCGCCCTCATCCGGCGGAAGATGTCCAGGCTTTCTTCCCACGGGCGGTCACGCCAGGGGCTGTTCTTGCCCGGCTCCGTCAGGGTGCCGCGGTATACGCGCATCTCGTCCTGGCTCAGCTCATCAATATAGGCCAGGTCCCGGCGGATGAAATCCTCGGCGATGAGGTAGCACTGCTCATAATAGTCGCTGGCGAAGTACAGCCCGCCCGTCCAGTCGAAGCCCAGCCAGCGGATGTCGTCCATGATGCCCTCGACATACTCTGTCTCTTCCTTGGCGGGGTTGGTGTCATCAAAGCGCAGGTTGCACAGGCCCTTGTACTTGTCAGCCGTTGAGAAGTTGGTCACCAGCGCCTTGCAGTGCCCGATGTGCAGGTAGCCGTTGGGCTCTGGCGGAAAGCGCGTGTGCACCTTGGCGCAGCGGCCCTGCGCCAGGTCTTCATCGATGGCGTCCCAGATGAAATTTGTGCGCGGCGTTTCCGTTCCCATGCCCTTGCCCTCCTGTGCGTTCTAAAGTGGCATTATAGTCCGTTGCGTGCGCATTGGCAAGCTGTTCACAGGCTTGACCTGCTTTGTACAGCCCCCTATAATCGCAGCTGTGGAGGGACGAAAAGTGCGGGACGCTTTTTCAAGGTCTGCCATGCTGCTGGGGCAGGCGGCGATGGACAAGCTGGCGGCAAGCCGGGTGGCGGTTTTCGGCTTGGGCGGCGTAGGCGGCGCGGCGGCTGAAGCCCTGGCGCGCTCCGGCATCGGCCGGCTTGACCTTTTTGACGGGGACAGCATTGCCCCCAGCAACCTTAATCGCCAGGTCATCGCGCTCAACAGCACCCTTGGCCAGCCCAAGGCGGAAGTGATGCGCCGGCGCATCCTGGATATCAATCCGCAGGCGGATGTCAGGGTGAATGCCGTCTATTATACGCCTGCCAACGCAGATGCCTTTGATTTGTCAGCCTATGACTATATCCTGGACTGCGTTGACATGGTCGCCGCCAAACTGGAGCTGACCTGCCGCGCTGCCGCGCTGAGCGTTCCCATCATCAGCGCCATGGGGGCCGGCAACAAGCTGGACCCCTCAGAGCTTGAGATCAGCGATATCGGCAGGACCAGCGTCTGCCCCCTGGCGCGCGTGATGCGCATGGAGCTGAAGGCGCGGGGGATAGGGCGTTTGACGGTTGCCTGGTCGCGGGAGATGCCGCGCAAACCGCAGGGGGAGGCGGGACATCCTGATGAGGAAGCCTCCGTCTGCCGCGCCTTGCCCGGCAGCCTGCCCTTTGTGCCGGCTGCCATGGGCCTGCTGATGGCAAGCCACGTGGTCAGGGAGATTTGCGGGAGTTTGGCGGACAAGTAGGGTCTGTTATTTGATATGGCGGGGATTGAAGATCAACAATAATCATCAGCCTGCCGCAAAGATTCGCTTCGCTGTCTTTGCTTGGGCTTTTTTGGCTGCGCAAGGGGGATATCCGGGGGTTTCACCCCCGAACCCCCGACAAGGGATATTATCCCTTGACCCGTCTATTACGCGGGATCGTCCTTGTGCTTCCTTCATATTTGACGAAATCATTGCATTAGGGTAAAAAATCAATTACAATACTGCGTAGATTTGTCACTCAAGGAGGCGGGGACGGGATGAGGGAGCTGTTCGCGGGCATTTCCTCACAGCTGGTGGAGCTGGTCATCTATACGGCCATTGCCCTCGTCTTCCTGACGGGGCTGGTGAAGTGCATATTCCCCTACAGGCGCGCCGCGCGCCTTTTCCGCAAGGCTATCCGGCAGCTTGAGCTGATGATCAACAAGGAGGGCGCCCGCCCGGTGTGGCAGGACGCGAACTTCCTTGGCAAGCCCATGCAGGACAGGTGGAAGCGCTTCCTGCAAAACGCCGAGCAGCTGGATACGCGGGGCCTTTCCTGCGCGACGGAAGACTACATCAATGACGAGGATGTCTTCACCTCTTACGCGCACCTGCAGCTGGCAGAGGTCATCCCCGGCCTGCTGACTTCGCTTGGTATCCTGGGCACCTTTATCGGCCTGATGCGCGGCCTGGGCAACCTGGATATTTCCAATGCCGACAACACCATGAAGGGCATCTCGCAGATGATCGGCGGCATGACCTTCGCCTACGGCACCTCCATCGCCGGCCTTGCCTGTTCCCTCATCTTCAATGTGTTTTTCCGCGCATCGCAGGGCGCCGGCCTGACGGCTTTGGATGACTTTGGCGATGCCTTCAGGGAACTGGTGATGCAGCGGCCGGTTGACGACAATGTATACAGCAAGTGCCACATGGAGGATCAGGCGGCCTTCCTCAGCCACAGTGTCAGCGATATGAACCGCAGCCTCACCGGCGGCATCGAGACGGCCATCGAGCGCGCCTTTGTGCCCATCAGCCAGTCCATCAACAGCTTCATCCTGCAGGAGACCCAGGGACAGATGGAGGGCCTGAACACCATCGTGGGCCACTTTGTAGCGCAGATGAACGGCGCCCTGAACGGGCAGTTCATCCAGCTGGCAAAGACGTTTTCCGCCATCAACCAGGCGCAGCAGGTCAGCTATGAATCCGTCAACGCCACCATGACCGCGGCCGACGCCATCATGGACAATATCCAAAACACGCAGGCGGTATCGCAGCAGGTCATCGAGCGCTTTGAGAACTATGTGGCCGAGCTCAGCCGCTCGCAGCAGGGCAGCGCGCAGCTGGCGCAGAGCATGTCGGGCATGCTGGCCAACATGCATCAGGCCATGGAGCAGCACAGCGAAAGCTACAGCCGCCTGCTGTCGGTCAGGGGCGACCTGGAGGAGCAGATGCAGCAGTACGCCGCCTGGTCGGGCCGCGTGCTGGAGGCGGTGGAAAAGCAGTCCTTGGCGACGCGCGACCGCAGCCACGACATCGCAAACGAGATGTCCCTCTCAGCCAAGGCGCTGTCGGGCTCCTACGCCTCCTTTGTGGAGAATATCTCCACCGGCCTTGCCCGCACGATGGGCATGTTTGAAGAGAACATGCACGACATGATGAAGGAACTGGGCAAGCAGCTTTCGGGCCTGGCTTCTCCCAAGGGCAAGGGCGAAAACGTGGTGGACCTGGGCAGCGTATCCAAGCTGCAGCAGGCCATGGCCGATATGACAGCCGCCCTCAACAAGACAGTCGTCGCCATCCAGCAGATGGCCGAGGGGGCCTGAGTGTCCATCCCTGCCCGCAAACGGCATCACGTCATCAGGCGCGACAACGGCTCCTACTGGACGTCGTTTTCGGACATGCTGTCGTCGCTGCTGCTGGTCTTTGTGCTGGCGCTTATCTTCAGCATCTACCAGTACTATACGCAGCTCGATATCAAGACGAAGCAGCTGGACGCGCAAAAGGCCGAGCTGGACAGGTCGCAGATCGTCCTGGCCGCCCAGGAAGCTGAGCTTGAAACTTCACGCGTCAAGCTGATGGGCAAGGAAGAGGAGCTGGCCAGCGTGCAGGTGCAGCTGGATCAGCAAAAGAGCGACCTTTTCGCCGCGCAGACAGCGCTGCTGACCAAGGAAGAGGAGCAGGCAGCCCTGCAGCTGCAGCTGGATGGGCAGGCCCAGACCCTGGCCAGCCAGGAGATCAAACTGGGCGCGATGCAGCAGGCGCTCAGCAGCCAGGCGCAGCAGATCGATGACCTGCTGGGATTAAGGACCGAGATCATCCGGGAGCTGAGCAAGTCGCTGTCGGCGGCCAATCTCAGCGCCAAGGTTGACCCGTCCACAGGCGATATCGTGCTGGACAGCCAGCTGATGTTTGAATCCGGGCAGGACTTCATCTCCGCAGCCGGTCAGTCCCAGCTCTACCAGCTGATCCCCGTCTACCTGGAAGTGCTGATGCGGCCGCAGTACGCGGATTACGTGGCGGAGATCATCATCGAGGGCCACACGGACTCCAACGGCAGCTATATCTATAACCTGGAGCTGTCGCAAAACCGCGCCCTGTCGGTGGCCAAGTTCTGCCTGGAGATGCCTTCGCTCTCCGGCGCCCAGCGCGGTGTATTGACGCAGATCCTCACCGCCAAGGGCCGCAGCTTCTCCAATATCATCAGAAATGCCGACGGCACCGAAAACATGACCGCCTCCCGCCGCGTGGAGATTAAGTTCCGCCTCAAGGACACCGAGATGATCCAGCGCATGAACGAGATCCTGACCACTATCCAGCCATGAAGACAGCCGCCGTCATCCTGGTCGTCCTGGTGCTGATGGCAGGCGCGCTGCTTGTCTTCCAATTGGTCAACACCAGCCTTGCCGTGACGCCCGTATCGGCCCAGGTTATCCCCTGTGCGGACCAGGAGCCCGAGTTCAGGCGCGTGCAGCAGGCAGTGGATGAGCGCGCCCTCATCGGCACCGCGCTGCAGCAGGCCGTACCGGGCGGCGCTGGGGACTACAGTTTCATCATCTATACCGTCAAAGTGAAGAACAACGGCTTCCTGCCGGCCCAGATGACGGAGATCCAAGTCTCGCCCATTTCTACCGACATGCTCTTTTACACCGACGGCTCCGCGCAGGGCGTCCTGCCCAATGTCACCGTGCCCGCTGGCGGGGAGCGGACGCTCCGCTGCGTGCTGCTCACCCAGTCTGTGGAGGGCATGCACGCCGTGCGCGAGCTCTTTGTGACCTATTACATCTGGGGGCATCCCTTCACGGTCAAGGTGACCTACGGCTGACAGTTTGCCCTGTCACGAAATTCGCCAAAGCGGCTTTCCGGCGCTTGACAGTAAAGGCCGCTTTGGATATACTTCCCTCTGCTGTCTGACAGCCTGCGGCCGTGGCGGAATCGGCATACGCGCACGTTTGAGGGGCGTGTGGGGAAACCCGTACGAGTTCAAGTCTCGTCGGCCGCACCATGAAGAAAGCCTTGAAAACATTGAGTTTTCAGGGCCTTTTTATTTGGGATTATGATGTTTAGAACATCATCGATGCTGCAAAACCATTATGCTCTGTAAATCCGTTGCCAATGGTACCCGTTCATTACAAACACCCAAATTTTTCCTTTGCATAATTAGAAATCTGAGCGCTTGTTGATGCTGATATTTCATTAACCTGCTGCGGAAAGTCCGCTGCGGAAAGATTTACATCTGCTTCCGAGCAGACGTGCCGAGCTCGAAAATACAAGCGGTTCGCTGGCTTCCTCAGGTCAGTTCTGGATCATACTCGATGATGACCTCATCCCCGTCAAAGGACAGCAGATCGCCGTCCTGAAAATGCCAAATTCCATGAAAATCAGTGGGGAGCCATAGGCCATCCGTCTGCTGGTAGTCACGGAATACCATCGACCAGGCGCAGATTTCGCTGGTTCCATCCGGTGCGGTATAGGCCCTATTATCCGATGTGAAGGATATCAGTTCGCCGTTCCCGCCAAAGGTGAATATGCCGTCCGCATACAGACCATGGCAGGCAATTCTTGCGCCTGCATGCAGGGCGTCAATCTCCTCCCAGGTGATATAGTCCTGCAGGGCGGCGCTGGGGCAGAGAAGGCATTCAGACAGGAAAGCGGCCAGGCCGTCGACATTCATTGCGTCCCCTTCACGGCAGTACAGGTTGATTGCTTTGCCTAGCACGCCTTTCACGGAGCACTTGCCGCCTGAAAAACATTCGATGCTTTCAAAAGGCATCCCGTACGTCCATCCAACGGTCAGGTCAAGCCGGCAGGGGCCGAGCGTGTTCAGGTACTGGGTGTAATCGACGACGATGGGTATCGCACCTCTGTGGGACACGTAGCGGGCTCCCCTGTGAACCGCTTTCATCGCATTCATCCGCGGCCTTCCCAGGAAACCACAGACGTTGAAGTATTTGCGCACGGGTACCGGCAGGGTGGTTAAGGCGTCTTCAGTGAACACTTCGGAGGTCTTTGGCATGGCCGCCAGCAGGGTGTTCCTGAGCGAATCAAATTCAGCGCGGGTGTTTGAGTAGGGGAGATGGAAGAAGACCTCCAACCCGCCGATCGCCAGAACGAGCGCCGCTGCTGTCACAAGCGCGATCCTGAAGCCCCGCCTGCCAAGCAAAGTTTCCCGTCTGGCAGTACGCAGTGGAATCCTGGCACTGGCAAACCTGACCGTTTGCTTCTTCAGGCGTTCAATGTCAACGGTCGACCTGATGTAATCCTCATCCAGGACTTCTGACAGGCAGAATTTCCCGATCCCATCCTTTTTTTTGTAGTTGAGTTCCTTGTACTGGACTGTATCGTATATGTTTTGCATTTAAACCGACTCCTTTCAAAGGTTGGTTCGATCGAAGTGCGGATGCGGCTGCTTATCTTTTTCCGGACGTCCCGAAGAGGAAACCTTTGCCGGTGGTCGAAAAGATCAACCGCACGAACTCGCAGCAAACATTTTCGGATCACTGTCTATCAAGGGGAAAACATGAATCATCGGTCAGGAAAGGTTGAAAATTTTTAAAAGAAATTGATTCGTTCGTTCAGGGAAGGATATGAGGTTGTGTTCAGCCCGCTGCGAGAGGTTCAGGCAGGGTACGTATCTGTCAGCGCCGGGTTTTCCATGCCCATGAGTTCCTTGGTTTTGCCGGCAAGCCTGATCAGGCAATCACGTCGCAGTATTTACCGGAAAGCGGCAGCCTATTATTGTTGATCTCCGTATTCTAGCCGAATGCTACCGTACTGCCAGTCAGAGAGAAGGTCCTGTGCACTTTGTTGTCATTCAGCACGGACACTTTGTCGATTATGTACCCGCCGATCGTCGTTTCGGTCAGATGGCCCCTGAGGTATACGTCGGCGCGATACACGGGGTACTTGCTCCAGACAAGGTCGAACTTAGCGCTGATTTCATCAACGCCCGTCCTGACAATGTTGAAGGTCGGGACAGGCTTGCCAGCGTAAGCGCCCAAGGCGATGCCTCACAGCAACAGGACCGCCAGCAGAACGGTGGCGAATCGACTAATCACTGAAAATCCCTCCTATTCACTTATACGCGTGGTAACAACCCTCTGCCTGGCATGTATCGCGTCGCCGGCAGGGTTTCAAAATGTATATCGGGGGAAACGCGGGTCAACATGGAACGGTCATACTGCCACACGCGCCGAATGCGAGCGCGTCGTTAAGTCGAAATAAGAAAGATGTACGAATCGGACAAAAAACCCCATATATCGTATATCATATCGCGCCTGGGAAGTCAAGTTTTTGCAGACCTTTATCTCATGGGGTTGCCAGCATTTGTGTGGAGGGTATGCCAGGGGCTGGCTTGGGGCTTGTACAACTGGAGTATGGGTAAATTCATCACCCCCACGAAACAGCCTCAGGATGGCCTAAAAAAAGGCCTTAAACGGTCTGCGCTTGAACATGGAAGCATCTTGCCCTGCCGGTGCTTCGGCGTCAAGTGAAATATTGTTTATGCCCTGTGTCGTCAAGGAACTTTCCTTGATGAAAACCCCGTACAAATGTAAATAAAACTGGTTTTGCTGACCATATTGCGCACTTTACTCTGGCGTGTCACTATTATGGAGTCAGTGAGTGGTATCTATCCCAGGAAGTGCGTGTTCCATTTCTGTACGACCTACAGATGACTGGGTTTCTACGCTTGCATTATATCACTTTCCTTCATATTTTCATACTATTCTATGCATATATTCTGAAGTTCTTCTTGTCCTTCATGTAAAGAACCGCTGCAAATCTTTCGATTTACAGCGGCGTCTTCGGGACTTTTGTTACAGCCCCTTCCAAGCAAGACACCGGATGACCGACGCCGTTTCCCGGAACATTGTTGACCGTTTCGAGACACTGCCAGCTCAATGATTGTGTAATATAAAAAAATACAACGAACCAAAAACCAAAACAATATCCTGTGCGTCTGATAAATGAAGGGCCGGTGTGCACGATTGACACAGTTGCCCGCAACAAGACGACCGACCGGCACAATTTCACTCATGGAACCAACAAGGAACGGCAGGAATGCCGCGAAAAGGAAAGGAAAGGTAAGAAAATGAAAAGGAACTCAAGGCATCTGGGAGCGCTGCTGCTCATCGTTGTGTTGGTGTTCGCGGCGACCGTCGCTGTGTACGCACCGGCCGCAAAGGCCCAGAAAATCCCGACTACAGTCACCATCTGGCATACCTTCACCGACGAGCAGGAGGCCTATCTGCTCAAGGCCGCGGCGGCTTATAACGCCTACTGGCTGCCCAACCATGTCGAGCTCATCTCCATGCCCTACTCCGGCTTCACGGAGGCGGTGTACAGCGCGGTCGTTGAGGGAATCGGCCCCGATATCATCTTCAATTACGCTTCCGAGGCCGCCCGGTATGTGCCCGCCGGCCGCGTAGCGGACCTAAGCCAGTACATCTACGACCCCTATGTGGGATTCGATGGTGAATTTGACAAGTCCCTGGCCCCGGGCGTGCTCAACGGCGAGGTCAAGGCGTTCGAGGACGGCCTCATCCACTACCTGCCCGCCTGTACGACCGGACCCATCCTGTTCTACAACAAGACCCTGTATGACGAGCTGGGCCTGGTTCCGCCCACGACTTGGGAAGAGATGGAGCAGGTTGCCAAGACCATTTTCGAGAAGAAGGGCATCCCCGCCCTTGGCGTGGACAGCCTGACCGACCTGGCGCAGGCCCTCATCATGGAGACCCCGGGCGCCGGCTACATCGACGTCGCGAACAAGCAGGTGCTGTTCGACACACCTGAGGTGAGGGCTAAAATCCAGTGGCTGGTGGACATGGTGAGGGCCGGCTGTTTCGCCCTGCAGCCCTCGGGCGACTACTTCTCCAGCGACTTCAACTCCGGCATCGTGGCCTCCTACTTCGGCTCCTGCGCGGGTTATCCCTATATCGAGCCAAACGGCTTCGAGTTCGGGGTCGCGCCCATGCCCGCCCAAACGTGGTACCCCTCGTGGAACCGCGGTCCCATCGTCTTCTACTACGGCGACGACGCGCGCGCCTCTGCGGCGTACATGTTTGTCAAGGAGTTCGTCTTACCCGATCTCAACATTGGCTGGGTGCGCGCCGTGAACGCCCTGTCGCCCTACAAGTGGACGCAGGAACTGCCGGAATACCAGGCCTACCTCGCTGAGGACACCCTCCCTGCCCAGGCGCTGCGGGCTGTCGAGGCGAACCTGCTGCTTGCCGGGTCGCTGCCCGCTGTGACGGGTTCTGCCCAGGTGCGCAACGCGCTGCGCGACGCCATCATCAAGGCCGCGGGCGGAGGCATGACCGTGGACCAGGCCTGGAACGAGTGTGTGACCCTGTCCAACGCCGCACTTAAGGGGCAGTAAGCGCGGACGAATTTCATACCTTTTTGCTTGATACGCCAAGTTGGGCGACAAGCAGCTGCCGGGAAGAGCCGCCCTCGGGCGGCCCTTTCCTTTAATGCAGCGGCTCTGCCCCGGTGCGTGAACGATATCGAAAAGGCGGGATGACGCTATCCCGGCGCCGCTTCGGATGAACCGGATGATGAGTCCCGACAGCGGTTCAAGGAGGGAGAAGCCCCATCCGCGCTTGCCTGGCATGGCCCGGGAAACAATCTCGGCGGCATTGCGGGCGCAAGCCGCAGGCATGGCTGGGCGCGAACCTCCTCTGCAAAGAGGGGGAGTTCAGCCTGGCGCTTGGCCTTGGCCGCGCGAAGCCAGTACGGCGCGCCTTGAGCACAGGCTACCGCTTATTCTTCGCATTGTGCTCTTCGCGCAGCGGCATGTACCGAACCTTTTCATCCATCTGACGCCCAGCTCCCTCAAGACGCTGTCCGTCCTTCTGCCGCTCCTTTGCCAATATCAAGCTGACGCACTGAATGGCCATCCTTCCTGCCTTGATGAGCATGTTGACTGCGCTTCATCACAGGTATATATTGAATGTCGGGATCGTTCCGCCGGCATCAGTTACCAAGCTCGCTTGAGGTGGAATATGGGAATAGAAAACGTGAATGTTGCTGATCTCATACGGCAAGATGGAGAGTGCTGTCCGTCGGCAGGGATGAAGCTGTTCTTGAGCTGATGGAGGGGGTGCACGAAGAGAAGGCGCCCTTTCATGACCCTGTGTTCCACTTTCCCGCTTACGTGGCCAGGATAAGCAGCCCGGAGGACTTCCGGAATAAATTCCGGGGCGCCAAGGGAAAGCAGCTCGCGTTTGATACGTATAGAAAAGCAAAAATGCCATAAACGCAAATGGCCCGATAGCCATCCGTGAAATGAACGAAGAAGGCGTCTGCCCCAAGGCGGCCGCCCGGTCATCACACCAAATTGGCGGATGAACCATAATAGATCAGGAGGGAAATATGGAAAGGAAACTTGCGGCTATCCTGGCAGGTCTTCTGCTGTGCATCCCGGCTGTCGGCCCGGCGCTGGCTGAAGGGGAACTCACCATCGTGCAGGAATCATACTATGAAACCCACAACAAATACAGGAACACCGCCCATATTGCGGCGGAAATAGAAAACACCGGGAATGAAATCGCTGCCTTTGGAGAGGGGAAATTTGAGCTGCTGGACGCGGCCGGCGACATACTGCTGACCAATGAGTGGATCACCATGTCTCCTTCTGTCCTTAATCCGGGCGATAAGGGTTACGTATATGCCAGCTTAAGCCTGGATGAATTGCCTGCTAATAGGCCGGTGGGCAAGCATGTCCTGACAGTCGCCAAGGGGGCGAACTTTGGCGTCACCACGGGGAGGAGTTATGTCGGCAGCGTCGTTTACCATCCGGCAAAGAATCCCCGGTATGAAAAGCCCGATATCGATAAGCGGATCAACGCGAAAGTACTCGTTGACATTGAAAACACGCAAACAGCCGCCTTGTATGACTTCGGGGTCCTGTTTGTGGTGAAGGACGCGCAAGGGAAACTGATGTACTTCAAGGAGGACCTGGTCTTCAATATCGGGATCAAGCCAGGCTCGACAATAGAGATCAGGGACGATATCGACCTGGATACATCAGTGTCTTTTGCGGAAAAAGGCATTGAACCCGCTACCGTTGAGGCCATTGTGTATCAGGTGATCCGGTAGCGATTCAACGGCGCTGCCCAGTCTCTCCCATGGAAGCGATATTAGGCAAACAGCATGGAGGCATGAAAATGAAACTGGGTTACAACGAGGCGACGGCGCTGCGCTGCGCGGGCGCTTCCCTGACGGCGGACCTGACGGAATGCGAAAAGAACGGCTTTGACTATATTGAGCTGCGCGGCGACTGCCTCCAGGAGTATTTGAAAGAGCATTCCCTGGAAGATTTGAAGCAGTGGTTCAAATCGCACCATCTGAAGCCGTGGGCCTTCAATACGCTGGAGTATTTCAACCTGCGCGACCCGGAGGGCGAGAAGGCCATTGACGCGCAGGTGGATTTCATTGTCAGGGTGTGCGATGCCATCGGCATGAAGATGCTCATCACGGTCCCCACTTTCGGCGTCAAGGGCAAGCATATCGCGGAGATACGCAAAGAGGTCGTCGTGCGCCTGCGCTGCCTGGCTGACCGCGTCGCGCCCCACGGCATCCGCATAGCGCTGGAATTTTGCGGACAGCCTGACTGTTCCATCAACCAATTCGGGACCGCCTATGATATTGTCAAAGCCGTGAAGCGCAAAAACGTGGGCATTGCCATTGACACCTTCCATTTTCATGAAATGTGCTCGAAGCTGTCCGACCTCAAAAAGGCAAAGGGGAAGAAGATATTCGCCTTCCATCTGAATGACTGTGAAGACCTGCCGCTGGGCTCCTGCGGGGACGACAAGCGGCTCTGGCCCGGTCTGGGCGTCGTCAACCATGCCGGGATCGCCGCCGCCCTGCGGAAAATCGGCTTTAGCGGCGTGTGTTCCATTGAGGAATTCCGCCCGGAGTACTACGCGATGCCCCACAGCGAAAACATCGGGAAGGCATACCAGGTTGCGCGCGCCTATGTGGACAAGTATTTCGGATAGCGCCGCGCGCATGGCAGGGGCGGCCCGGCGGTGATATAATGGCGCAATCACTGTGACGGCGGAGGAAACCCATGGAAATGTTTGAGGCATGCCTGTCGAAGATTGATGATCCGCGGCGCCGGTCGCGGACGGCGGAGCTGCTTAACTGGGTCAGAAATATATGAAGCTGCTGCGCGCGCTGCGGCAGGAAGCCGGCGCGCTTTGGATACTGATGCTTGTGTTCATCGCGGGCGCCCTCAATGCCGCCGGCTGGCTTCAGTATGGGCAGACACTATCCCACATGACGGGCAACCTGACCAAGCTGGGCCTGTCCCTGACGGAGCAGAGCGCCGCGTCATTCACGTTGTTCGGGATTTATCTGTTCAGTTTCTTCATTGGCGCCACCTTGTCGGGCTACGGCTTTCCCGAGCATCGGGCGGGGCTGTGGCGCCGCAGCGGCCTCGTGCTGATGGCTTGCGGCGCGCTGCTGCTGCTGACCGAGTTCCTGCCTTTTCCGCAGGGCGCGCGCATGGCCGCCCTGGCCCTGGTGCTGGGCGCGCAAAATGGCCTGGCGCTGCGTTACCGCGGCATCCTGACCCGCACCACGCACATGACGGGCCACCTGACGGACTGCGGCGCGGCGCTTGGGCGCATGATCCACGGCAGGTGCTGGCGCGGGGAAAACCTGCGCCTTTTCCTGTTTCACTTCCTGTGCCTGGGTTTCTTTGTGCTTGGCGTGGTGTTTACCGCGCTGACCGTTAGCTGGCTTGAGCAGTGGTTCTCGCTTGACGCCATTGAACTGGCGGCGCTTTGCTATCTTCTGGCGGGTGCCGGAACCTATGCCAGGGGCATCCGCGCGCGGTTGGCAGGCGCCTGACGGGCACGCTTTATACCCTGTAGGTTTTTCCTGCTACGCCAGCAGGAAATCCAGTAGTCTTACAAGCTTGATACCCTCCTGCGGCATTGGCAGATCGCATTCCAGCGCAATGACGATCTTTTCGTAATTGTCCCGTATCTGTCTGAGCGGCTCGAGTTCCTGTTCCCTGGTTTCAGGCGCGTTCATATTTTCTGTGACCTGAACATACAGTTTCTCATCTGCCTTCACGGCGATGAAGTCAATCTCTTTATTGCCGATTTTTCCGACCGCCACATCATATCCGCGTCTCAGCAATTCGAAGTACACAACATTCTCAATGGCGTGACCCCTGTCGAGATCGCGGAAGCCAAGGAGATAGTTTCGCAAGCCAATATCGGCAATATAGTACTTGCAAAGGGTACTTAGAAATTCTTTCCCCTTGATGTCGAAGCGTTTGATTTCATATAAAACATAAGATTCCATCAGTGCGCCGATATATGCCTGGATCGTCTGTACGGCCGGTGTTCCCTTTTTCTGACGGTTTTCAAGTAATCCCCTGCTTACCAATGTTTTGCTGATTGATGTGGCAGATGTCGTATTTCCGATATTGTCAGCCAGGAACATGATGATTTTACGCAGCAGATCCGGATCTGTCAGGTTCCGATGACCCCTGCGCTTTTCGCGTTCCAGGATATCCCTGATAACGACCGTTGAATAAATACCTTCCAGAAGCGTCAGCGCCTTATCCTGCACCAGGCCGACATCCGCGATGCCGGGCATGCCGCCAAACTTCATAAAGGCTTCAAACAGTTCCTGAACCTCATAACTGTCGCCGTTTGCATCCTGAACGCGTTTACGGTCATCACCGGCTGGACTTGTGTACGTTACTGCATGATATCCGTGAAAATCGAGGAACTCCCCGAATGACAAAGGCAGCATCCTGATCTCCACATACCTTCCGGCCAGATAGGTTGAAAATTCGGATGAGAGCAAATAGGCGTTTGATCCTGTAATGTAGATATCGCAGTCAAAGTCGACCCTGAACGAATTCACGGCATCCTGCCACTGCGGGATGTGCTGTATCTCATCAAAGAACAGATACATCCTCTGTCCGGAAACGAGCCTTGCCTTGACATCATTGTACAGGGCGGCAGCGTCCATTTCACGACATGCCATGGACTCAAAGTTCATGAAAACAATCTGCGCGTCCGCTATCCCGCTGCCGCGCAAGTGACGGATCATCAGTTTCAGCAGGCTTGACTTGCCGCACCTTCGAATGCCGGTTACTGCTTTCACCGGCTCGGTATCCTGAAAGGCTATGAGCTGATTGAGGTAGAGATCACGGTTCTTCAATCCTGCCGTGTCTTTGGACATGGTATCACCTCCGTGCCTACAGCATGCCACAAACTTCAAAAAATATCAAGTTTGTAGCATGGATGTTATAAACTTTCAAAAATACAAAGTTTGTAACATGAACACGAGCCGATATCGTATTTCTCTCACGTATTTTTCTCAGCCAGTCTCCCTGTTGACAAGGGAGGCGGCACGGTATAAGCTATGTGCGTAACGCATATAGTCGTTGCGCACATAGCAAAGAAGGGAGGCTTCTGATGGATCAGCAGCCGGAACAAAGATTTGCGGGCGGCAAGGGAACGGCGGACAAATTCCTTGAGGCATGCCTGCTGATGCTGCTCCGCGGCGGAACGGGGCACGGCTACGCGCTGATGGAACAGCTCGCGCGGTTCGGGTTTTCACCCGAGGCGCTCAATATCAGCACGCTGTACCGCACGCTGCGGCATATGGAAAATCAAGGATACCTCAAGTCGGCCTGGGAAGACGGCGGCCCCGGGCCAAAGCGAAGGAGCTACCTCATACTTGACGAGGGGATCAAGGAACTGGACTTTCGCATCAGGATGATGAAAAACCGCAAAGCCCGCATCGAGGCGCTGATCAGTGAATATGACAGCACCCGGGAACAAAGCGCACGGCATCCCGCTGATCGGGCATAAAGAAAGGCAATACAAGCATGCTGGAACTCAGGAACATTCACAAGACCTATCACGCAGGCGGTGTCGAAACGGTGGCCCTGGACGGCATCAGCGTCGCTTTCAGGAAAAATGAGTTTGTCGCGATCCTCGGCACAAGCGGTTCGGGCAAAACGACCTGCCTGAACATCATTGGCGGGCTTGATCATGCTGACTCGGGTGAGGTCATCATCAAGGGCCGCAAAACAAAGGATTTCAAGGAGAGCGACTGGGACGCCTACCGCAACAGCGCCGTCGGGTTTGTTTTCCAGAACTACAACCTCATCACGCACCTGAGCATCGTTGATAACGTTGAGCTTGGCATGACGCTGGGCGGTGTGGCGGCAGCTGAAAGAAAGCGGCGCGCGCTGAAGCTGCTGGAGCAGGTGGACCTCAAAGACCATCTGCACAAAAGGCCCGATCAGCTTTCCGGCGGTGAAATGCAGCGCGTCGCCATTGCCCGTGCCCTGGCAAACGATCCTGAGATCCTGCTGTGTGATGAGCCCACAGGCGCGCTGGACACGAAAACAAGCAGCCAGATCATGGACTTGATCAAACGGGTCGCCGGCGACCGGCTGGTCGTGATGGTGACCCACAATGAAGCGGTTGCCCAGCAGTATGCCGACAGGCTCATCCGCTTCCGGGACGGCAAAATCATCTCCGACAGCAATTCCTGCCAAGAGGGGGCGACCTCAGACAGCTTTGGCCTGAAGAAGACCAACATGAATTTCCTGATAGCCCTGAAACTCTCCTTCAACAACATCCGCAGCAAAAAAGGCCGGGCTTTCCTGACGGCCTTCGCATCCAGCATAGGCATCATCGGCATCGCAGTCATTCTCAGCCTGTCCACGGGATTTCAAAAGCAGATCGACACCTTCCAGTCAGACGCCATGACCGAGTACCCCATCATCATCTCCCAGGCGCCCATGTCGGTGGAGCGCAACCGGTTCACCGCGATGCAAAACGGCCTGAGGGGAAGGATGCAGCAGGAGCCCGAACCTGTCATTTCCCAGGAAGTTTTTCTTGTTGACGCCGCGGCAGACCGGACGACGCATACCAATGTCATCAACGAAGAATTCCTGGCCTATCTGAACGCGATTGACCCGGACATCTGCAGGAGCGTCAGCCTGACCAGGACCACAGCCCTGAACCTGGTGCGTGAGACAACCGACGGCGCTGTCCTTGTCACCCTTGGCGCCGGTGGAATCCCATCAGCGGGCGGCAGCAGCGGGGCGATGGCAGGCCGCGGCATGCCCGGCCTTGCCGGCCCGGCCGGCATATCCAGCCTGACCAGCCTGGGCCTGTCCTCCTTTCCCAGGGATCTCAGGGAAGAGGAGATGCCTTATATCCAAAGGAATTACGACTTGCTGGCGGGTGAATACCCCGGTGAAGCGACCGACCTGGTGCTCGTAGTCGACAAAGAGAACCAGCTGGATGGGGACGTTCTGAAAAACCTTGGCTTTGACACTTCCGGCGCCGCGGCGCTCTCCTTTGAGCGCATTGTGGGCGCACAGTTCAGTCTGGTCCATAATGACGACTACTACTTCAAAACGGCGATGGGGACCTATTTGCCCGGTAGCGATTACCAAATGATGGCTGACGCGCAAAAGAGCGTCACGCTGCGCATCGCAGGTATCGTCCGGCAAAAGGAAGGCGTCAACGTCTCGCTGCTGGCGCCCGGGATCGCATACAGTGATGAGCTGATGGACAGGGTCATCGATGCCGCGATGGCGTCAGACATCGTCAGGGCACAGGTGGCCGGCGACCGAAACGTCATGAACCTGTCCGCCATGACTGACGCGGCAAAGGCGTCGTTCCTCAGTTACCTGGGGGGAAACGCTGTCCCGTCATCGATCATGCTGTACCCGGAAACATTTGAGGACAAGGAGCAGGTCGCTGCCTACCTGGAGGCATACAACGCCGGCAGGGCGGAAGAAGACCAGATCCTCCACACCGACCTGGCGGAGACCATTTCCCAGATGACGGGGGGGATCATCAACGGCATTACCATCGTGCTGATTGCCTTTGCGGCGATTTCCCTGATCGTCAGCTTGATCATGATCTCCATCATTACCTATACCTCGGTGCTGGAACGCACGAAGGAGATCGGCGTGCTGCGATCCCTTGGCGCCAGGAAAAAAGACATTACCCGGGTCTTCGACGCGGAGACCTTTATCCTGGGGCTCCTGTCCGGTTTGATGGGGGTCGCGGCAGCCTGGCTGCTGACCATCCCAATGAACAGGATCCTCTTCAGGCTGACGGAGCTTGAGAATATTGCCAGCCTGCAGCTGTCCCACGTTGTGATCCTGATTGCTGTGAGCACCCTGCTGGCGGTGCTGGGCGGGCACATCCCGGCGAAAATGGCTTCCGAAAAGGACGCCGTCGAAGCGCTCAGGAGCGAATGAGCAAATAAATCCAGTCATGGTTTCCATCTGTCTTTTCAAAATATGAAAGTGAGGAATCCGGAATGAA
>CAZPBJ010000018.1:0-47455 GCA_964584685.1 uncultured Christensenella sp. | reverse complement strand
ATCCGCTGCTTGAGAGTCTTTGTGCTTGATTTGGCGGTTACTCAGCAGGCACTAAAATACAAAATGACCAAGAGAAAGCACCTCTCGCTTGATGCTTTCGGCCAAAGGCCCGCGAGTGAAGCGGAGTTGTTTCAGAAATTCTTGAGCAAGTGGAAATCATGGCATATCCCGATGCCAGGATCCTGGATGATCTGCAGTACACGCTCAGATAGTGAACCTTCCTATATCACCCACTGAGGTGCCGTGATTTCTGCAATTCATCATGGAATCATATTCACGTATCATCGCGACCTCAGTTATACAATCCCTGCGTTTTGATGTGCTCGGCTCCCGAGCTTTACCGCCGCTGCATGCTCAGATTTCCAGGCCCTGCTTTTTATTTTTGTGATAGACGGACAGGATGCCGATGCCCACGCCGATCATCAGGAAGCCGACGATCAGCATCAGCAGCTGTTTTTCCCCAAACGCGACGCCCCAGAGGCTGAACCTGAGCGCATGGAAGCGGGTCACGAAGGCGCGGGCCAGCGTCGCGGCTGTCAATGCAGCCAGAAAGTTGGCCGTCGAGAAGAAGCCGATATGAAGGGTCTGGTTTTCCTCCGGCAGGTTGATATAGATCACGCTGGTGAACGCCAGGTTGATCCCGCTGGTGCACACAAAGCTCCAGATGATGGCGACGGGATAAAGGAACATCAGGCCATCCGAAACGAAGGCAAGCATGAAATAGTGAGGCGCGAACAGGAGGATTGCCAGCGACAGGGGTTTGAGCCAGCTGAACCTGAGGAAGATCCTGCGCCACACAAAAGTCAGCAGCGTCAGGACCACGACGTTGAAGGAGTTGACGAGCATGATGTAGGAATAGCTGACGCCCAGCTCACGCAGCAGGTACACGGTATAATAGCTGCCAGGCAAGTTGACGACCAGGCTCCACAGAAAAATCACCAGCGTGGAGCGAAGGTAGGCCTTGTGGCGCCAGGGTTCGCTGAGCAGGCCGGACAGCTTGATTTTCCGGGGCATTTGCCGCTGCGGCAGTTCCTTTATCCGGATGAGCGTCGTGAAGTCGAAAGCCGCGATCAATACGCACGCGATCCTCAGTGCCGTCAAGCCCCACAGCTCGTTTCCGCCGCGCTTGAACAGATCAACCACGCCCGAACCCAGCATGTTGAAGACAGCGACGAACACGCCGTTAAGCAGCGTGACCAGGGAGTAGAATTGGACACGGACGGAAGGCGGAATGTGGGCGACGTGCCAGACAGAAAAGCCTGGACCTATCACCGCGCCCAGCGCGTTGACCAGGAAGACGGAGAATCCCATCAGAACAAGCCGGGTCTGCATCGCGGCGGGCAAAAATGGGATCATCCCGGTAAAGACGATGCTGAGCAGGTGGATCGTCATCCGCAGGAAGATCAGGAGGGGCTTGCGCCGCCGGAAGCGTTCCAGGATGTAGGGCGTGAAAAGCTGCAGCAGGTTTGCGCCAAAGGTGAGCATGGTCATCAAGCCCACGAAGGCGTCGTCCGCCTGCAGTACAATGAGCAGGCCGGTGAAGAAGTTGCCGCCGGTCAGGTTGGCAACGATGTTGATGGCGACATTGTGCATCAGAATCGCCCGCCGGGACTGGTTGCTCACTTCATCGCCCTGTACGAACCACCCCGAATGGAGAAACCTGCCGGCGCGCGCCAGCACAGCCATCTGTCCCTCATGCCTTTTACTTTGCATCAGTCGACCTCAAACCAATATGATTAATGGAATTTTACCGTATCGGCTGCCGCTGTCATTCACGCGGTCGGGATATCCTTGCCCGTCAGCGTTTTTCTGTTTGCGTTTCATCGGGCTGCAGCTGCCCGTCAGCTGCGCTTTTCACACGCTGCACTGAGCGGACAGCCTCCGCAGGATGCTTTCTTTCGGCAATGCTCCTTGGCGTTAACAACAATTTGGGCATGCAGGCCCTTGTAGATTTCCCTGTCTGGCGGCAAGTTCACTTCAAAGAAAGCCTTCACCGCCGCATAGCCCCGTCCGGTTTCTATGGGATACCGATTGCAAAGCCGCAAGGTATAGGCATCCACTACGAAGGTCGGAAAACCGAAAGCGTACAAGAGGATGGAGTCTGCGGTTTCCTGTCCGATGCCTTTGATACAAAGCAATTCAGCCCGCAGTTTGTCAAGCGGCTCCTTTTGTACGGATGGAACGTCAAAGCCGTATCTGGCGTACCAGGCTGTGACCGCTTTCAGGCAGCACGCTTTCCCGTTGAAGAAGCCTGCCGGACGGATTATCTGCATCAGCTTCTCATGTTCGTATCCCGACACAGTTTCAGGTGAGAGGTCCTCCCCGAAATTGGCGATTGCCATCTCAACGTTGCGCCATGCGGTGTTCTGGGTCAGCACCGCGCCGACTATCACCTCGTAGGGTGTTCCGGCAGGCCACCAGTTCAGCTCGCCGTAATGGGCAAGGAGCGTATCATATATGGATAATATACCGGCAGCCATCGCGCCTCCGCATTTTTCCTTCCGGGCTGTTCGGCGTGCCCTTTGGTGACTGTCCGCTTGTTTCACGGCCGCAGCGGAGATATTCAGCCGCGGGCGTCACCCAACAAGAACCTGTTTCTGGCTTTGCCCCGTTTGTCCAGTTTCCTGAGCGCCTCCGCCGGGTCACTGACCTTCGACAGGAAGATCATCGCGGCGATCACGTAGGGTTTGCAGCTTGCCTGTTGGTACAGCGGCACGCGGAAACGCTCAAAGACGGAGGCCGAGACTTCCCCCGCCTGGCAGGATACGCCCGTGATATCTGCTGGCAGGCAGTGCAGGTACAGCGCGTCCCCGCCCCGGGTCAGGCGCATTTTCTCTTCGCCGCACTCCCAATCCTTGTGGCGGGCGTTTTGCTGCAGCAGTTCCTTTTCCAGTGCCTTGATCCCGTCAAAATCTCCCCGGCCGTAAAGATCCGTGCGCCTTTGCATGGCGTCAAAGGGCGCCCAGCTCTTGGGATACACGATGTCTGCATCCGCGAACGCTTCCTCCATCGCGTGCGTCCTGCGGAAGTTCCCGCCGGACCTTGCGGCTTTTTCCCGCGCGGTGTCTTCAACCTCGCCCATGACCCCATAACCTTCCGGTTGCGCCAGCGTCACGTCCATCCCAAAGCGGGTGAACAGGGCAATGACGCCCTGGGGCACCGACAGGGGTTTCCCGTAGGAAGGCGAGTATGCCCAGGTCATGGCGACCTTCTTTCCCCTGAGCTTGTCCACCCCGCCGAAATGGCGGATCAGGTGGTGGAGATCCGCCATGGTCTGGGTCGGGTGGTCCATGTCGCACTGGAGGTTCAGCACCATCGGCCGCTGCTCGAGGATGCCGCGCGCATGCCCGTCCATGACGGCGTCAGACACGGCTTTCTGGTAGGAATGGCCTTTGCCGATGTACATGTCGTCGCGGATGCCGATCACGTCGGCCATGAAGGAGACCATGTTGGCCGTCTCCCGCAGGGTTTCGCCATGGGCGATCTGGCTTTTGCCCTCGTCCAGGTCCTGCACGGACAAGCCCAGCAGGTTGCAGGCCGAGGCGAAGGAGAAACGGGTGCGGGTGGAATTGTCCCGAAAGATGGAAACGCCCAGACCGGAATCAAAGATCCTTGACGAGACATTCGCTTCCCGCAGGCTGCGCAGCGCGTCCGCCACGGCAAACACAGCGGCCAATTCGTCGTCCGACTTGTCCCAGGTGAGCAGGAAGTCCTCCCCGCGCATGCCGCCGATGTCCAGCTTCTCAAGCTTAACCGCCGCTTCGTCTATCCTGTCCATTCCTGTTCCCTCCCTCATTTCTGTCTCCATAGGCCCGGGATCGCGGCGTACACCGCGGCGCAGCGGGCCAGGTCCGCCTTCCAGGTCTTTTCATCGGCCGCGTGCGCCTGGGCTTCCGCCCCTGGGCCGAACCCGACACAGGGGATGCCGTAGCGGCCCATGATGGATACGCCATTAGTGGAGAAGGTCCACTTGTCCACCCGTGCTGTTGTGTACATCCCTTCATACGCCCGGACCGCCGCGCGCACGGGGGAAGCGTCCGCGTCCGTCACCCAGGAAGGGAAATAGCACTCGGTCTCCAGTTTCAGCCCCGTCCAGGATGGCACATCATAATGGTAAAGGCTGACCTGCGCCCCGTGCCTGATCACAGAGGGCAGCGCGCGGATCTCATGCAGCGCGCTTTCCCCCGTCTCACCCCGCGTGAGCCTGCGGTCGATGGAGATCGCCGCCATATCCGCGACTGCGCAGCGGGACGGAGAACCGGAGAAGACCTCGCTCACCGCCAGCGTCCCCTTTCCCAAAAAGGGGTCCTGCGCCAAACGCCCGTTGAGTTCCCGCAATTCGGTGATGATCTCGGCCATCTTGTAGATCGCGTTGTCACCCCTTTCAGGCGCGCTGCCGTGGCAGGAGACGCCTTTGACCTCCACGCGGATCTCCATCCTGCCCCGCTGGCCCCGGTAAATGCCGCCGTCAGTGGGCTCGGTGATCACCACAAACGCCGGGGTGATGCCTCTCACGCCGTGCAGATACTGCCAGCACAGCCCGTCGCAGTCCTCCTCCTGCACGGTCCCCGCCACCAGCACCGTGACATCGCCGGGGATGAGGCGCAGGTCCTTCATGAGCTTGGCGCCGTATACGGCAGCCACGACGCCGCCCCGCTGGTCGGAGGCGCCGCGGCCCCCGATCTCCGTTTCATTCTCATAGCCCCCGTAGGGATCAAAAGACCAGTTGGACGCTTCGCCGATGCCCACCGTGTCCACATGTCCGTCATAGGCGATCAGTTTGGGGCCATTGCCCATCCAGCCCAGGACATTCCCCATCGGGTCGATTTCGACCCGGTCGAACCCTACCTTTTCCATCTCCCGGGCGATGCGCCGGACCACCGCCTCTTCCCGGCAGCTTTCCCCGGGGATGGCAATCAGGTCGCGCAAAAAGCCGTTCATGTCCTTTTGCGCCGCTTCCGCTGCCGATTTTACCGCATTGAAATCCATCGTTTGTTCCTCCTGTGCCTGTCTTGCCCACAGCCGGCTTTAATGGTATGATTATAGCGCAGACTGAGAGGTTCGGATATGACTCATTTCATCGTTAACGGGAAATCCGTCTTAGCGGACGGCGATTTTTCGCTGCTCCGCTTTCTGCGGGAAAACCTGGGCTTGACCTCGGTCAAGGACGGCTGTTCCCAGGGCAGCTGCGGCGCCTGCACGGTGCTTGTCAATGGCGGCGCGGTCAGGGCCTGCACGGTATCCACCGCCGGCCTTGGCGGAAAAAGCGTCCTCACCCTGGAAGGCCTCCCCGAGCAGGAAAGGGAGCTGTTCGCCTGCGCCTTTACGCAGTCGGGCGCCGTGCAGTGCGGCTTTTGCACGCCGGGCATGATCATGTCCGCCAGGGCGCTGCTGTCCCGGACGCCCGACCCCACCCGCGAAGAGGTCAGGCAGGCGCTGAGGGGAAACATCTGCCGCTGCACGGGATACATCAAAATCGTGGACGCGGTGATGCTGGCGGCAAAGCTGCTGGGCGGGGGGAATCCCCTGCCCGAAAGCGCCGCGGGCGCGGCGCTTGGGGAGCGCATGGCGCGCATCGACGCGCCCGCAAAGGCAAGGGGCACGGCCGTCTATGCCGACGACATCCGCCTGCCGGGGCTTCTTTTTGGCTCGGCGCTCAGGAGCGCATGGCCGCGGGCAAGGGTCCTGTCCATCGATACAAGCGATGCAGAGCGGACCCCCGGCGTGGTCTGCGTGCTGACCGCGGCGGATATCCCCGGGCAGCGCAAGATCGGCCACCTGAAAAAGGATTACGACGTGATGATCCCGGTCGGCGGCGTCACCCATTTCTTGGGGGACGCTGTCGCGCTGGTCGCGGCCCGGACGCGGGAAGCGCTGGAGGAAGCAAAGCAGCGCATCCGCGTGACGTACGAGGTCCTGGAACCCGTTTTGTCGCTTGAGGAGGCCCAGCGGGAAGGGGCGCCCCTGGTGCACGGGGATACGCCCGGGAACCTGCTGAGCGAAGTGCGCATCTCCCGCGGCGACGCGGACGCGAAGATCCTCTCCTCCGCCCATGTTGTGACGCGGCGCTATGCCACACCGCCCACCGAACACGCTTTCCTTGAAACAGAGACTGCCGTGGCATCACCCGAGGGTGAAGGGGTGGTCATTTGGTCCGCCGACCAGGGCATCTGCCAGACGCAGAGGGAGTGCGCCCAGGCGCTGGGCCTGCCCCCGGAAAAGGTGCGCGTCATCGCCGCAGCCGTAGGCGGCGCCTTTGGCGGCAAGGAGGACATGAGCGTCCAGCACCATGCAGCGCTTCTGGCCTTCAAAACCCGCCGCCCCGTCAAGGTCAGTCTGACCCGGGATGAAAGCATCCTGATCCACCCCAAGCGCCACGGCATGGAAATCGAGATGACGACCGCCTGCGACGAAAGAGGCAGGCTGACCGCTCTGAAGGCTGTGCTGCTCACCGACGGAGGGGCATACGCGTCGCTGAGCGGGCCCGTACTTCAGCGCGCCTGCACCCACGCCGCCGGCCCCTACCATTTCGGGGATATCGACATCACCGGCCGCGCCTATTATTCCAACAACCCGCCCTGCGGGGCATTCCGCGGCTTTGGCGTCCCGCAGAGCTGCTTCGCCTCGGAATGCAACCTGAACCTGCTGGCGGAATTGGCCGGCATCACCCCCTGGGAGATACGCTACCTCAACGCGGTCCGCCCAGGCCAGGCGCTGCCCAACGGGCAGATCGCCGATGATTCCACGGCGCTCACCCAGACGCTGGAAGCAGTCAAGCCTTTCTTTGATGAGGATCCGTGCTGCGGCATCGCCTGCGCGATGAAAAACAGCGGCCTTGGCGTCGGCGTGCCCGATACCGGCCGGGCTAAACTGACCATGAAGGGCGGCACGATCGAAATCCGTTCCAGTGCCGCCTGCATGGGCCAGGGCCTGGGGACCGTCCTGACCCAGATCGTCAGTGAAGTGACCGGTTTCCCGCCGGAAAAGATCGCCTATCGCACACCGGACACGTCCGACTCGCCCGACTCGGGGAACACAACGGCTTCGCGGCAGACGCTGTTCACCGGCGAAGCCGCGCGCCGGGCCGCGGAGGATTTGACAAAGGCACTTGAACAAGCCGGCCCGGACGCGCTTGAGGGGCGTGAATTCCTTGGCGAGTTCACCGCAGTGACCGATCCGCTTGGATCCGCCAAGCCCTTTCCGGTCAGTCACGTCGCCTACAGCTACGCGACCCATCTGGTGCAGCTTGACGGCGAAGGGCGCGTCAGGAAGGTGGTAGCCGCCCACGACGTGGGGCGCGCGGTCAACCCGCTATCATTGGAAGGGCAGATCGAGGGCGGTGTGATGATGAGCCTGGGTTGGGCGCTGACGGAGCGCTTTCCACTGGAAGGCGGAAGGCCGCAGGTCAAATTCGGCACGCTGGGGCTGCTGCGCGCGGACCAGGTGCCCGAAATCGTACCCATCCTCGTCCGCGGAAACCCGCAGGGATCTGCCTTTGGCGCCAAGGGCATCGGGGAGATCGCGTCCATCCCGACCGCGGCTGCCGTACATCATGCCTACTACAGGCGCGACGGCGTCTTCCGCACGCGGCTGCCGCTTGACGATACGCCTTACAGCCGCAGGGAGCGCCAACCAGGCCCCAAGAAGGGGTAGCGGGGCTTCAGCCTTCCCCGGGAGCACCGTACAGTCGCGCCGCTTCGCGCATCACCTCGGCCAGGTCCTCCGAGACAAGGTGGTCTTCATCAAGGCCGGTCTCACTGACTTGGCCATCCAGCCGGATCAGGAAGCGCGTATTGCCAAGCGGCAGGAAGCCGGGGTTTTCGCTTGCCACGAAGTCGTCTTTTGATGGGAAAAGCGTCAGTTTTTCACGGTAGGGCGCGGAATCATAGGGGCAGAAGGTTTCGCAGTTGCCGCACGCGTTGCACAGCGCGTCCAGGTGGACGATCTGCAGCCTCCCCTTCACATGGATCGACACGTTCGCGCGGTTGGGGCAGACCTCGACGCAGTTCTCGCAGACCACGGCGCACTGCAGGCAGCGGGACGCCTCGGCTTCCTGTCCAAAGCGCGGACGAATCTCCCCCCGCCGGGCACGGGCGCGCGCAAGGCTTACCGCCTTGTTCTTCGCCTCATAGCGGCCGCTGTCGAGCCCCTCCCTGACGATGGCTTCCGCCGCCCTTGACGCGTCGGCGATCGCTTCGACCACGGTGGCGGGCCCCTGCCTTCCATCCCCCGCGACATACACCCCCTTCACCGGACTTTCCAGGGTATCCGGGTCGACAATGGGCAGACCGCGGGTATCCAAAGGCAGGCCGCAGGCGCTGTAGAAACCGGCGTCAGGCTTTTCCCCGATGGCAGCGATGACCAGGTCCGCAGGGACTGCAGAAAGCTCCTCCGTTTCAACCACGGAGCGACGCCCGGACTTGTCCGCTTCCCCGAGAGTCATTTTACGGCACTGCAATAGACGGCCATCCCAGCTGATGGGAGAGAGCAATTCAAGGAACGCGATGCCTTCGGCAAGCGCTTCCTCCAGTTCCTCCTCGGCAGCCGGCATATATCTGGCCGTTCGCCGGTAAACCAGCGACACCTGCTGTACGCCCGCCAGTTTCATTGCCGCCCTGGCGGCATCTATGGCGCTGTTGCCGCCCCCTATGACGGCGATGTTTCGGGCAGCCGGCAATTCCCCGGGCGCGTGCTTTGCCTTTCGCAGGAATTCGAGGGCTTCCATCGCGCTGCCCTCCCGCAGTGACAGCGTGTCGGCGGCGCAGGCGCCCACGCACAGCACGACCGCGTCATATCCCTGTTCCAGCAGGGCTCTGGGGTCGCTGATGGGGCTGTTGAGCTGCAGGTCCACCCCCGGACGCAGGCACAGCGCCACGTCCCGCGCGAGATCCGCTTCGTGGAGGCGGAATCCCGGGACCGCCCAGTGAATGAGCCCGCCGGGAACCCCGCTTTTTTCGAAGACCGTCACGTCGCAGCCGGCGCGCGCCAGAAAGAAGGCGCAGGAAAGCCCTGCGGGTCCGGCGCCAACTACCGCGGCGCGCCGGCCCAGCCGTTTCCCCGGTTTGATCTCCTTCATCAGATCGTCATAGGCCGCCCCGGCGCACGCCAGCTTGACGCCCCGGATGTCCACCGGCTCCTCATACCAGCCGCGGGCGCATTTGTCCCGGCAAAAGGACGGACACAAGGTGCCTGTGACGAAAGGCAGCGGGTTGCGCCGGACGATCACACGAAGCGCGGCGAGCCAGTCGCCCTGCTCCGCCAGGTGAAGATAGGCAGGAATATCCTGCCCGATGGGGCAGCCCGACCGGCAGCCGGCCTGAAAGCAGTCGAGCAGCGGCACTTTCCCCCCTGCTTTGCGCGAAGGCAGGGGCTTGCGGCTTTTGCGATAAAGGGCGCTGCCTGCCGCGTCCTCCGCCAGGCGCTCAAGTTCTTCCACACAAATGGACTGGCCGGGGTCCGCTGCGTGCCGGGACGCCAGGTCCGCCAGCTGGCCAAGCCGCTCATAGCCGCCGGGCTTGAGCAGCGTTGTCGCCGCCGTCACGGGAAAGACGCCGGTGCTGACCAGCCCGGCGATGTTGCGCGCGTCCGCTCCGCCAGAAAAGGAGATGGGCAGCTCTGCGCCCAGGTCGCGCGCCAGTTTGGCCGCCAGGGATACTGTCAGGGGAAACAGCGCGCGGCCGGACAGGTACATTTCTGCCGCGGGCAGTTCCCCGCCCCTCACGTCCACCGGCAGGGTGTTGCTCAGCTTCACGCCCAAGGCAAGGCCCTTCCCTTGCGCCGCCGTATTCAGCCGCCTGAGCATCTGCAGCGCGTCCGCGTACTGCAGGTCATCCCTGAAGTGGAAGTCCCCGAAGCTCACCGCACCGTAGCCCAGAGAATCCAGCGTATTCCGGGCGACATCATATCCCAGCAGCGTCGGGTTAAGCTTGACGAAGGTGTGAAGCCCCTTCCCCTCCATCAGCCAGGAGACGATGCGTTCAATCTCGCCCGCCGGACAGCCGTGCAGCGTCGAGAGCGTGACCGATTTGCAGACATGGGGGTCGACAGCGTCCACATAGGACCGGTCCACCGCCTTGAAGCGGGCAAGGTTCCCCAGCGCCCAGGCGCGGCAGTCAGCAAAGGCTTCGGTGCTCGACGCGTCTTTCAGCCCCTCGATAAAACAGTCGATCTTCGCGCTTTTTATCCCTTCCAGGGTGTAACCGACCGACATGTTGAACATAAAGCCGCCTGTGCTGCCCAGCCCCCACTCGCGGGAAAGGAGTTTCAGCGCGTACCAGGCCTTGATGTACTCGTCCATTGCCTGGGGGACAGTCAGTTCGGTAGACCACTCGCAGTTGTATCCCTCGTCCTGCGCCAGGATGCAGGGCTTGGCCACGTGCAGGTCTTCCCCGTCCAGTGCCTGCACGGTCTTGAGCTCAAAAAAACGGCCGCCTGCCAGGTAAGCGGCTATGATATTGCCCGCCAGCTGCGTGTGCGGCCCGGCCGCGGGCCCCACCGGGCTTTCCAGGGGCTCACCCAGGAAGCTGAAAACCCGCCCCCCTTCGGCCTTCCACGGCCCCCGGGCGCCTTCTGCCGACTCCTGCCGCGCCTTTTCCGATAGGACCCGTTCCATCAGCGCCGCAAATGTAGGCGGCCGCATCCTGTCACCCATGCCGCGCTCCCCCTTCTATATATCCAGCGCCCGCCACAGTTTCCCGGCTGTTTCCATGATATCCGCGTTCATCTTTTCCTCGTCGGTGTCAGTGAGCACCCCGTCCTTCATCCGGACAACGCCGTCAATGACAGCTGTACGGCACTGCCGTCCCGTCACGCCAAAGTACAGGTGCCCGTCCGCGTTGTCCGCGCCAAAGGGCGTATAGGGTTTGTAGTCCATCACGACGATGTCCGCTGCTGCGCCCTGCTTCAGGACGCCAAGGGGAATCCCGAAAGCCCTGGAGGCGATGGCGGGGTTGTTGTTGAACAGCATTGCGGCGGCCTCGTTCCAGCCAGCGTCGGGCCGGCCTGCCTGATGGCGCTGGGCCGTCAGCGCAGCGCGGAAGCTCTGCAGCATGTCGTTGGTGTAGGCGTCCGTGCCAAGGCCCACCGTGATGCCCTTTTCAAACATCCTGGGCACGGGCGCACAGCCCACGGCGTTTGCCATGTTGGATTCCGGATTGTTGACCACCGCCGCGCCCGATTCCCCGATGAGGTCCATCTCGCTTTCTTCCACATGCACGCAGTGGACCAGCAGGGTGTCCCCTGTGAGCATGCCAAAGCGCGCAAGCCTCTGCGCCGGCCTGATGCCATGGTTTTCCAGCGCGTCCTTCAGGTCATCCCCGCTTTCGGACAGATGCAGGTGGTAGCCTGCCTGCCCGCCGTTTGCCAGCGCGCAGGCCTTCAGCGTTTTGTCCGAGAGCGTGAACAGGGCATGAAGGCCGAACATCGCATGGCGCATGCCGCTCCCCTTGCGGCGGCACTGCGCGATGAACGCGGCGTTTTCCCCGATTGCCTGGCGGCACTTCTCTTCCCCGCCCCTGTCGGACACCTCATAGCACAGAGAGGCGCGGATGCCCGCCCTTTGGGCTTCTTCGTCGATGACGGACAGCGACCCGGGGATTTCGCCGAAGCTGGCATGGTGGTCAAACACCGTCGTGACGCCCTGCCTGATACAGTCGCACAGCGTGGCCCGCGCGCTGGCGCGGGTCGCTTCCAGGGTCAGCTTGCCATCGAGCTTCCACCACAGGCCTTCCAGGACACTCCTGAAATCTTTGGGATGATATCCTTTCAGGGCCAGGCCCCTTGCCAGGGCGCTGTAGAGGTGGGTGTGGGCGTTGATGAGCCCCGGCATGATCAGCCCGCCGCGCGCGTCCACGAATTCCGCCTGCGGGTAGCGCCGTTTCATCTCCCCGGTTTCGCCTACCGCCAGGATGTCCCCGCCCAGGGTGACGACGGCGCCGTTTTCCAGGCAGGGCATCTGCGCGTCCCGGGTGATCAGCCTTCCGTTTGCGATGATCAGCATGGCTCCTCCTCGCGGCCGATCACCTTGTGCAGGGCGTTCAGGATGTTTTCGTAGCCTGTGCAGCGGCACAGATGCCCGCTGATTTCCCTGCGAAGCTCATCGCGGGTATACCGCCCGCCCGTGTTCATCAAGGCCAGCGCGGTCATGATGATGCCCGGCGTGCAGAAACCGCACTGGACCGCCGCCTCGTCGATAAAGGCCTGCTGGATGGGATGGAGCGCCCCGTCGTCCCCCCTGACGCCCTCCAGCGTCAGGATGCTCTTTCCCTCCGCCCATACCGTGGGATACATACAGGTATTGACCGCGCAGCCGTCTATGAGAACGGTGCAGGCGCCGCATTCCCCCACCTCGCAGCCCTTCTTGACACTGGTCAAACCCAGTTTGTCCCGCAGCGTATCCGTGAGGCACTCCCGCTCGTCGACGGGAAATTCCCTGGGCGTGCCGTTGACCGTGAGCCGGATGACTTTATACATCAAAAACACCCCCCGCGTCCCTTACCGCAGCCAGCAGCGCGCGCCCGGTCAGCTCCCTGGCCAGCTGGACGCGCAGCTGCCTGGACGCGCGCCAGCTGTCACGCGGGCGGGCGTCCAAAAGCGCCGCAGCGGCCACCCGATTGACCAGTTCCCGTGAAAGCCTGCCGTCCCTTGCGGTTTCTTCCGCCCGGCCCAGCCTAAGCGGCACCGGGGCCGCCACGCCCAGGGCAAAACGCGCCTCGTTGATATGCGTTTTGTCCGCATCGAGCTTCACCAGCGCGGCGCAGCTGAGGGTGGCGATATCCATGGCGTTACGCTGGGCTGACTTGATGCAGCAACCAAAAAAGCCCAGGTAGTTCTTTGGCGCGATCCGCACGCAGGTCAGCAGTTCGCCCGGTTTGAGGGCGACCTTCCCGGCGGACAGGTAGAAATCCCGGATGCTGACCCGCCGCCTGCCCTCCGTCCCCAAAAGCTCCAGTTCGGCTTCCATCACAAACAGGCCCGGGGCAATGTCTCCGCTGGGGAGGCCGCTGCAAACGTTGCCGCCCACGGTGGCCATCCGGCGAACCTGGGGCCCGCCGACCTCGCCCGCAGCGGAGGAGAGCAGCGGGGCGTGCTCCCTGATCAGGGGATCCCTTTGCAGCGCGTCAAAGCTTGTCGCGGGGCCGATCGCCAGCGTGCCGTCATCTTCCAGGCGCACCCCGCGCAGCTCCGGGATCTCCCTGACGCACACCAGGCCGCAGCCGGGCAGCTTGCCTTCCCTGACGTGCAGCAGGACGTCGGTCCCCCCGCAGATCACGCGCGCATTGGGGTTCTCAGCCAGCGCCGCAAGCGCCTCGAGGATCGATCTTGCCATCACCATGCTGCCGTAATCGAACATTTATCCCATCGCCTCCTGTCGGGCTTCCTCGATCAGCCCCACGCGGATGAAGCCTTCCACCAGGCGCTGCGGGTTGAGCGGCAGGCGGTTGAAAGCCACTCCTGTCGCGTGCAGCACCGCGTTGCGTATCGCGGGAGCGGGGGCTATCGTTGGATTCTCCCCCAGTGATTTGTTGCCGTAGGGCCCGGTAGGATCGTCTGTTTCCACAAACTCCCAGTGCAGGTCGGGCGTATCAAGCGCCGTGGGCAGCTTGTAATCCAGAAAATTGCCGTTCAGTGCCCGGGCGTCCCCGTCGAACCTGAGTTCCTCGCCCAGCGCGTAGCCCAGGCTCATGCTCACGCCGCCGTGTACCTGCCCCGCAGCCGTCGCTGGGTTGATGATCTTCCCGCTGTCCAGGACACTGATGATACTGAGCACCCTGACCTTGCCCACTGGGATGTCCACTTCAACCTCGGCAAAGCAGGCGCCAAAGGCGAAGGTGTTGTCCTTGCACTGGACCGATTCCTCGGCCGTGATATGCTCCGCGTCGGTAAGGCTGTAGAAGGCTTCCATCGCAAGATCGCGCAGGGGCAGCAGCGCCTTCCCGCCGGGCAGCTGCACGACCACGCTGCCGATGAGGTCCAGATCCGACGCCGGATAGCCCAGCAGGCGGGAAGCGTAGGCCAGTATCCTTGCCTTGAATGATTCGGCCGTCTTTTTCAGCGCCATACCGCTCACATAGGTCTGGCGGCTGGCATAGGCGGCTGTATCAAACGGCGCAGTGTCGGTATCCTGGGTCGACACGATGCGGACATCCTCAAGGCGGATGCCTGCCGTCTGGCCCGCCATCTGGCAGAACACCGTATCCGCCCCCTGCCCGATCTCCGTGGCGCCCATGACGACCTGGGCGGACCCGTCCTGGTTGAGCACCATCCGCGCTGAAGCTGTTTCCAGCGAGATGGGATAAACGCCCGTCTTGTAGCAGAAGATCGCCATGCCCACGCCGCGGCGCAGCGGGCCCGTCTGGTCCCTGTAAAGCTTTCGCTTTTCATCCCAGCCGATGAAGGCGCTTCCGCGGTCAATGCACGCTTCCAGCCCCGTGCTGTGGCAGGTGACCCCGGTTCCCGCTGTATAGCCCAGCTTCATGCAGTTGATCTTCCTCAGCTTCAGGGGGTCCATGCCGATTTTAAGCGCGATGTCATCCAGGTGGCATTCCAGGGCAAAGGCCTGCTGGGGGATGCCGTAGGCGCGCATGGCGCCGCCGGTCGCTATGTTCGTGTAGACGGACCAGGCGTCGCTTTCGTAGGAGGTTTCCCTGTCCGGGTACATGTTGCGCAGGTTCCCTGCGGCATTGGCGCAGATCGCGTGGCCGTGGGACGCGTAAGCGCCCTGGTTGCTCCACAGCTCGGCCTTGCGCGCCAGGAAGGCCCCGTCCGGGGAAACCGCAGTTTTCAGGCGGAAATGAATGGCGTGGCGCACGCGTGTGGCGTAAAAGGTCTCCTCCCGCGTCAGCTCGACACGGACAGCGCGCCCCCCCACGCAGGTAGTCAGCCAGGCGGCCAGCGGCTCCACCAGCGCGTCCTGCTTGTTGCCAAAGCCGCCCCCGATATAGGGTTTGACGACCCTCACCCGCCCTATGGAAATCCCCAGCGCCTGGCTGACGATGCGGCGGATGATGTGCGGGAGCTGTGTGGATGAAACCACATGGACCCTGTCATTTTCCATCCACGCGAATGTGATGGGCGGCTCAATGTGGCAGTGCTGCACAGTCGGCGTAAAGTACTCCCCCTCGACGATCCGGCAATCCTGCCCCCGGACGGTTTGGTCGAAGCCTTCGCCGATGCGTATGACGGTATGCGCCAGAATATTGCCGGGATACGCGTCATGAAGCGTCTGCGCCCCCGGCTTGACGGCATCCTCAACGCTCACCAGCGGCGGATACGCTTCATATGCCACTTTCACCAGTTTCGCTGCCCGCGCGGCGCTGACATCATCCTCCGCGATGACAGCCGCGACCTCTTCGCCGTAAAAGAGCACACGCCTGGCCAGCAGATAGCGGTCCGCGATGTCCTGATGGGCTTTTTCCACGCTCCAGGGATGGCCCGCTGTGGGGAAAGGCCATTGCGGCACATCAAAGCAGGTGACGATCTTGACCACGCCGGGCACCAGGAGCGCCTGGGAAACGTCAAACGACAGCACCATCCCGTTTGCGATCGTGCTCCGCACAAATTTAACGCGCAGGGCGTTGGCCGGGCACAAGTCGGCTGTGTATTTCGCCGCGCCCGTCACTTTATCGTACGCGTCCACGCGGGCGGCGCTCTGTCCTACACTCATGATAATCCCTCCCTGAAGCTGACTGCGGGATACGCGCGCATTCTCTTTTTCCGCACCGGAACCTGCCGCTTCCCCTTGGGCGGCCTCAGGCGGAAGGCCGGGGGAAGAATTCCGTATTTACCATGAACTTAACGCCAGGCCCGTACCCGTCCGCTGCCCGCCTGATTTGTGTACCGCTATTGTATCACTGATGCTGACTTTATGGCAACTTGAGTTTTCGTCCCGCCCGGGCTATAATGGGATGATCACATACGGCCAAATAAGGACGAAAGGTGCGCTTCGCATGATCGATCTATCCATCAACAGGGACGCGCTGCAGCGCAATATCCTCAGGGCGAGGGAAAGCGGCGTCGTCATCCCGACTTTCAGGCAGATGAAAGACCCTGCGCTGGTCCCAAAGGGGGTGCGCAGCAGGCTTCAAGGCACCGGATTATGGGAGATGGATCCCGTCAACCTGTTTCGTGTCACCTGGAAAAACGAGCCGGTGGAGACCGGCGGGCTCTACGGCGGGGTCAACTATATCGAGATCCCGCCCGAACTCAGCGGTGTAAAGGCGCGCATCACGGCGCTTGTGGGCAAGTGGTTCCCCACCGGCTGCCATAAGGTCGGCGCGGCTTACGGCTGCCTGGTCCCAAGGCTGGTCACGGGGCAGTTTGACGCGTCACGGCAAAAGGCGGTCTGGCCCTCGACCGGCAATTTCTGCCGGGGAGGCGCTTTCTTCTCCCGGCTGCTGGACGTAGGCTCCGTCGCGATCCTTCCGGAGGAAATGAGCCCGGAACGATTCAGCTGGCTGCGTTCGGTCGCGGGTGAAGTCATCGCGACACCCGGCTGTGAGTCAAACGTGAAGGAGATCTTCGACAAGACCTGGGAACTGCGCCGCACCCGAAACGACGCGGTGATCCTCAACCAGTTTGACGAAATGGGCAACCATCTGTGGCACTATGAGCTGACAGGCAGCGCCATGGCCGAAGTCTTTGAGCAGCTCAAGGGGCCAAAGGGGCGCCTGGCAGGCGTCTGCTTCACCAGCGGAAGTGCGGGCACCCTGGGCGCGGGCGACAGGTTGAAGGAGCTTTACCCCGGGGCCAGACTGGCCGTGGGCGAGGCGCTCCAGTGCCCGACGCTGCTGGGCAACGGCTTTGGGGGGCACCGCATCGAGGGCATCGGCGACAAGCACGTGCCCTGGATACACAATGTCAAAAACACGGACATGGTCATCGCCATTGACGATGAGGACAGCCAGCGGCTGCTGCGGCTGTTCAACGAGCCTGAAGGCCGTGACTTCCTGGTCAATGAGGCAGGCGTCACAAGGGAGTTCGCGGACCGGCTGGGGCTGCTGGGGATATCGGGCATCGCCAACATCCTGTGCTGCATCAAAATGGCCAAATACTATGAGCTGACAAGCAGCGACATGGTCATGACGGTGCTGACGGACTCTGCCGACCTTTACCTGAGCCGCATCCGCGAGCTGCGGGAGAAGGACGGCGCTTATACCCCTTCCCGCGCCTCGGGGGATTTCGCGCGGCACCTGCAGTCCGTCAAAACCGACAATATGCTGGAGCTTTCCTATCAGGACAGGAAGCGCATCCACAACCTCAAGTACTATACGTGGGTGGAGCAGCAGGGGAAAACCTCGGAAGAGCTCAACGCCCTCTGGCATGACCCGGAAGGGACCTGGGAAGCGGTCCACCGCCAGGCCGCGGACATCGACACGCTCATCGATGCGTTCAACGGGGCGGTGAAGGCATGAGCCATGTCCTGGGCGCCCGCTGTGTCCGCTGCGGCAGGGAATACGCCCCCGTCACGGGGCCGGGCGCCTGCCCCTGCGGCGGCATGCTGGACATCCGCTACGATTACAGTGCCATCAGGCACGCCGTCAGCCGGGAAACGATCTCCCGCAGCGGGGACCTGTCCATGTGGCGCTACCGCGCCTTTTTGCCTGTCGGGGAAACCGCCCCGCTTCCGCCGCTGCGGGTCGGCTGGTCGCCGCTTTATGAGGCGCCCCGGCTGGCGGCCCTTGCGGGCATCAGCCGGCTGCATGTCAAGGATGACGGGCTCAACCCCACCTGCAGCCTCAAGGACCGGGCCTCCGCGATGGCGGTCGCCAAAGCCCGCGAGGCAGGGGCAAAAGTGATCTGCTGCTCCTCCACAGGCAACGCCGGCTCTTCGCTGGCGGGCAACGCGGCGGCGGCGGGCATGGATGCCGTCATCTTTATCCCCTCCCGCGCTCCCCAGGGCAAGGTGGCGCAGCTGAAGATCTTCGGCGCCACGGTCATCATGGTCGAAGGCAGCTACGGGGACGCCTTCAGGCTGTCCGCGGAGGCGATCAGCCGTTACGGCTGGTATGACCGCAACGCCGCCGTCAACCCCTTCATGGCAGAGGGAAAAAAGACCGTTTCTTTTGAGATCGCGGAGCAACTGGGCTGGCAGGCTCCCGACTGGGTGGCGGTATCGGTGGGCGACGGCTGCACCATCGCGGGCGTGTGGAAGGGCTTCACCGACCTATTTACCGCCGGCCTGATCGACAGGCTGCCCAAACTGCTGAGCGTGCAGGCAGCAGGCTGCTGCCCTGTCCACAGGGCCCTGCGTACGGGAGGAGCGGTCGAAGTTTCCGCGGAAGACACCATCGCCGATTCCATCGCCGTAGGCATTCCGCGCAACCTCGACAAAGCCATCCTTGCCATCAGGGAATCGGGCGGGATCGCGGTGGAAGTGAGTGACGATGAGATTATGGAAGCCATGCGCGTCCTGGGCCGCGTGCAGGGCGTATTCGCCGAGCCGGCGGGGGCCGCCGGGATGGCCGGGCTGATGAAGGCCGCCCGGGAAGGCCTGGTGCCCGCGGACGCCAGCGCCGTAGCGCTCGTCACGGGCAACGGCCTGAAGGATACCCTCAATGCCATCCGCGCAGCAGGGGAGCCCGTCCGCGTGCCGCCCGATTTCCGCCTGCCCGAGAAGTGGACTTTCGGGCCATGAGGCTGGGCTGCGTCCTGATGGCGTCAGGGCACGCCACGCGCTTTGGCGGCGACAAACTGCTGTACCCGCTCAATGGCAAGCCCCTGGCCGCGCATATCATGGACGCGCTGCCGGAGGGCTTGTTCGCTTGCGCGGCGGTCGTGACGCGAAACCCCGAAATCGCAGCGCTTGCACAAGCAAGAGGTCTGACTGCGGTGATCAACCCGGACCTGAACGATGACCCGGCTGTCACGATACGCCTGGGGCTTGAGGCCATGCCGCCGGGATTGGACGGCTGCATGTTCGCCGTCTGTGACCAGCCAGGGCTTCGTACAGCCAGCATCGGGAAAATGGGGGAGGCTTTCCGCGCGGATACGCGCCGCCCCGTCATCCTGGGTTATTCCGGCCGCAGGGGCAACCCTGTCATATTCCCCTCGGCGCTGTTTGAGGAACTTGCGGCGCTTCTTCCCCATCAGACGGGAAGACAGGTGCTGCAGAAACACCCGCAGCGCCTGATTGTGGTGGAAGCGCAGGACGAAAGCGAGCTTCAGGATATCGATACGCCCGAAGACCTGCGCCGTTTCACCATACTGACGCGCGGGACACATACCGGCCCCTGCCGCTCCTGAGGACCTTGCCACCAGCCGCGCACAGCTCGCCACCAAGGTACACCTGACTTGGCGTTCCCAAAGCCCTGAAACCTTCCCAGGGCGTATAGTCCACGTTCTGGACCTGGTCTGCGGCGGTGATCACCTTTGACGCGGCAGGATCCCAGATGACCAGGTCCGCGTCCGATCCCGGCAGGAGGGCGCCTTTGCGCGGGTACAGCCCAAAGGCCTTCGCCGGGTTTTCTGACAGCGCTTTTGCCATCCTCTGGGGACCCGGTGCGCAGGCGGACCACAGCAGCAGCGGTCTGTGCTCGATGCCGGGAAGGCCGTTGGGGATCTTGGAAAAATCGCCCAGCCCCAGTTCTTTTTGCCCTTTGAAATTGAAGCTGCAGTGGTCGGTGGAGACGATATCGACTTCACCCGCCAAAAGGGCACCCAGCAGGGCCAGCCTGTCCCCTTCGCTTCTAACAGGCGGGGAGCAGACAAACTTGGCCCCCTCAAATCCTTCCCGGGTATACACCTCCTCATTCAGCGTCAGGTACTGGGGACAGGTTTCCACCAGCACCCTTTGCCCCGCTTCGCGCGCGGCCCGTATTTCCTGCAGCCCGTTTTTCGTGCTCAGGTGCACAACCCACAAGGGGGCATCCGCTTGGCGCGCCAGTTCCAGCGCGCGCCTGACCGCGAGGGCTTCCACCTCCGCCGGCCTTGAGAGGGGATGGTACCTGGGCTCGCTGCAGCCCTGTGCGAGCAGGCTTTGGACCCTTCGGTTGACTTCATCGCCCAGTTCACAGTGGACGCCCACGATCAGACCCAGCTCCCTGCCCGCGCTCATCAGACCGCGCAGGTCGCTGTCGGGAATGCGCAAGTTGTCGTAGGCCATGTATGCCTTGAGGCTGGTGACGCCCAAGCGCGCCATATCTTCCAGTTCAAGCCGGGTCCGGCTGTTCCAGTCGGTGACCGCCATGTGCAGCCCCCAGTCGCAGGAGCAATGGCCGCTTGCCCGGCCGCTCCAAACCTCGCAGGCTTCGCGAAGTGTTTTCCCCCTCTGCTGGGTCGCGAAATCAATGACCGTTGTCGTCCCGCCCGCCAGCGCAGCCGCCGTGCCCGTTTCAAAGCTGTCCGCTGTCATCGCAGTGCCCGTATCCATCTGAAGATGGGTGTGCGCGTCGATAAACCCCGGGAACACTAGCATCCCGGAGGCATCCACCGCCTGCGTCTCGTGCAGTTCGCCTCCGACCTGCGCGATCTTGCCGTCCTCGACCCACAGGCTGGCATGCTTGAGCCCTTCACCTGTCACCAGCGTCCCGTTTTTGATATGGAGCATCCTGCCTGCCTCCCGACGTTCCTGATGTACCACTGCCCGTATACAGGCATTATCCTTGTTTTTCCAAAAATGGCAAGAATAAAACCATATCCCGCTTCACACTTGTTTGACAGCCGCTCAGCCCCGATGCTATAATCCAGCCACGGGTAAATACTTTGGGGGTGATCCTGATGAAACCGGCGTTTCGTGTTGCGGGTTCGCTGTGCATAGCCGTATGCCTGATCCTCTCTTCAGCCGCCGCGGCGGCGCAAACCGGCTTCCCGCTAACGCTAACCGACCAGGGAGGGCGAACCGTCACCATCGAAAAGGAACCCCTCAGGATCGTCAGCGGATACTACATCAGCACTTCCATCTGCATCGCGCTGGGGCTGGCCGGGAGGCTCTCGGGCATCGAAACAGGCGCCGCCAAACGCGGCATCTACGCGTTGTCACAGCCCGGATTGCTCGACATCCCGGATGTCGGCAGCGCCAAGGCCTTCGATCTTGAGGGCTGCGTCAGCCTTGAGCCTAACCTCGTCATCCTGCCCCTAAGGCTGTCGGATGCCGCGGACACGCTTCAGCTACTGGGCATCGACACGATCCTTGTCAATCCGGAAAACCATGAGCTGCTGATGGGGGCTGTCGCCCTGATCGGTCAGGCCGCAGGCGTGCAGGACCGAAGCGATCGGCTGCTGGCTTATTACCGAGATACGCTTGCGTTTGTCGCAGGGATTGCCCAGGGGCCGGACAAACCCACCGTCTACATGGCAGGCAACAGCAGCTACCTCACCTGCGCCCCCGGCGGGATGTACCAGTCCTCCCTGATCGCGGCATCCGGCGGGGTCAACGCAGCGGCCAATTTGCCCGGAGCAGGCTGGGCACAGGTCAGTTATGAACAGTTCCTCGCCATGGACCCGGACTATATCTTCCTCCCATCTGAAAGAACCTATACCCTGTCAGATGTCTTGAACGATGAGCAGCTGCGGCCCTTGTCCGCGGTGCAGGCAGGACGCGTTTTTGCCATGCCCTCAGCCTTTGAGCCCTGGGATTCGCCCGTGCCTTCAGGCATCCTGGGCACGCTCTGGGCGCTGCACATCCTCCGGGAGGACAGGTATCCCGCGGAGCAGTTTGTCCGGGACGCGGTGAACTTTTACGAAACCTTTTACAGCTTCACGCCCGACAAAGACCTGCTGGCAGGGAAATGAATCGTCCGCGCGCCAGGGAAAAGGCAGCGTTCGCGGCAGTGCTCGCGCTGACAGCGGCTGCTTTTTTACTGTCGCTGCTCACCGGCAAATACCCCATCGCGCCGGGCAATGTGTTCAGGCTGCTCACAGGGGGCGAAGTGCCCGGCCTGGCGGGCGGCGTTTTCGCGACGCTTCGCCTTCCCCGGACTGCTGCCGCGCTGCTGGCCGGTTTCGGGCTTGGCATGGCGGGGTCCGTATACCAGATGGTCTTCAAAAACCCCCTGGCATCGCCTGACATCATCGGCGTGGCAAGCGGCGCCAACCTGGGAGCCGCCGCGGCCATCGTGCTGTCGGGCACCTCGGCCGCCGCCGTGACTGGCGGCGCACTTGCGGGAAGCTTTCTGGCGGTGGCGCTGGTGATGGCGCTGGTTCGCGCGTCGCGCCTGAACACGACGGCCACCTATATCCTGGCCGGCATCGTGATCACGTCGCTTGCCAAGGCCCTGATCATGGCGCTGAAGTATTTCGCTGACAAGGGCAACGACCTGGCCGCAATCGAGTTCTGGACGATGGGCAGCTTTGGCGGCGTAACACCGGCCAAACTGACGGCGATCCTTCCCCTCTTCATTCCGGGGATTCTGGGTATCTTTCTGCTCAGGCGGCAGATCGGTTTGATGGCGCTGGGCGATGACGAATGCCGCATGCTGGGCGTCCGCCTGGGATATGTCCGCGCGGCGGTGCTGGGCTGTTCAACCGCGGTCGTCGCCTCGGTCATTTCGGTGACGGGGCTGATCACCTTCGTAGGCCTGGTTTCACCCCACATCGCCAGGCTGGTTTTAAGGCGCAGCAGTTTCCGGGCCTGTGTGTTCAGCGGGCTGGCCGGAGGCGCGCTGCTTCTATTTGCCGACAGCCTGGCAAGGGTCATCTACCGCGCCGAACTGCCCGTCAGCATACTGACCACTCTTGTAGGCGTTCCCTTCCTGGTCTACTTCATGCGCAACAACAGGCAGCGTGCCCGGTGAACGAAAAGCTTCGCGTCCAAAACCTGCGGGTCACCTATGGCCGGAGGGAAATCCTCCGGGACGCGAGCTTCGTATTGGCGCAGGGGGAAATGGCAGCGCTGCTGGGGCTCAACGCTTCGGGCAAAACGACGCTCCTGCGCGCTGTCTGCGGGCTTGTCCCCCTGAAGGGCGGGGACTGCCGCATCGACGGCGGGTGGTACCTGCAGTCGAATGAACGGCACCGCGCGAAGCTTATCAGCTACCTGCCCCAGCGCCCCTCCGCGCTGTACAATCTTTCTGTCATGGATGTGGTGCTGATGGGCTTCAACCCGCACATCGGAATTTTCGCGTCACCCGGCAGGAAGGAACGCGCGGCGGCGCTGGAGGCCCTGGACCGCTTGGGCATGAAAGGCAGCGCCGGGGAGGACTTTTCATTGCTGTCCGAAGGGCAAAAGCAGCTCGTCCTGCTGGCTCGCGCCCTGGTGCAGGAGACCGGGCTGCTGCTGCTGGACGAGCCCGACAGCGCGCTGGACTACCCCAACCGCCACCTGGTCCTGAGCCTGCTCAGAAACCTTTTGAAGGAGGGGGGCCGCTCGGCGCTGATCACGCTGCACGACCCGAATTTCGCGCTGGCTTACTGCGACCGGCTTCTGCTGCTCAAGGACGGGGTCATTGTCAGGAACCTGGCGGTAGGAGCGTGCGGCGCGGAGGAACTGCGAAACTGCCTGTCACAGGTATTCGGCGAGGTCGACGTGATCGAGTCGGAAGGCCGCTTTGTCATGCTGAAGACATAAACCCTGCGGGAACACCAATAAGCGCGGAGGATGCCGTATGAAAACACTGCTGAAAAACGGAACCCTTGTCAATGTCTTTACGGAAGAAATGGAACATACCAACGTTTTAATGGAAAACGACAGGATCATTGGCGTCGATGCCTACGCGGACAGTGAAGCGGACATTGTCGAGGATGTCCGCGGGAAGTATATCTGCCCCGGATTCATTGACGGGCATATCCATATTGAAAGTTCGATGCTTCAGCCGGCGGAGTTCGCCCGGGCCTGCCTTCCCCACGGCACGACCACCATCATTGTGGACCCGCATGAGATCACCAATGTATCCGGCCTGTCCGGCATATCCTTTATGCTGGAGTCAAGCGAAGGGATACCCCTGACGGTTTACATGATGATGTCTTCCTGTGTTCCCGCCACCGTTTTTGATGAATCCGGCGCCTGCCTGACGGCTGCGGACATCCTGCCGTTTTACAGCCATGAAAGGATCCTTGGCCTTGCCGAGGTGATGAACTATCCGGGCGTCCTTGCCGGCGATCCCGAGATCCTGCGAAAGATATCGGATGCCCGCAAGGCCGGGAAGATCGTCAACGGCCACGCGCCGCTGCTCTGCGGAAAGAACCTTGACCGGTATATCGCTGCCGGGATCTTTGACGAGCATGAGTGCACAACCTGGAAAGAAGGCATGGAGCGCATCGGCAAGGGCCAGTGGGTGATGATCCGCCAGGGAACCGCCGCAAAGAACCTGGATGACCTGATGCCTTTGTTCGAAGAGCCGTATTGCCGCCGCTGCCTGCTGGTGACAGATGACAAGCATCCTGCTGATCTGCTCAGCAACGGCCATATTGACGCGATCATCCGGCGCACTGTGGAAAACGGCAAGGCCCCCATGACAGGCATTCGGATGGCGACCCTGCAGGCAGCGCAGTGCTTCGGCCTGAAGGAAACAGGCGCCATCGCTCCGGGTTACCTGGCTGACCTCCTGGTCCTGGATGATCTGAATACCCTGAGCGTGCGCGACGTTTACCACCACGGGGAAAAAGTGGTTGACCGCGGGATCGTCAAGGCGTTTGAACGGCCGTTTATCCGGCCTGACGTATGGAAAGCCGTACGCAATTCCTTCTATTTGGACCCGGTCAGCCAAAGCAGTTTCCATATCGTGCCGGAAGGACAAAAGTGCCGTGTCATCAAACTGGTTCCCCATCAGCTGATCACGCAGGAGTGGATCGCCGATATCGATTTCAGCGCGGGAAACGGCGTGGACCTGCAGCGCGATATCCTGAAGCTGGCTGTTATCGAGCGCCATATGAATTCCGGCCACGTTGGGCTCGGCTTTATTTCAGGGCTGGGGCTGAAGCGCGGCGCCATCGCGTCCTCGGTCTCCCATGATTCCCACAACCTGATCGTCGTGGGAACAAATGACGCGGATATGGTGTTTGCGGCCAACCATGTCCGCGAGCTTGGCGGCGGCCTTGTGGTCGCTGACGGCGGCAGGGTGCTGTCGGAAATGGCGCTTCCCATCGCGGGCCTGATGGGGAAAAAGTCCGCCCGGGAAATGGCAGACCAGAACGAGGCTGTCCGCCTTTGCGCGCACAGCCTGGGTGTCCCTGTCGATATCGAGCCCTTCATGACGATGGCGTTCGTCACCCTGCCCGTTATTCCCAGCATTAAAATGACGACTAAGGGCCTGGTTGATGTCAACAGGCAGGAAGCCGTCGGGCTGTTTGTAAATTAGGCCGAAATAAGCAGGGCCTGTGCCGGGCGGCGTTCAATAGGTATAGCTGCGGTAGAAGTCCTTGAACCAGGGATTGTAGTAGTTGGCAAAAGACATGGCCAGCTCTGCTATACGCCTGTCGGCGTCACATTGCAGCTGCGGGCTGCAGTGGCCCCATGTCATATAATCAAAATGCATCGCGAGGAGCTTTTGCAGGCTCTGCCGCCATCTGCCCTCATCCGAACCAATCAGGGGGCTGAACCCGCCGTTGAGCGTATCCCCGGCGATCAGCAGCCTGACGCCAATGCTATGGTCAAGCGTCAGGCAACAGCTGCCGGCGGTGTGCCCGGGCGTATGCAGGACCCTGAGGACGCCCGCGTCAGTCCGGAATTCCTGCCCTTCCTCAAGCAGCTTGTCCACCTTGGCTGCCTCCATCTTTTCGCCATACAGAAAGGCTGCCGTTGTTTTGATGTCGTCGCCTGCCTCGACCTGCGCGGCGTCATCCCGATGCAGATAAAGCTCCGCTCCGGTCTCCCTTTTCCATCCGGCAGCGCCCCCGATATGGTCAAAGTGGCCGTGCGTGCCAATGATCCGCAATACACGCCCGGGCTCAAATCCCAACTTGATGATATTGTCCCATATCCGGCTGAATCCCGCCTCCGTCCCGCAATCTGCGAGGATCAGGCTTTCGCCTGCCGGAAGCAGGTAGACAGAAGAGTCATTGGGATGTGAACAGGAGGGTCCGCCGATCTGGTAAACGTTCGGCAATAGCAGCATACCTTTACCTGCCTTTGCGATTCATTCTTGTCTTGGAGTCAAGAAGCGATAAGCATGGGATACGGCCCGGCCGAAAGGGAGAAATCCCTTGTCAGTCGGGCCGTTGGGATTTTTACAGACCCTTAAGCTCGGGATAGGTGTCCTTGACATCCTTGATGAAGTTTTCCATGATGGCTTCATTGGTCAGGCCGTCCTTCACGCCTTGCTGGGCATGTTTGGAGAACTTGTTCTGGATGCCGCGGGTGTACTGATCCGGAATGATGTCCGGGATGTTCTGGGATATCAGGTCGTACGTTTTGATGATGTTCTGGCCGCCGAAGCGCTCGTTGGTGTATTCCGCGCCAAGGACGGCCGCGATGTTCTTGTTGGCGGGCATCTGGTTATTCGCAGCCAGGTTTGCCAGCTGATATTCCTGGGTCGTCAGGAATTCCAGGAACTTGATGCATACTTCCTTGTTGGGGGAATTGGCATAGATCGCGCGGTATGTGCCGCCTTCATAAGAATTCTGGAAGGGGGCGGCAACGCCTACGTTGCCATTGTTTTTATCCCAGTTGGTAAAGAAGTCCCAGCTGGGCATCGTGCGGATCAGCAAGGTGCCGTCGTTCCAGGCTGTAGCCCATTCGCCGCTCCATGAGCCAAGGTTGGCCACGATGCCGGCATTATGGAAATCACGGATCGTGTTGAGCAGATCGAGCCATCCTTCTCTGACTGCGAATTCGCCGCTGCGCACAAATGGCGTGAGGCTGAATGCGCTGACCTTGACCATTTCACCAAGGTTTGGCCAGAGGAATACGGTCCCGCCGGAGGCTTCCTTGACTTCCAGGGCTTTGGCCTTGATGGCGTCCCAGGAGTTCAGCATGGCGGAGATTTCTGCGTCATCGCTTGTGCCAAGCCACTTTTCCATCGCGTCGCGCAGATACCAGAAGGCGACGGGGGACACGTTGTCGCAGATGCCCTTCAGGATGCCGCTTGAATCACGGCCCATGGCGATCGCCCAGCCATAGTAATTGCTGTCTGCGCCTGACAGGCCCAACTGCTCGAGATCCGCCAGCAGAGGACTGTCAATGAACTTGTACACATAGCCTTCTTCCAGGTCAAACACGTCCGGCACGCCTTGTCCGCTGGGCAATGTGTTCATGATCTTTGTCTGGTATTCATCGCCGCCAAACACTTCCAGGTTCACTTTCACATTGGGGTACTTGAGTTGGAACTGCTCTTTGAGGAAGGGGGTCTGGTCGAAGAAGGACCACCAGGTGAATTCACCCGTCAGGGATTCGTCCACTTCATAGGGGTTCGCCGTTGCCGCCATAGCGGGGACCACAGACGCGAACAGCATGAGGACGAGCAGCAGGGACAGATACCGTTTCATAAGTCTACCTCCTTATTAATGTCAGACTTTCGTCTGCAAGGAACACGCCCAGGCTAGCCTTTTACTGCTGAACCAATGGAAATCTTCTCCATGATGACTTTGTTGGCAAAACTGAAAATGATCAGCAGCGGGATAACGGAGATGAGGATGCCGACATACTGTGCGCCGTAATCCGCGCTGCCGGCGCCGCTCTTGATGGATGCCAGCAGAACCGGCAGGGTCATTTTCCTGGTTTCCGTTAGGATGATCAATGGGTTGAGATAGCTGTTCCAGTTGCCGATAAAGCTCATGACGCCCTGCGTGACCAGCGCGGCGCCCACGCAGGGGAGGATGATCTTGTGAAAGATCGATATTTCCCCGCAGCCGTCAATCAGCGATGCTTCGATGAGCTCATTTGGGATGCCCGAATCCATGTACTGTTTGAAGAAAAACACCGCGAAGCAATTGGAGACGGCCGGAATAATGAGGGGAAGGTAGCTGTTGAGCAGGCGCATATCGCTGACCAGGCGGAAAAAACCAATGACTCCCAGCTGTCCGGGCAGCATCATGACCACCATGATGAGGGTGAACATCACCATGCGTCCTTTGAACCTGAACTTTGAAAACGCGTAGCCGGTCAACGAAGAGAAATAGGTCGCCAGGCAAGTGTTGAGGACTGCCAGCCACAAGGAGTTGAAGAAGCCGCGCCAGATATCCTTGTTTTGCACCATGCGGTTGTAGTTGTCAATGAACCTTGTTCCGGGCACCAGGGTTAAGGTAGTTGTAATGCGCAGATTATCATGCGTGGAACCAATGAGCATGGAATAGAAGGGGAAAAAACAGGCGACGGCGACAATCAGCAGGATAAAATACGCGATGCCGTGAGCGACCCGTTTTTTAAATATGGCCTGTGTGTTGATGTCCACGCTACTTTGCCTCCTTTTCTTTTCTTCCCGTGATCATAACGGCAAGCAGAGAGAAGAAGCCGATCACGACGGCGATCCCATAGGCGGCGGAAGCGCCAAAGCCAAACTGCCAGTTTTCAAAAGCCGCCTCATACATGTACAGCGTCATGGTGCGGGTGGCATTGGCCGCCCCGTCCCTAAAGAGCATCTTGGGGATGTCAAAGATCTGGAGGCCCCCGATAACCGATGTAATCAGGATATACAGGAGGATAGGCCTTAACAGCGGCAGTGTAATGCTGAGCGTCTTTTGCAGGGCGTTGGCTCCGTCCACCTCGGCGGCTTCATATACATCGGTGCTGATGGAGTGCAGACCCGCTGTGATAAAAATAATGTTGTATCCAAAGTTCTGCCAGCATATCGCGATGCCGCCGACCAGCTTTGCGAGGATGGGGGTGTTTGCGAAGTCTACCGGCTCTCCAAAAATCCGCAGGAACTTGAAGAGAAGGTTGATCATACCGCCGGGATACCCAAACAAGAGGGTGAACAGCATGCCGATGGTGATGGGGGTGATGAGATTTGGAAAGTAATAGACGCTGCGAAGCGTGCTCTTTCCCTTGACGAAGCGTTCATTGAGGATCAGGGACAAAACCAGTGCAATGCTCAGCTGGGGGATGATGGAGAATATCCAAATCGTCAGCGTATTGATGATACTGTCAAAAAAGTACTCCGATTGGATCAGGCGCGCATAGTTGGCAAACCCGACACCAGTCATCTTCAGCGTCAGGGGGTTGTACTCATGGAAGGAAATATACAATGAGTAGAAGATCGGGTAAATCCCGAAAAGCAGGAAGGATACCGTAAATGGCAGGATAAACAGGTAAGCCCATCTTTGCCTCTTTTGCGTATGCACGCAATCCCCTCCTTCACCTCTGTGTAGACTCCCGCAAGATTTGACTGGGCATCACATAGGTTGATGACGTGTCCCCCTTTCCCTCCCTTATCTGCGCAATGACCAGGTCAGTGGCGATCTGCCCGATTCTTCCGTTAGGCTGCCTGAGCGTGGTGATGGACGGCCGTGAGAGTTCACAGATAGGCGCTTCATCAAACCCCGCAAGTGCCACCTGCTGAGGTACTTTCAGGCCGGCATCGAGGATTGCCAATAGCGCGCCATAGGCGGCGTATGCGTTGGATACCGCCATCGCGGTGAACTCCTGCTCCTTGAGCAGCTGCCCTGCCGCCTGATAGGCATCCTTGGCAGTCCACGCGATTTTTCGGATGAGCCGGTCATCCTGTTGGATCTGTGCCGCTTCGAGGGCCTTGAGGTACCCTCTCAGCCTGGAACGGGCGGCCGGCATGGTATCGGGTCCTTGAAGATAGGCTATGCGGCGATGTCCCTGTTCAATCAGGTGGCTGATCTGCATCTGGGTCCCCGTCTGGTTATCAACGTCTACCGTCGCAATGCCCGTCATGTTGGCGCAATCGCCTATCAATACGATTGGCTTGCCGCTTGCCTTGAGCCTTTTGACATCCTCAGGGTCACGCGCGCGGAATGTGACTGAGATCATGCCGTCCACCATGCTTGCCGCGAAAAGGTACAGATAATCGCTTTCTTTCTCGCCCTGTGCCCGGGAAAGGAAGACGCAGCTGTACCCGTGACCGGCAGCGGCCGCATTGATCCCGGCAATCATCTCCCCATATATGTAATCGGAAATGTCATCAAACACGACGCCGATGGCCTTTGTGCTGCTGCTGACCAGACGGCGGGCGCTCATATTGGGCCGATAGCCCAGCTGGAGGATCACCTTTTCGATTTGGGCAGCCTTATCACGGCTCACGCTGCCCCCGTTGAGGTAACGGGACACAGTGCTCTTGGAGGTATGGGCCGACCTTGCGATATCCTGAATGGTGACAGCCAAATCAAACAACTCCCAACTGACAGCGCTGAGGATTGGTAACGTTCCCACTTTTCAACTATTATTTTACGGCATGGTGTTTTTGATGTCAATAGTAAAATGGACAATCGGGGAAATATTCCGATTATCAATACATCATTACATGTTCAGTCAATCAATGCAGGAAGCGGATGCTTGGGAGCGTTCCCTGCCCATTAGTCCGCCTCTTCCCTTTCGATCAAATCACAATTGACGGCGCCGCCGTCTTTTCGCAGTTTGAGCGCGATTATCTCCCCCGGCCTGAAACGAATATCTTTTACATTGTTATCCGGCCAGCTGACGCGGGCCAGGCATTCACGCCGCGCGTTTTCATGCATATGGACAATCAGGTCACCGCTGCCGTCTTCCGCCAGCTTTACCGCGTCGGCTACGGCGCTGCCGCCTTCAAGGGAGAAGAGGCTGCCGCTTGCCGGCAAGATGCCGGCGTGCGCTCCTTCGGGCAGAATCATCGGCGGCGCGTTGAATACCCTGGCGAGCTTGTCGGTGCCCGCCTCCTGCCAGGATCCAAGGTGCGGCAGAAAACCCAGCGCAAACCTCTGCCACCCCTTGTCGATGATGGGATAATCATCCCCATCCGCCACGATGAAGGGCTCATGGTTCGCATAGGCCGGTGAGCGCAGCAGGGTCAGGTTCAGGGATCTGTCCGCCGCGTCATAGGCATACTTGCCGTCATTGAGCACACTGAGACCGCACAAGCCGCCCGGCTTTGTACCGCCTTTGGCGCCCGTCATGTCCACCCACATATGCATGGGATACTCCTGACCGTCCAGCTCCCGGTCAACATGGCCAAAGGGACCCTGCGCGCTGACATGGATATAGTTGAGCGCCAGGGGGATATGCAGCTTCAGCGCCTGATAGCTGCCCTGCCAGTTGAGGCGGATGTCTGCCCTGATCATGTCCTCCCCCTCATAAAGGGAGTATTCCGCCAGCATCAGGCTGTTTTCATATTCATATTCCGCCAGTATGCTGCAAAACACCGGCCCGGTCTCCTTGAAACCGATGCGTTTGAGCCGCATATGACCGATCACCCGGTCAAACCGCCGCGCCTGATGTGCCCAGGTGTCGTTTTCATCACGGATCACATCCGCGCGCATGGGTTCCCTCAGCAGCTCATCTCCGCTGCCCTTGAGGATGATCTGGGCAGGCATGCCTGACACCGGATCAAAGACAGCCTTCAGCCGGCTGTTCTCCAGGCACAGTTCCCCCCTGGGCGCCGCTGAGGCCTCAGTGCGGGGCTGCCCTTGCCTGGTCAGGCTGTATACCCGCCATCCAAAGGCCGGCACATTGGCCAGAAAATGAAGCGCTGCCCTGCCGCGCGCCGCAGCGGATGCACGGGCAAACTGATGAGGCTGCCCCTTGCCCCGGTCATCTTGAAGTTCCATCGCAAAGGGATATGCGGCGGTCTGCAGGCTGACCGGCGCTGTGACAGGGAAGCTTTGGGGATTGAACACGACGTAGTGCTGCGATCCCTCCTTGAACGGCAGATCCATGCGGCTCATCAGCGCCTGCTGCGCCTGATTGAGTTCCTGTCCTGCCACACTGAGGGCAAAGCCCATATCTTCCTGCGCATCCTTGTATGCTTCCTGAATGCTGGTGCCGGCAAGGATATCATGGAATTGGTTGAAGAGAACCTTTTTCCACGCCCGTTTGAATGCTTCCGCCGGATAAGCCGTCCCGATGGCACGGTTGGCCAGTGCGCAGAAACCTTCAGCGGCAAAAAGCCTGTTCTCCGCTTCGCGGTTCAAGGCCTTGATGCCCGAATGAACACTGTAGCATCCGCTGGCATGGTGCAGAAGGTCACCGTTGTACGTTGGCAGGCCTTCGTTGGGGGCCAGGTCAAAGAAGCTGTCGGGCGAGGAAAAGGGCAGGCTGACCCCGTCACGGCCGTCAAGAGCATGGATGCTGGCGATATTTGCCTTTGTTGGGCCGCCTCCGTGATTGCCGACACCGTAAAAGCACATGCCGCTGCCATTCTCGAGCACCTCCTGGGCACAGCGGCTTATGTGCGCGGTAAGCTCTTCGCTCCATGTGCAGTATTCAAAGGGCAGGCGGTAGGCGGTCACGCTGTCGCCTTCCGGGCTTTCCCAGGCGAACAGCCGCGCCGGCAGCGCTTTTTCGTGGACGCCTGGACGCATGAAGACATAGCGGTCCATTCCGCTTTTGCGCAGAATCTTGGGCAGCAGGCCGCTGTGGCCAAAGCTGTCCACGTTATAGCCCGTGCGGGCCGTAACGCCAAACTTCTCCAGAAAATAGCCCTGCCCGTACAAGGCGTGACGCGCGAAGCTTTCACCGTTGGGCAGGTTGCAGTCAGGCTGCACAAGCCAGCCTCCCGCCAGACGCCACCTGCCTTCGCTGACGCGGCTTCTGATCTCTTCAAACATCTGGGGTTCCGTGTTTTCGACCCACTCGTAATAAAGCGCGGCGGCGCTGGTGAACACGAAATCGGGATCCTCCCGCATGCGGTCCAGCACAGAGCGGAAGGTTGAACGCACTTCAGCAAAGCCGTCCTGCCACCGCCAGAGCCAAACAGGGTCGATATGGGCGTTGCCGATCATATGCAGCGTCTTCTTGTTCATTGATCTGCTCCTTTGCGCGATTTATTCTTCTCATCAAGGCTGAAACGTTCCCAGGCCTGCCTGACAACGTCCAGATCCAGGCCGGTGATCTCCTCATCGCTGTTGTCCATGCACCAGAGGTAGTACAGTGAAGGGACGCCAAGTTCGGGCTGGATGCGCACATAATCAAGCCAGCTCTTCTTGTCGGGCATGGGCCAATTGTCAGTATCGATCAGCTTGCCGGGTACAGCGGCTTTGGCAAGCTTGGCGCGGTGGCGCATCTGCGCGTTGACAGGCCTGGCCAGGTTGATGTCGTTCAGGCGGATCATATCCAGCTTGTCCGCCAGATAGGGATGCGGGCAGTGGCACATGATCAGTGCGTCCCCTTTGACAAGTTTGGCCGTGTCATACACCATCGCCAGATAGGCGCGCATAAGCTCCAACCCCCAGACACCTCCCCGATAGAGGCTGCAGCCCGGGCAGGAAGGTATCCTGGCGGTAAAATCGATCTTGAATCCATCAGCGTCCAGACCCTCCTCCCCCAGCATCTCCCGGCAGGCAGCCTCAAAGAGGGCCAGATAGCCGGGATTGGTCGGGTCGATTGCCTGCCCTGCTCCCGCGAAATCACGAATACAAAGCGCGTCATCGACGCCTTCGGGGTCCCAGGCTTTCAGCCACAAAAGCACCTTTTTCCCGCCGGCGTGCATGCTGCGGATGAAGCCCTTCATGTCCGGCCATTTGACGGTGTCCACATCGTTGAGGCCATAGTGTTTTTGCCACTTGTCATCTATTACAAGGATACCGGGTTCGAGTCTCTTTTGAACCAGCGCTTGCGTGAACTCCTCGTAAAACGCCTGTGTGGCCATGCTTGGCGCGTGGATGCCCCGCTGTTTGCCCATGGCGCACTGGGCGCCCCACCCGCAGAAGATCGGCTTGCTCCACCAGGCAGGTCTATCCCGCCCAGCATTTTCACCCATGCGCTCGATGGCTGAAAACAAGGCGGTCACTTCATATTCGTCCCTGCCAAAGATGATCTGCACCTCAGGCAGATCATAGGATCCCTCGACATGAGTATAGGCTTCATAGCGCAGGATCAGCTCCTGTCCGCTGCCGCCCGAATATTCAAACTCGGTAAAACCATGCCGGCCCGGCTTGGCTGTTACCCCCAGCGTATAGCACAGCTCTCCCAGGCGCAGGACAAAGCAAAAGGGCGGCGGCGTGAAAAACCAGTGGTCACGCCCCGGAATTGGAACGCCTGTCAGGTCAATCAACGCCCGCTCAGTGGGTTTGAGGAAGTATTCTTCCCGTCTGTCAGGTTCCGGTGAGAACAGGCGGTCTGCCCTAAAGTTCGAGTAAAACCGCGCGTTGCCCCAGCGGGCATTGGCGCCGGTAAAGTATCCGCCAAGCAGCTCCGCGTCTGTGAGGCATCCGCTGCCAAAGAGGGTCACGCCATAGCTGATGCGGTCGGCAAGGATATCCAGATGGACTGTTTTCCTGTCCCACAGGGTGGAATCCGCTTCAAATAGAAGGCGGCGCCCGCCTTCGATCAATTCCTCACGCAGGAAGTCCATACGGGAACTTACATCCCTTCCCTCCAGGGTATGGCAGGACGAAAGCAGGCACAGTTCAAACAGTTCTGCCCCCTCCCGGTTTTGCACCACCGCTGCCGGGCGGTCTTCAAGTATCCTGAGGGTAAAACCATCCAAGCGGGAGATCGTCTCCCTGTTTTGTGATTCCGGCATGTTCATCCCTTCTTTTCGCTGCATTGCAGTCTGGCTCCACCCACCGGCAACCCACCGGTTCCCATCTGCCTACTTTTCCAGCAGCTTTGCCGCGGCGACAGCCAGGGCACGGCGGCTGCTGCGCGTCATCTCTTCAAGGCCAGCTTGACCATATTTATCACGCAGATGCCACATGGCGTCCAGCAGCGTGATTCTGAGCATGCCAAATCGCTCAGTCAACAAATCGTCCTCCTGATTGGCAGCAAACTCATCAAGACCACATAAGGCCCTGAGCAAAGGCAAGAAATCCCTGTCTTCCCTTCCTCTGGCGACAAAAGCAAAACTCTCAACATAGCAGTAAATGCCTGCACGCAGATCATACCAATCCCTTTTAGAGCGCATGAGCCGCGATAACACCAGTTCAAACAAGGCAATTACCTTTGTATTTCTTGTCCTGGACAGGCTGTTGAGCAGATAGACAGCCTCGGGCATCAACCCATGGTCCGGCAGCATCTGCCCATACTGTACAGACCCGCTCCGCCGGGGCAATCCGGGCTCGCCGCGCAGCAGGCTGTAAATCTCTTCTATGATGTCCATTGCGCCGCGTTCGTCCCGGTGCCATAGCAGCAGCCTTGCCAGAAGAAGCCGCCGGCTGCCGCGGTCCATGCAACTGTACGCGCTTTGGAGCAAAGGCAGGATCTGCGCGCTGTCAGCCAAAAACAAGGAGATGATCGGCTGGACGCTTGCTTGATAACTGTTTGTCGGCGCGTCCAGCCATTCCAGAGGCTCATCACCGCGCAAACCATTGATGATTTCCTGATAATCAGGCTCTGTCTGCACCGGACATTCCGGAAGATAACCTCCCGCGGCCATGATCTGTCGGCTGATATCCCCCAGGCTCCAGGCATCCTTGTCTTCCCGAAGGCACTCCGCCGCAAGCACGCCAAGCGCCAAACCCTGCTGCTGTAAATCAGGCTGCATGCGGATGCCCGGGAAGGCATCATGCGTACAGGAAATCGCTTTACCGCCCACCAATAGGCCTTCTATCATATGCCCCCGGCTGTCCGTGGGAATAACCGCGCCCCGGGGGATGGGAATCATCTGATTAGGCGGCAGAAGCCCGAAGTACACAAGATCTGCCGTCAAACGCCCTTTGGGATCATAGTTGCTGAAGCAAGTGTACAGCGTTCGCGCCGGAAGACACATACCCAGTATCCCCTCAAGGGTGACTGTTTCCATGCCCCGGATATGCCGGGACTCCCGCACAGCGACATACTGCCCATGGTCATACAGCTCACTGCCCCTGAGCCTGCCGGATACGATGAAACGGGTATAGTCAAGGGGGTCATCCACGCGCACCATCGTTGAGAAATTATTGCGGTAGCTGTCTGGGGACGGATACTGCGCCAGTGACGCCCAATAGGTCATTTCATCCCGCTCACTGCCATAATGATAGTCCGCGCCTGCAAATACACAGCAGTCACCGTCACCAGTGCAATCGATGACCATGCGGCAGGCAGCAGTATGCAGCGTGCCGCCCTGGGCATACCGGACGCCGGTCACGCGATTTTTTTCCCTATTGACGGCGCACACGGTTGCGCCAAAGCGTATGGTGACGCCCGCCTGTTCGCAAAGGGACTTGAGTACATATGCCTTGATATCAGGCAAGAAAACGTCATCTTGAGTCCAAATATGCGGCTTGCGCGGAATTCCGAAGCGCTTATAAAGGCCGTCCACGGCTTCATCGATCTCTGCGGACGCGCCGGCGCGCAAGCCAAACCAGTAGGAACTCACGCCGCCAACAGTGGCCGTGCCGCCCAGGCAGTTGTTCATCTCAATCAGCAGAGTCCTCATGCCCAGTCTGGCTGCGCGCAGTGCGGCCACAGCGCCTGCGGTCCCACCGCCCGCCACGATGATGTCGGCATTTTCTTCACGCGCCGGAATGGGCATAAAGCCGGTTGGCAGATACCGGATACCGCCTGTGTCCGATGGCAAATTCCCGCTGCGTGAAGGCTTTGCCAAAGGATATTGGCGCATGAGTTCCCCAAGCGCGAATAAATAGGTATCTTCCGCCTCTCCCATAGGTACCTGGATTTGGCCGCGCTTCCCATCGAGCACATACTGAAGGCAAAAACAAGGCTGATGGAGGGGTGTTTGGCCGCGGCAATCAAATGCCTGCTCATATTCGATTTGAAACAACCCTGATTTATGCGCAATCAAAGCTGTATTGCCGGTTAAGCTGACGCACTGGCAGGCATACAGAAGCTGGACGCCTTTGGCTGCAAGCAGCTTTTCCCCGTGCTTCTTCAGCCGGTCAGGATGCAGCATGCCGTCATCATCGAGTACATCTTCCGGAAAAAGAAGTTCAGCGTCTTTAGCTTTGAGACTCTTTGGCGGCCTGTAATCGGCAGACAATGAAATCTCACTGTATAAACAGGTATCCTGGGAGACCAAGAGCGTCATCTTCCCCTGCCCTGCATGGTTCAGCGCTGTCTTCATGCCCAGCAGTGTTCCGCCAAGAACGAGGAAATTACACTTAAACGCCATCTTGTTCATATACTTTACGCCGCATCGGCAGATACCGGTCCAGGTACACGCTTTCAAAGCGACGAACGGCCTGCATATACGGGCTATAGGGAATACCCGCGTCCTTACGCGGAATTACGCCCAGTGCCAGCAACGCCGATCCAAGCAGCACGCTTTCCGTCTGCAGGCATACGGACAGTTCCAATCCCATGACATTGCTGAGGATCTGCATATACCGTGAATGCCTTGATAATCCGCCGGTGACAACCAGCTTTTCCGGCTTAATCGGGCATGATGCCAGAAGCGCTCTGGTTTCAAATGCCAAGCCTTCATAAACAGCCTGAATCAATGACCCGCGTTTGTGCAGTGACGACAGGCCGAAGAAAGCGCCGGCGGGCTTTGGCTGTCTGGCATTTCGGCCATTCAAATAAGGAAAATACAGCACATCGCCGGGTCCCTCAGGCAGAGCATCCGCTTCCTTGAGCATCTCTTCGTTCCCTCCTTGAGTAAACAGCAACTCCCTTATCCAGTTGATGGAACCGCCTCCCGCCTGCAGCCCGCCCATCCACACCCAGCGCTGCGGCTGAATGTAAGGCCCATAGGACAAACCGCTCTGTGGGTCCATGCCTTCCGGGTTGTCCAAAGTGCCCAGGACTGCCTGCGCCGTGCCGGCTGATATCAAAACCTCACCGCTGCTGTTTAGACCTGCGCCATATAACGCGCACAAATGATCGTGTCCGCATACTGTAACGGGCGTGCCCTCCGGAAGTCCTGCGCGCACGGCCGCTTCAAGACGAAGGCCCCCTATTGGCAAGCCTTCAGGTACAACAGGCGCGAAAATATGCTCATTGAGCCCAAGTCCGGTTATGAAAGCCATATCCCACATGCCTTGGCGAACATCATAAGCGTAACTGCGCGCCGCCAACGATGGAACTGTGCATCTTGCGCCGCAAAACCTGAAAGCGATATACTCAGGCAAGCCAAGCCACATGGCATCGCTTTGCGGTTCAAGGGCAAGAACCTTGAAAATACTGTGCTTATAGGATGCATGCAGGCCTGTCTTGACAAAACGCGCCTCTGCGCCGCCACTTTGGTATGCCTCATATACTTTGCGGGATAAAGGCGTGTTCCAAGGCATTGCGGCGCACAAAGGCTGCCCGCAAGGGTCAACCAACAAACCGCCTTCCGCCATGCCGGTGACGCCAATGATCTCAACGCTCCTGCGCAGTGTTTCAGGCAGTTCACGAATCAAGCCAAATACAGAGTCCAGCAGCGCTGCGGGATCATACCAGAGATTGCCGTCATCGTCTTCACGAACTGCCGCATCGCTGCGAACACAGGCCAGCATTTCACCGTCCCGTGAAAAAACGGCCGCCTTGCGGCAGCTGGTCCCGATGTCCAGGCATAAAGCTAACACCATATCACATCCCCGCTGCATAGTAGCACATCATCAGCCTGATGCAAATAGGCCGGAAATCAGAAAAGAACTGACAATGCTGCACTTTAAGGATATACTGTTGTTCCTGACACGCAGTATTCCCGGTGTTGTTACCCTTGATCTGTGTATGACTGATCTGTTCAGTCAATAACAAACAGACTGCGGCACGCGCATCCTGCAGGGAGGTTATCACATGACAATTCGGGATCCCCTTCGTTTGTTCCGCCATGCGGAAAAGAACAACTATGCGATTGGCGCCTTTTCTCCAAGAAACACTCCCCTCATTGAGGCTGTACTCCATGCAGGTCAGCGGTGCAAGTCGCCTGTCATTGTGCAGATATCATCCAATGAACTCAATTGGTTTTCTCTCAGCGCAAATGAGTTTTCCGCTGCATTCCGCGATTTGCGCAAACATCACACAATACCTTGCCTTCTGCACCTCGACCATACATCCGATCCTCAGCAGGTGATCGCCGCTGTCGACGCGGGATTCGAGTCGGTGATGATCGACGGTTCCCGCTTTTCATTTGATGAAAATGTCCGCATGGTCCGCGAGGTCGTCTCCTATGCCCATCCCCGGGGAGTCATTGTTGAAGCGGAACTTGGCTGTATTGGCGGCACCGATAAACTGGAGACGGGCCGGGATGAAACACTCTATACCGATCCAAAGCAGGCTCGCGATTTTGTGCTTGCCGGCGGGTGTGATCTCCTGGCTGTCAGTGTGGGAACGGCGCATGGCATTTACCAGGTAAAAGATCCGAAAATTGACTTTGAGCGCCTGGCTCAGATCCATGCGCTGACTCCGGTGCCCCTTGTTCTTCACGGCGGCTCAGGCTTATCCGCTGATACCATTCACCGCGGCATTGCCAACGGCATCCGCAAGGTCAACATTGCGACTGACCTGGAAATTGCCTTCCAGAAGGTGACCGGACAGCCTCGAATGCCCGATAGTCAAACCAGAATGCTGGATCGGGCATTGCTTGATAAAGCGATAGCTGACGTTCAGGCATTGGTTGAGAATCGTATAGAGAACTTCCTGATAAGCGCAAATCAGGCATCAATGGACACGAATTAGCCATTTGGCCTGATACCTCTATACGGATATTCTCATACAATCTCCTCAAAGAAGGATATGCCTATTTTCCATTTCTCCAGGCAGTCAAGCAGATCCAGGCCGAGTATGCCTGAGCCATCTTCGCCGCAGATTTTCGATATGTTCGATATCATTGACAGCACCGCCCCCTGAACGAATTGAACGGACTGATCCTTTCGAAGGTAGTTGCTTATGCGGCCCCCTACGAATGCATCGTTGCTGTCAAAACCCAAAAAAGCTTTCGCCAAACGCAGGTCATATCTTTGAAGCGCGGCTGTCAAACCGACAGCGTCAGCCACCACTTCATCGCGCAGGGCATTTTTGTTGCCGGGATACTTCTTCCTTGACATGACATGCGCAAGCTCATGATACATGCGTATCGTAAGCGACTTGTCCAGCCACTCTTCTTGGGAGAATGGTGTATCTTCACAGGGTATCCTGCTATAGGGACCTTTGGTCGTAACAATAACGGTGTCCAGCCAGGGGGAAGCGTCCCGCGCGGCCGGGGTTTCCTTGTCTTCAGCTACTTGTGACCATTTGTTGTATTCATCCAGCTTCCTGTAATTGGTAACGGAAAAGATGGTCATGGCGCCGGTCGATGCCGGAATCTCCGCCGGCTCCGATTTAAACGCTATCGCCTGTACAAAGCGAACGAAGTCACTGCGCTCGGCCAGGTAAAGCACAGCGAAGGGGCCGATATCGCTTATTAGGGTGAATTCCCTGTCTTCCTCGGATCCGATGAATGGATCGGTTTGAGATCCTGAATTCCAGACTTGCCAAAGCAGCTGCGTGTAATCCCCGGCCTTTGAGATCCCGGCCCGGATAGGCAGCAGCAACTGCGGATAATCAATGAGATACCGCTTGAGCATGATATCGCCTTCTTTCCCAGTTTATCTGCTTGGGATTTGTCCGGAAATTTTTCGCGCCTCATTGAATAAAACTAATTTCAGGCGGGTATACTTTGGAAAAGGAGATGAGCCTGATGAAAATCCTCCGAAGTTTGATGAAAACGTTTAAAGGAAGATTTTACCGAAAAGCGGGCAAAGACGAAGAGTTTCGCTGCACGGAGACGAGCTGCCAAAGCATCAAAAAGATAAAACGCAGCATCGACCAAAGCAATCCGGCCCGTGAACACTGCTTCAACATCAGCAACTGCAGCCTGTAACAGCTTTTTCGACAAGCGGCACATCGACCGACTCGGCCTTCCGGAATCTCCATATTCCGCAAGGCCTTCATTTTGCATAAAGGACTCAGCGCGAACGGGTCAGTTGGTTTGTATGAGATTGGCGCGTAAATTGCGGCTTACGGCGAGATGTCGGCATCGTTGGAATAACCCGCCTGCTCCCAATAGCCTCTGTAGTCGGCATCGTCAGACAGGGTGATGCTGTTGACCCATCTGCCCCATTTTAGCCCAGCTTATCCTCAGCGACCACAATAAAGGGATATCCCATCGCGGGAGGCAGGTCGAGACCGTTGGCGCTGTAAGCCAGGATCAGGGCCTTGTCGCGGATCGTCCGGAGCGGCAAAGAGGTGATGTAACCATCAACGGAGCCGAAAATCACCGTCACGGCCTCCGGCTTCGCGCCGGCTAAGGCGATGAGTTCGTCCAGCAGCACGCCTTTCCACAGGATGGTGGCGTCCCAACCCTCCACGCAGTACAGGGTGATCAGCCGCTCATAAGCGTCAAGCGCGCGCACCTGCTCATACGTGAACTCTGTCTTCTTGTCCACAAGGCCGCCGATTGAAAGCTTGTAACTACCGATATCAACCCGCTGTATGCCATTGATGGCATTATCCCTTGGGCCAACAGCAGGATCAAGCCGCGCCCCCTGGTACTCACTAATCTCGTTTTCCCTGTATCTTGCCTGTGTCGCCGCGGATACGGCGTCCGCTTCGGCCGGATCCCGGCTTGCCACCTGTGCCGTGCAGCCGGTGAACAAAAAGAGAAGGACAAAAAGTGCCGGTATGATGCGTTTCATATTCAGGCCTCCCTTCATTTTAATTGTAGTTCAGACAAGAAGACAAATCAAGGGTATAATGCATATGGGCCGTATCGGCCCTTTCGGGAGGAAAAATGAAAAAAACCATTCGGCTGCCTTTCCTGTTTTTGCTTGTGCTTACGCTGCTCCTTCCCCTTCTCGGCCAAGCGGAACAGGGCAATATCGCGTTGGTTTCCCCTGTCTACCTGAACACGGGCACTGCGGCACCCGTCTATGAGAGCGCCGACAGCGCCTCAGGCGTCATCAGGGAACTGTCCCCGGGCGAGTCCTTTGAACTTTTGGCCATGAATGGGGATTGGGCCGAAATCCTCGTGCTCAACGAGGCTGGCGAGCAGCTGAGGGGCTGGACGCTTTCGGAAGGCATCCGGCCCAAAGGACCAGAAGACGGCATCAGCCTGGCAGCCGTGAACAGCCCGGATCCCTCGATGCGCGTTCCCCTGCGGGCACAGCCGCGGGAAAGCGCGAAAAGCCTTGGCAAGTATTATAACGGGGTCACGGCGCTTATCCTGGAGCAACCCAAGAACGGCTGGGTAAAGGTGCGCGTCGGCGATTTGGAAGGCTGGTTTGAGGAGGAGTCCCTGGCCTTGGACGCGCCCGGAGGCAGCGTCGCCTCCTCTATCCCCACAGTCACCGTAGCCAACCCGGACGACCCCGGGCTGAACCTCAGGTCAGCCCAGTCTTTCAAGTCGCAGACCAAGGCGGCCTATTCCAACGGGGAGACCGTGCGGGTGCTGGGCGTGACGGAAGACTTCGTCCATGTGCTCACGCAGGACGGGCTGACCGGCTTCATGATGGCCTGGGGCGTCACACCGCAGCCGCCCTACGCGGATATTGCCGGCTCGATTGCCGTTCCACAGCCTGAGGGCATCCAGACCGTGGTCGACAACCCCGAGGGCCAGGGCGCGCACCTGCGCAAGCGGGCCAGCACGGGTTCCGACTCCCTGGGCCTTTTCCGCAACGGCACACCGGTGACCGTAACCGGCGGAGGCGAATACTGGAAACAGGTTTGGGTTGAAGGCAGGACCGGCTGGATGATGGCCAAGCTGCTCAAGGGCATGCAGCCGCCTGAAAACGGTGAATAAAGCCACCCGAAAACGGTGAATAAATTCCGCTTGACATACAGCGCTTCCATCACTAAAGTATATGTGTTTGTCGCGTATAGCGAGAACACTTTGACCAGTTCCTTTCTTATTTATGGAACTCAAGGCCATGCGGACAGCCGGGTCAGCTGCCGATTGTGAAGGGATCCTTCACATTATTGATTGCGTTAAGAGCGCAAATTTTGTAAGTTGGCAACTCAATTGCCAGTTGGTTACTTCATAACCAAGTGTACTGGGGTACACGCTTGTGAAATGGTCAATAAGAGTAGTAAAAGTAGTTCTTACTATATAGACTCTGAAATCCGGCGAGGCATGACAGGACAGCCCTTTGGCACGCTGTATGGCGCAAACTGTCTGCTGTCCGGAAATGGATATTGACCTGTTCATGGGTGTACCGCGGTGCAAGCGGTGCATCCTTTTAATTTGGGAGGCGGCAGGCAATGGATAAACTGAAACTGTACGGGTTCAACAATCTGACAAAATCCCTGAGCTTTAACATCTATGATATTTGTTATGCCAAGACAGTCCGCGAACAGCAGGATTACATCAAATATATCAATGAAGAGTATAACTCCAAGCGGCTGACCGAGATTTTGACCAAGCTGACAGGGATGATCGGCGCCAGGGTGCTGAATATTTCCAAGCAGGACTATGACCCTCAGGGCGCCAGCGTCACCTTCCTGGTAGCGGAGGAGAGCATGGTCCGCAAGCGCAGCGGCGAAACGGTTGTCGCACACCTGGACAAGAGCCATGTGACGGTTCACACCTATCCCGAGTATCATCCCGAAACCGCCATCGCGACCTTCCGCGTGGATATCGACGTTTCCACCTGCGGCGAGATCACGCCTTTATCCACGCTTGATTTTCTGATTGGCAGCTTTGATTCCGACATCATCACCATCGATTACAGGGTGCGCGGCTTCACCCGCAACGTGGAAGGCGAAAAGATCTTTATCGACCACAGCATCGCGTCCATCCAGAATTACATCAACGGCGACGTGCTGAAAAAGTATGACGCGGTGGATGTCAACGTCTATCAGGCGAACATTTTCCACACCAAGATGCTCATCAAGGATCTGATGCTGCAAAACTACCTGTTCAATTCGGATGTGTACGAGCTGCCGCCCAAGCTTCGCATGGACATCACCAACGCGCTGCGCCATGAGATGATCGAGATCTTCAGCGGGCACAATGTGTACAGGGAGGCCGGCCGTTGAAGGACCAGGAAAGGGCCCCGCTGCAGGAAGGGCTGGAGCGCATCAAGCGTGTGCGCCTCGTGCCCTTTGATGTGCCGGGGCACAAGCGCGGCAGGGGCAATCCGGAGCTGACGGAGTTCCTGGGCGAGCAATGCCTCAGCGTGGATGTTAATTCCATGAAGCCTCTTGACAACCTCTGCCATCCCGTCAGCGTGATCAAGGAGGCGGAGGAACTGGCCGCCAGGGCCTTTGGCGCGGCCCGTGCCTTTTTTATGGTCGGGGGCACAACGTCAGCCGTTCAGGCCATGATCCTTTCAAGCGTCATGCGCGGCGAGGAGATCATCCTCCCCCGCAACGTCCATCAAAGCGTGATCCACGCGCTCGTGCTCAGCGGCGCTGTTCCGGTGTATATCAACCCGCAGACCAACAAGCAGCTGGGTATCGCGCTGGGGATGTCCGTCGCGGATGTCAGGCAGGCGATTTGCGGGCATCCGGGCGCCAAGGCCATCCTGGTCAACAACCCGACTTATTACGGCATTTGCTCCGATCTGAGGCAGATCACGCAAATCGCGCATGACAGCGGACTCAGGGTCCTGGTGGACGAGGCGCACGGCACGCATTTCTACTTTGGCAAGGATATACCGGTCTCCGCGATGGCGGCAGGCGCGGACATGGCCGCTGTCAGCATGCACAAGTCGGGCGGCTCCCTGACGCAAAGTTCCCTGCTCCTGTGCGGAAGCGCTGTCAACGCGAACTATGTGCGCAAGATCATCAACCTGACGCAAACCACCAGCGGATCCTACCTGCTGCTTGCCAGCCTGGACATTTCGCGCAGAAACCTGGCCCTTCGCGGGCCGGAGATGTTTGACAAGGTGAAGCGGTTCTCAAACTACGCAAGGGAAGAAATCAACGCCATCGGCGATTATTACGCCTATGCCGGTGAACTGGTCAACGGTGACAGCGTGTTTGACTTTGACACGACAAAGCTGTCAATCAATACGCTGCAGCTGGGGCTCGCCGGCATTGAAGTATATGACCTGCTCAGGGACGAATACAATATTCAGATTGAGTTTGGCGACCTTGGGAATGTCCTGGCCTATATTTCCGTAGGGGACAAGAATAAAGGCATTGAGCGCCTGATCAGCGCCTTGAGTGAAATCCGGCGCAACTACAAACGGGAGAAAAAGGACCTGCTGGAAAGCGAGTATATCAGCCCCATTGTGGTCATGTCGCCTCAGGACGCTTTCTATGCGGAAAAAGTCAGCCTTCCCCTTGCCCGTTGTGCCGGGCGGGTCTGCACCGAGTTTGTGATGAGTTACCCGCCGGGCATCCCCATCCTCGCGCCGGGCGAGCTTGTCACGGACGAGCTGATTGCCTACATCCGCTACGCGCAGGCTAAAGGCTGCACCTTGACCGGGCCGGAAAGCATGGACGTAAGCCAATTGAATGTGCTGAAAGGAGATTGACATGGACGATTTATGGTACAGCGAACATTACACCCCATCCACGCGTTTTTCCATCAAAGTCAAACAGCAGCTTCATTTTGAAAAGAGCGATTACCAGACGATCGCCGTCTTCGACTCCGAGGACTTCGGCCGTTTCCTGACTATTGACGGCGTGATGATGCTCACGCAGCGCGATGAGTTCATCTATCACGAGATGATCACGCACCCCGCCATGGCGGTCAATCCGGAGATCAGGCGCGTACTGGTGATTGGCGCGGGGGACGGCGGCGTTGTTAGGGAAATGGCAAAGTACCCTCAGCTTGAGACGATCGACGTAGTCGAGATTGACGCGCGCGTGGTCGCCGTGTGCAAAGAATATCTACCGCAGACAGCCTGCGGCTTTGACGATCCCAGGGTCCGGCTCCATATCCAGGACGGCCTGAAGTTTGTCCGTCACCGGGAAAACGCCTATGACCTGATCATCGTGGATTCCACGGATCCCTTCGGGCCGGGAGAAGTGCTGTTCACAAAGGAGTTTTACGGAAACTGCCTGAAGGCGCTGACAAGCCGGGGCATCCTTGTCAACCAGAATGAAAGTCCCTTCTACAAGGATGATGTGCTGGCCATGCAATCGGCCCACCGGTGCATCTCGCAGGTATTCCCGGTCAGCTATATCTATCAGGCCCATATCCCGACCTATCCGTCCGGCCACTGGCTGTTTGGATTCGCGTCCAAAGGCCTTCACCCGGTCGCTGATCTGCGGCAGGATGAATGGGACCGGATGGGGATATCCACCCGCTACTACAACACGGAACTGCACCGGGGCGCGTTTTGCCTCCCCACCTATGTAAAGGAGCTTTTGGCAGATGGAAAGGAACATCCATACTTTTCTGGCCTGTGACGCCCAATATGGGGAAGCCGGGCTGGTTTTGTTCGGCGCGCCTTTTGACGGGACAACCTCGTTTCGCCCCGGCGCCCGCTTTGGTCCTTCAGCGATCCGCAGCGAGTCCTTCGGGATAGAGACCTATTCGCCCTACAGTGACCGGGATCTGGCGGACTATAGCGTTTTTGACGGCGGAGACCTGGATCTGCCCTTTGGCAGCGCAAGGCGCGTCCTGGACATGATCAAAGATTATGTTGAACGGCTCATACGGGATGACAAACGCTTTGTCATGCTGGGAGGCGAGCATCTGGTCACCCTGGGCGCGGTGGAAGCGCTGGCAAAAAAGTGCCCTGACCTGCATATTGTGCAGCTGGACGCCCATACCGACCTGCGGGAAGATTACCTTGGCGAGGAACTCTCCCATGCCACGGTCATATACCGGATATGGAAACTTCTTGGGGACGGGAGAATCCATCAGTTTGGCATCCGCAGCGGGGAAAAGTTCGAATTTGAGTTCGCTAGGGAGCATACAAAGCTCCGCAAGTTCGATTTGTCCGGTTTTGCGGAAACGGTCGAACAGCTGCGCGGCAAACCGGTCTATTTCACGCTGGACCTGGATGTGCTGGATCCTTCCATCTTTTGCGGAACGGGCACGCCGGAGGCAGGCGGCGTGACATTCAAGGAACTGCTGGAGGCTGTAGGCCGGCTGCATCAACTGGATATTGTCGGCTGCGACGTCAACGAGCTGTCCCCCCACTACGACCTAAGCGGCGCTTCAACCGCGGCCGCCTGCAAGATCACCAGGGAAATCATCCTGCAAATCGCGAAAAGGAGATAAACAATGGGAAAATGCCTGATCATCGGCTGCGGCGGCGTCGCAAGCGTCGCCATCCACAAATGCTGCCAGAACAGCGAAGTATTCACCCAAATCATGATCGCCAGCCGCACCAGGGCCAAGTGTGACGCGCTGAAGGCAAAGCTTGAAGGAACGACCGCGACGAAAATCCACACAGCGCAGGTTGACGCGGACAATATCGGCGAACTCGTCACCCTGATCAATGATTTCAAACCGGATGTCGTCCTGAACCTGGCGCTGCCCTATCAGGACCTGAGCATCATGGACGCCTGCCTGGCCACAAAAACCCATTATGTCGATACAGCAAACTACGAGCCCCTGGATACGGCCAAGTTTGAATACAAGTGGCAATGGGATTATCGCGAAACGTTCTGGGAAGCCGGCTTCTGCGCGCTGTTGGGCCCCGCCTTTGACCCCTGCGTCACTGGCGTATTCTCAGCCTACGCGCA
>CAZPBJ010000017.1:0-49853 GCA_964584685.1 uncultured Christensenella sp. | reverse complement strand
GAAGGCATCCGTACATACTACGGTGAGGGCCCCTGCACACAGGGTATAATATAGCGACGGCAAGATGTCGCTGGAAAGCCTCTTCCCGCCATCCAAGCGAGAAGAGGTCTTTTCACAGGAGGAAACATGGCAAGATCAACCAGGGAAGCAACGCAGCGCACGCTGCCGCTCATGCCGCTGCGGGGCATGATGCTGTTTGCGCATACGTCGATGGATTTTGATGTGGGCAGGGGGCCCAGCATCGCCGCGGTGGAGAAGGCGATGGCAAACGATCAGCGCGTGTTTATCGTCACGCAAAAGGATACTGAGACGCAGGAACCCAAACTGGGTGACCTGTATACCGTTGGCACCATTGCCCGCATCAAGCAGGTGCTGCACGTATCGGGGAATATGCTGCGCGTGCTGGTGGCAGGCGAGCAGCGCGGCAGCCTGCACAAGGTGTCATTGGCGGACGGGGCCTGGATGGCTTCCGTGTCCCCCATCCCTGCCACGGCGCCTGAACAGGTCACGCCGGAGATGGCTGCTTCCGTTCGTGTGGTGCAGGAGTATTTTCACGAATTTTCGGAGGCCAGCCACCGCATTTCACCTGAGACGACCCGGCTCATCAAGGCTATTTCGGATCCCGATGAACTGGTGGACGTGATAGCGGGCAACGCGCTGAGCCGCATGGAAGAAAAGCAGCAGCTGCAGACCATTTTGGACCCCGCCCTTCGCCTGGAGGCGCTGGCTGTCGCGCTCATCAAGGAAACCCGCTTTGCCGGGCTTGAGCGCATGGTGCAGCTGCGCATCCGCATGCAGATGGACAAAAACCAGAAGGAATACTACCTGCGTGAGCAGATGAAGGTTATCCAGGAAGAGCTGGGCGAGGAAGACGACGAGGAGATCGAGGGCTACCGAAAGCGTCTTGCCAAGGTTCCCCTGAATGCCGAAGCCAGGGAGAAGGCGGAAAAAGAGATCGAGCGCCTTAACCGCATGGCGCCCGGCACGCCGGAAAACACCGTGTCGGAGACCTACCTGGATTGGCTGCTGGACCTGCCATGGGGCAAGTATACCAAGGACAAGATCGTGCTTGACCGTGCCCGCCGCGTGCTGGATGAAGACCATTATGGCATGAAACAAGTCAAGGACCGCATCATCGAGTTCCTGGCCGTGCTGGGCCTGCGCCAAAAGGCTGACCCCCAGGCGGCGATGAAGGGGGCGATCCTTTGCTTTGTGGGGCCGCCGGGCGTTGGCAAGACATCCATCGTCAAGGCGGTCGCCCGCGCGATGGGGCGCAAGTTCGTCCAGATATCGCTGGGCGGAGTTCGAGACGAGGCTGAGATATTCGGCCACAGACGCACCTATATCGGCGCGCTGCCCGGCCATGTCATCACAGGCCTCAAACGGGCGGGCACCATGAACCCTGTCTTTCTTTTTGATGAGATCGACAAGCTGGGCAATGACCACCGGGGTGATCCGGCAAGCGCGATGCTGGAAGTACTGGATTCCGAGCAGAACATGCACTTTCGCGATCACTATCTGGATGTGCCCTTTGACCTGTCGCACGTGATGTTCGTGACCACGGCAAATACGCGCGAATCCATCCCCGCGCCCTTGCTTGACCGCATGGAGATCATCGAGGTGCCCAGCTACACCGAAGAGGAAAAGCTCCAGATCGCCAAGCGGCACCTGCTTAAAAAGCAGCTGATCGAAAATGGCCTGAGGCCCGCGGATGTCAAGGTGAGCGAAGCGGCGCTGCGCTTTATCATTGAATCGTACACGCGCGAGGCGGGTGTGCGCACCCTTGCACGCACGCTGGCCAGGCTGGCGCGCAAGACGGCCGTCACGGTGCTGGAACAGGATGTCAAGCAGGTGCGGATCACGCCCGAGACTGCCCGCGAGTATTTGGGCGCTGAGCGTTATTTGCGCGACAATCCCGCCAAGGTACCCCTGATCGGCATTGTCAACGGCCTGGCCTATACCGAAGTGGGCGGCGAGATGCTGCAGGTGGAATGCACGGTGATGCCCGGCTCAGGCAAGCTTACCCTGACAGGCAGTTTGGGCGATGTGATGAAGGAAAGCGCGCAGGCGGCGCTGTCCTGGGTGCGCGCGCATTCGGAGGAACATCAGCTGCCCCCGGATTTTCATAACAAGCTGGATATCCATATCCATGTCCCGGAAGGCGCTGTGCCAAAAGACGGCCCTTCCGCAGGCGTCACGATGGCGACAGCCCTCTTGTCAGCGCTGACCAGGCGCAATGTGCGCCAGGACCTTGCCATGACGGGCGAGATCACGCTGGCCGGACGCGTGCTGCCCATCGGGGGCGTGAAGGAAAAGATGCTGGCTGCCTACCGCGCCAATATCAGCATCCTCTGCCTCCCCAGGGAGAACGCCAAGGATGTGTCTGAGATACCCGAGTACATCGTCAGCCGCTTTCAAATCGAATATGTGGACACCATCATGGGGGCGGCGCGTCTGGCGCTGATAGACTGAGGATGGAGATCACAAGCGCGCAGTTCATCACCAGCCTGGCCGAATACGGACCCTTCCGCGGGAAGGGCCTGGCGCAGATCGCCGTGGCGGGAAAGTCCAACGTCGGCAAGTCCACCCTGATCAATTCCCTCACGCGGCAAAGCAAGCTGGCCAAGACGTCCGTCACGCCGGGCAAAACGCGGCTGATCAACGTTTTCCTCCTCAATGACGCCTTTCACCTGATTGACCTGCCCGGCTATGGCTATGCCAAAGTGGATAAAAAGGAGCAGGGCAAGTGGGGCGGCAGGATGGAGACCTACTTCAGCACTTCAGACACCCTCAGGGCGGTCATCCAGCTGGTCGATATCCGCCATGAGCCCACGGCGGATGACCTGCAGATGGTGGCGTACCTGCGTTTCAACCGGATCCCTTTCATCACCGTCGCCACCAAGGCCGACAAGATCAGCAAGGCCGCGCGCCAGAACCACCTGCTGCCTATCGCCAGGCTGATGCAGGTGCAGCCCTTTGACATCATCGCCTACTCGGCCCAAACCGGCGAAGGACGCGACAAACTGCTGGCGGCCATTGAGTCTTGCTTGTGAATCCCGACCGCCCTATGATATAATCCCCTCAGGAAAAGTATGAGGTGAACACGATGATTCACGTTGAGATCGTCAAACCAACCCCGGGCGCCATACAGCCTTTTATCCGCCTGGCGCACGACATTTATAAGGACGACCCCAACTGGGTCGCCCCGCCGCGGCGTGAACTGACCCGGCTGCTGACCGGCAAGGACAACGAGCTGTTCCTGCAGGGCATCCAGCGCTTTTTCCTTTGCTACGACGATGACCGCCCCGTCGCGCGCGTGATGGCAGGCATCGACATGCGCCGCAACACCCAGATCGAGGACAGCCAGGGGTACTTCAGCCTCTTTGAAAGCTTCGATGACACCACCTACGCACGGGCGGTCCTGGACGCAGCGGTCGCCTTTCTGAAGGAGCATGGCGTCACCAAGCTTCTTGGCCCCCTGGCGCCGGAGTACACCGAGCTGAACCGCGGCCTTCTGGTACAGGGTTTTGACGGCCCTCCCGTCCTTTTCAACCCGTACAATCCGGCCTATTACCAGAAACTGCTTGAGGAATACGGCTTCACCAAGGAGCGCGACTACCTGGCCTACCAGGTGGAGGTGAGCGACGCGACGATGGAGCGGTTTGCGCCGCTTGCCGACCGCGTGCAGCAGCGCTTTGGCTTCAAAGTGCGCAATATTGACCTCAACAGGGAGAACATCGCCCGCGTATCCCGGGATATCGCCACTGTCATTGCCGAGGCGACGCCGGAGGAACCCGGCCAGTATCTGCCCGGCACGGAAGACATCATGGCGATGCTCAAGCGTGTCAGGCCCATCTTCCGCAAGAACCTGGCTGTCATCGCCTATGCCAGCAGCCGCCCAATCGGCATCCTGATAGGCCTGCTGGACTTCAACAGGGTGCTCAAGCAGCGCAGGGGAGGCAGCGGCCTGTGGGGACAGCTGCTGGGCTTGCTGGCTACCGCGCGCATCGACACCGCGCGCTGTCCCATGCAGTATGTCGTACCGGACTATCAAAACAAGGCCGTCAACGCCGTGCTGTTCTACCGTGCCATGCAGGGGGCAAAGGCGCTGCGCATCAGGCACATTGAAGGCTCCACCGTGGATGAAACGAACATCGCGTCCGTCAACAACACAATCCTGGCGGGCGGCAAGCTCTACCGCGTCTACCGCGTCTATCACAAGACCTTGTAAACCCGCCCGTGCGGCAGGCAGGCGCTGTGATTTACGAAAAATCTTGAATTGTTCCCTGCTTTGTGTTAATCTAACCAATGTCCAAGTTTTTGAGGGGGTTTTTCCTTTATGACGACGATTCAACTGATTGTGAACATTCTCCTGGTGATTGTTGCCCTGGCGATGATCGTATCCGTCCTGCTTCAAAAGGGCGATGCGGAGGGTATCGCAGCGCTTGGCGGCAGCAGCGGCGCTGAAAGCTTCATGGGCAAGAACAAGGCCCGCTCCGCGCAGGGTAAGCTGGCCAACATCACCAAGGTGTCCGCCGGGCTTTTTGTGGCATTGGCCATGCTGATGATTTTTCTGCGCTGAAGATGGCTTCGGTCCGGAGGCTGACGCGCTGCGCCAGCCTTTTTTACTGATTGGGCATAGAGGTTACCTGTGATCGTATTGAGCGTTTCCCATGTGAAGAAATCCTTTGGCACAGAAGCTGTGCTGAAGGATGTCAGCCTGACCCTGGCCCAGCGCGAGCGCATGGGCCTGGTTGGCGTCAATGGCAGCGGCAAGACGACCCTTCTGCGCATCCTGGCGGGGCAGCTCAGCGCCGACGATGGGGCCGTTGCCATGCAAAAGGGTATGGTAACCGGTTATTTGGCGCAAAGCTATGTGCCCGAACCCGGCAATACGGTGCTTGATGAGATGGAAGCCATTTTTACCCCCATCTACCAAATGGAAGAGCGCCTGCGGGAAATCGAGGAGCTGATGGGCATTTCGGGTGAAGATGCCCTGCATAAACTTGGGGACGAGTACGCCCAGCTGCACGCGCGCTTTGAGCAGGCTGACGGTTATTCCTGCCATTCACGCGTGCAGGGCGTCCTGACCGGGCTTGGCTTTGGTAAAGACCAGCAGGCACAGCAGGCAAGCCTGCTTTCCGGCGGTGAGCTGACCCGCCTGACCCTGGGCCGGCTGCTGCTGCAAAAGCCCGATCTGCTGCTGCTGGATGAACCGACCAACCACCTGGACCTGGAAGCGCTCAAGTGGCTGGAAGATTATCTGAACGACTATTCGGGCGCCGTGCTGCTGGTATCGCATGACCGTTACTTTTTGGACAGCGTCTGCACAGGCATGACAGAGATCCTCTTTGGCGTGTCGGAGCAGTACAGGGGCAACTATACGCGTTATATGGAGCAAAGGGGCGAGCGCTTCACCTCGCGCAGCCGCGCCTATGCGGCCCAGCAAAAAGAGATCGAGCGCCAGCAGGCCATCATCGCGCGCTTTCGCAGCTATAACAGGGAGAAGTCTATCCGCGCCGCGGAAAGCCGCGAGAAAGCGCTGGGGCGCATGGATCTGCTGGACAAGCCGGCTGAAGAGCGGCAGGTGCGCTTCTCCTTTACCGCGCGCGGCCGCATGGGGGATGAAGCGCTCAAGATCGTGAGCCTTGGCAAAGCCTTTGGCGCGCGGCAGATATTCAGTGACCTGAACCTGCTGCTGCACGCGGGGGACAGGGCGGCGCTCATCGGCCCAAACGGCATCGGCAAATCCACGCTGCTGGACTGCCTGACCGGCCGTCAGCGCGCCGACAGCGGCAGCAGCCGCTTTGGTGTAAACGCCGACATCGGCTATTATGACCAGAAGCAGCAAAGCCTGCATGAAGAAAAGACAGTACTGCGCGAAGTATGGGATGACTTCCCACGCCTGCTGCAGCATGAAGTGCGCGGTGCGCTGGGCCTTTTCCTATTTACGGGCGATGATGTGTTCAAACCCGTCAGCGCCTTGTCAGGCGGTGAAAAGGCGCGGGCAGCGCTGACCAAGCTGATGCTCAGTCACAACAACTTCCTCATCCTGGATGAGCCCACCAACCATCTGGACAGCGATTCGCGCGAGGTGCTGGAACAGGCGCTGGACGGTTTTGACGGCACGATCCTGGCTGTCAGCCATGACAGGTATTTCATCAACCGTTTCGCCAACAAAATTTTAGTCATGGCTCAGGACGGATTCACGGCGTATGACGGCAACTACGACGCCTACCTCAAGGAACTGGCCCGCCAAAAGAATCCAAACTATCTGGCGGAGCAGGGGAAAAGCAGGACGGAGGCTGTCAAGGAGCGCAGGCGCGCCCGCGCGCAGCAGGAGCAGTTCGATGCCCTGCAAATGGCGCTGAGTGAGGCGGAGGAAGCGGTCAGCCGTGCCGAAGCCGCATTGCAGGCCCTGCAGGACAGCCTGATGGATCCCTTGGTATATACTGATCCCGAGAGAGCCGGCAAGGCCGCGCACGAGATCAAGCAGCAAAAGGCTCTTTTAGACAGCCAATACATGAATTGGGAGAAGGCGGAAGAGGCTTTGCGCGCCTTTGAGGCCCAGGAGCGAATCGCACAGGCGGGTATCGACGCGTAATTAACCCGGTTCAGCTTGTTTTTCGCATGTTTTTACGCATTACCCGCATAATTGGCTTGACAGCGGCGGGTTTTTCAGGGTAGAATCCACCCATCAAGCGTAAGCGAAGGAAGGGAGAGTGTTCACATGACACAGCAGACCATGCGAATGTCTATGATGATGCGCTGCTCTTTACCGCGCTTATTGCGTCGCGCCGCTTGATCATAGACATTTGATCGAAAGCCCGCTTCGTCTAAGTGCGAAGCGGGTTATTTTTATGCAGAGTGGGGACGTAAACTTGACGCAGGAAGCGCTCATCCGGATCAAGGGCTTATCCAAGGTGTACAAGACGCCCGACGGGGATGTCGTCGCCCTGGATGGTATTGATCTCTCGGTTGCCAAAGGTGACATCCATGGCGTCATCGGCATGAGCGGCGCCGGCAAATCCACCCTGATCCGCTGCATCAACCGCCTGGACACCCCCAACGCAGGACAGATCCTCTACCGCGGGCAAGACATTTTGCGGATGGACACCAAGGAGCTCCTGGCCGTCCGCCGCAAGGTCGCCATGATCTTCCAGCAGTTCAATCTCCTCATGCAGCGTACGCTAGGCGAAAATGTCCGCTATCCCCTGGAGATCGCGGGGGTCAGCCGCAAGGACGCCAACATTCGCGTCAAGGAGCTGCTGACGATCGTAGGCCTTGAAGACAGGCTCAACGCCTATCCCGTACAGCTCTCAGGCGGCCAGCGCCAGCGCGTCGCCATTGCCAGGGCCCTGGCCAGCGACCCTGAGGTGCTGCTGTGCGACGAAGCCACAAGCGCGCTTGACCCCATGACCACCCAGTCCATCCTCAGCCTGCTGCAAGACATCAACCGCCGGCTTGGGCTGACCATCATCATCATCACCCATGAAATGGCTGTCATCCGCCAGATCTGCGACAGGGTCACGATCCTGGACGGCGGCAGGATCGCAGAGGAAGGCTCTGTGGACGAGGTCTTCATGCACACCAAATCCCAGGCCGGCCGCAGGCTGTTTGGGGCGGCGCCCCAGACCCCCGATGAAGAGCCCGAAGGGCCTGCCCTGCGCCTGGTGTTCGACGGATCTTCCGTTGACAAACCCATCATCGCAACCCTCATCAAGGAACACGGTGTCATGGTCAACATTCTGTCGGCCGATATGAAAAACATAGGCGGCAGGACCTATGGGCAGATGCTCGTCCGCTCGCCTGAAGACCCGGCTGAAAAGCAGCTGCTCATGCGCTACCTGGAGGAGCAGAACATCCCGGTAAAGGAGGTGAACGCACAATGAGTCAGGCGCAATGGCTGGACCTTCTCATAGGAGGCATCAACGATACCCTCTTCATGACTATCCCTTCCACCATTTTGGCCTATCTCGTGGGTATGCCCCTTGGCATCCTGTTTGTGGTAACCGGCAAGGAACACATCTTCCCAAGGGCACGCCTCAACGCGGCGCTGGGGGTGATCATCAACTTCCTGCGTTCCATCCCATTCATCATCCTGCTGGCCATGCTGATCCCCATTACCCGCCTTGTCATGGGCTCGGGCATCGGCACCCGCAGCTTGATCTTCCCCCTCTTCATCAGCGCGTTCCCCTTTGTGGCGCGCATGGTGGAAGGCAGCCTGAAGGAAGTCGACTACGGCGTCATCGAAGCCGCGCAGAGCATGGGCTCCAGCACTGCCCAGATCATCTTCAAAGTGCTGGTGCCCGAAGCGCTGCCTTCGCTGGTCAACGGCGCCGCCATCTGCACGGTGACCATCCTGGGCTACAGCGCCATGGCATCGGCGGCGGGGGGCGGGGGACTGGGCGCCATCGCCATCACCAAAGGCCTCAATCAGCGCAAGATGGATGTCATGTACGCGGCTTCCGTCCTGTTGGTAATTCTGGTACAGATCATCACCGTCATTGGCAACCAAAGCACCAAACGCATCGACCACAGGAAGCGCTGAGCGCTTACCAAGAAAGGAGAACCCCATGAAAAAGTTCGTCGCACTGGCACTCGTCCTGGTCCTCTCCCTGTCCCTGGTATCGGGCCTGGCCCAAAACAAGAAGGTCGTCATCGGCGGTACCCCAAGCCCCCACGTCCTTATCCTGGAACAGGTCGTTGAAGACCTGAAGGCCCTGGGCTTTGATCTGGAGATCAAGACCTTCACGGAGTATCCCATTCCCAACCCCGCCACAGCGGCGGGCGAGCTGGACGCCAACTACTTCCAGCACCTGCCCTACCTGAATGCCTACAATAAGGAAGTCAAGCCCGAAGAACAGCTGGTCGCCGTGATCCCGGTGCACTATGAGCCCTATGGCATCTATGCCGGCACCAAGGCAGCCCTGGCCGACATCGCGGAGGGCGACAAGATCGCCATCACCAACGACGCGTCCAACGAGACCCGCGCCTTGCTGCTGCTGCAGGACGCAGGCCTGATCAAACTGGCCGAGGACGTCGGCCCTGACAGCACCGTCACCGTGCTTGACATCAAGGAAAACCCCAAGAAACTGGAAATCCTTGAGCTCAACGCCGAACTGATCCCCGCCGCCCTGGGCGATGTGGCCTTTGCGGTCATCAACGGCAACTTCGCCATCGGCGCGGGCCTCAGCCCTGCCACGGACGCCCTGTTCCTGGAGCCTGCCGAAGGTCAGGCCGGCATTACCTACACCAACTATGTTGTGGTCAGGACCGCCAACGCGGAAGCAGACTTCGTAACAGCCCTCAGGACCGTTCTCCACACACAGAAGATCAAGGACTACATCCTCAACAACCCCGACTTCAAAGGCGGCGTCATCCCGGTCTTTGAAGTGCCCGTGAAGTAATCGGCAACAGCGCAGCCTAAACAGCATCCGGCATGTTCTCCCCCGGGGAAAGCGTGCCGGATGCCTTTTTGACTTTATACTACTTCGCCTTTACCCCGGCCTTGCGCAGATACTGCCCTGTATAGCTCTCTTCCACCTGCACGATCTCTTCGGGCGTGCCCTTCGCCACGATCATGCCGCCGGCGTCACCGCCTTCGGGACCCAGGTCGATGATGTAGTCGGCAGTCTTGAGCACATCCAGATTGTGCTCAATCACCAGCACACTGTTGCCGGCATCGGTCAGCTGCTGCAGCACCTTGATCAGGCGGCCGACATCGTCCATGTGCAGGCCGGTGGTGGGCTCATCCAGCAGGATAATGGTTTTGCCGGTGGCCCGGCGGCTGAGCTCCGTGGCCAGCTTGACACGCTGCGCCTCGCCGCCCGAGAGTGTCGTGCTCGACTGGCCCAAACGCATATAACCCAGGCCAACGTCAAAGAGCGTTTGCAGCTTGGGCATCAGCCGGGGGTGATGTTCAAAGAAGTGCAGCGCTTCATCAACCGTCATATCCAGCACATCCGCGATGTTTTTGCCGCGGTAGCGTACATCCAGCGTCTCACGGTTATAGCGCCGGCCGCCGCAGACCTCGCAGGGGACAAAGAGATCGGCCATGAAGTGCATCTCGATCTTGATCAGGCCGTCCCCCGAACATGCTTCGCAGCGCCCTCCGCGGATGTTGAAGGAGAACCGGCCTTCTTTATAGCCGCGCGCCTTGGCGTCATTGGTGCCGGAGAAAACGCCGCGAATGAGGTCAAACAGGCCTGTATAGGTGGCGGGGTTGCTGCGCGGCGTGCGGCCGATGGGGCTTTGATCGATGTTGATGATCTTGTCAAGTCCTTCCAGGCCTTCAATGCGCTCGTATTTGCCCGGCCTTGTCTTGGCGCGGTTGAGGTCGCGCGCCAGAGCTTTGTAAAGGATCCCGTTGACAAGGCTTGATTTGCCGCTGCCCGAAACACCCGACACGCAGCAAAACACGCCCAGGGGAAAGGCTGCGGTGATATTCTTGAGGTTATGCTCACCGGCTCCAACGACAGTCAGCCAGCCTGAGGGTGTACGCCTGATGGCAGGCATGCTGATCTTCCTGAGCCCGCTAAGGTAAGCGCCTGTGATGGATCCTTCCGTTGCCATGACCTGCTCGACGCTGCCCTGCGCTACCACGTGCCCGCCGTGTTCGCCGGCGCCGGGGCCGATATCCACCAGATAATCGGCGCTGCGCAGCGTTTCCTCATCATGCTCCACCACGATCAGGGTGTTGCCCAGGTCACGCAGTTCGTGAAGCGTGCCCAGCAGCTTGGCGTTATCGCGCTGATGAAGGCCGATTGACGGCTCATCGAGTATATACAGCACACCCACCAGCCGCGAGCCTATCTGTGAAGCCAGGCGGATGCGCTGCGCCTCGCCGCCCGAAAGGGTGGCGGCCGCGCGTGACAAGGTCAGATAGCTCAGGCCCACGTTGCACAGAAAGTTCAGGCGGTCCTTTGCTTCCTTGAGTATCTGCTCGGCGATCATTTGATGTGTCTGGCTCAGACGCAGGCTGCTGAGGAAGTCGCCCGCCGAGACCAGGTTCCGGTCCGTCAGCGCCATGATATTGATATCGCCGACCGTTACGCCAAGCGAAGCGGGCTTCAGTCTTTGGCCTCGGCAATCGGGGCAGGTCTCCTCACGCATCAGCTCTTCGTAGCTTGCGCGCATCGCGTCGCTTGTCGTCTCGCGGTAACGGCGCTGGACGGTAGGGATCAGGCCTTCGTAGGCGACGTTCCAGGTGCCGCCTCCGGCCGAGGCAAAGCGGACGGGGATCTTGACGCCTTTGGTGCCGTAGAGCAGGATGTCGATGATCTCCGAGGGCAGCTGCGACACGGGGGTGTCCATGCTGAACTTGTACTGCTCTGCCAGCGCAACGAACATCTGATGGGCGACATTGCTCTCATCGCCCGCGCTGTTGAAGCCCATGACCGCGATGGCCCCGTCATTGAGCGATTTCTCGGGATAGGCGATCATCAGGTCCGGGCTGATCTTGATCAGCGTTCCCAGTCCGGTGCAAGTCGGGCAGGCGCCGTAGGGGTTGTTGAACGAGAACATGCGGGGTGTCAGTTCCTCTATGCTGATGCCGCAGTCCGGGCAGGCGTAATTCTGGGAATACAGCGTGATGGCGCCATCCGCCATGAGCTGGGACGCCATCAGGCCGCCAGACTGCTTCAGGGCGGTCTCGATGGAGTCGTTGAGGCGCTGCTGGATGCCGGGTTTGATCACAACGCGGTCGACCACAATGTCGATTTCGTGCTTCTTTTTCTTGTCAAGGGCCGGGGCGTCGTCCAGTTCATACTGCGTGCCATCAACGCGCACACGTACAAAGCCCGCCTTGCGTGCGTCATCCAGCACCTTTTGATGCTCTCCCTTGCGGCCGCGGATGACAGGCGCCAGTATCTGCAGGCGGGTGCCCTCGGGCATCGCCAGCAGGGCATCCGTCATCTGGTCAACCGTCTGCTGCTTGATCTCCTTGCCGCAGGTGGGGCAATGGGGTACGCCGATACGCGCGTAAAGCAGGCGCAGATAGTCAAATATCTCCGTTACCGTCCCCACCGTGGAGCGCGGATTGTGCCCCGTCGACTTCTGGTCGATGGATATGGCGGGGGAAAGGCCTTCGATGCTGTCCACATCGGGTTTTTCCATCTGGCCCAGGAACTGGCGGGCGTAGGAAGACATGCTCTCAACATAGCGGCGCTGCCCTTCGGCATAGATGGTGTCAAAGGCCAATGAGGACTTGCCTGAACCGGACAAGCCTGTAAATACGATGAGTTTTTCACGCGGCAGCGTGAGCGACACATTCTTGAGGTTGTGTTCCCGCGCGCCTTTGATGATCAGCTGGTCCTGCATACTATCCTCCAAACCCAACGCAGAATAGCACATTTGTTCGCTTCTGGCAAGGGGAAGGGCGGTTGAAAAAGAGCGCCTGCTTTGGTATACTGTGCGCATGAAAAGTCCAAGGAGGGAAACAAATGCCGCTTGATCACAGAGGGACACCGCATCGGGCAGCCCGGCGGGCAAGCGTCGCCCATATCCCGGAGTATCTGCGCATAACGCTGGGCCAGCTGCTGCTGAGGGCTTTGGCGCTGTCCCCCCTGATCTTCGCTGCCATCACAAAAAGCTTCTTTGGCGCTCCAAGGGCACATGCCATGGGCATTGCCATGCTGTGCTGCATCCCCCTGTATCTCCTGCTGGTGCTGCCCCTGCGCTGCCAGGTCGGCGGCAAACTGGCAGGCTGGCTGAAGGCGGATGGGCCGCAAACCGCCCTGTCCAATTATCCCGCTTGGCTGGCGCAGGGTCTGCTCGTCTTCCTGCGCGCGCTGCCCTGGCTGCTGCCCCTGTTTGCCTATTTCGGCGCCTTTTACTACTATATGAACATGACGGACTTCCCCTCCTTCTTCCAGATGATCAGAAGCGCAGGCGGGCTTGTCGGCGGGGATTATGTGCACGGGGTCGCGCTGCTGGTGCTGCTGCTGCTGGTATGCATCGTGCTTGCAGCCTGGGGATGGTACCGCGTCATGCCTTCCTTTTACCTGCCAATGCAGCCTGAATACCGCAAAGCAAGCATACTGAAGGCTGTCCGCAGGGGGGCGCATATGCGGAGCACTGTCCTCATCAACCTGCTTTGCGTGCTGCCGGCGCTGGCCATTGTTCTGGCGGTGTTGGCCACTTCCCTTATCACCCGGATGACAGGGGATATCCAGCTTGATTTGATGATCCTCCTGCCGGCGCTGACCGCCCTTGATTTTCCGCAGACCGACCTGCTCATGGCAGGCTTGGCCATCCTGCTGCTCTATCTGCCCTTTGTGCTCTATCGCAAGGCCGCCCTGGCAGCGGCCATCCACAAGGGAAACAAAGCGCTGTGAACCGATTGGACCGCTTGTTGAGCATGCTGGCCTTTGGTTCACGCACGCAGGTGAAGACGATCATCCGCCAGGGCAGGGTGCAGGTTGACGGGCAGACCGCTCTTGACCCGGGTCAGCTCATATCCGCGCAAAGCCGGGTGAGTGTCGACGGGCAGGCGATCGATATCCGCCTTGATCGCCATGTGATGATGAACAAACCCCTGGGTGTATTGACGGCCGCACGGGACGCAAAGCAAAAGACGGTGATGGACCTCCTGCCTGAAGTGATGCGCAGCCTTGAGTGCATGCCCATCGGAAGGCTTGACAAGGACACGCAGGGTCTGCTGCTATTCACCACCGACGGTCAGGCCGCTCATCGCCTGCTGTCGCCAAAGGCCAAGGTAGCCAAGGTCTATCTTGCCAAAGTGGAAGGGTTTCTGACGCAAAAGGATATAAACAGTTTCCGCCGGGGCATCACGCTTTCGGATTTTACCGCCATGCCCGCGGAGATGGAAATCCTGCAGGCGCAGGAAGGGGAAAGCCTGGCCCGCGTCACTGTCCGGGAGGGCAAATTCCATCAGGTGAGGCGGATGTTTGGCGCCTGCGGTCACGAAGTGCTGACGCTTGAGCGGCTCAGCTTCGGCGCTTTGACGCTTGATCCCGCGCTCGCCCCGGGGCAGTGGCGTGAATTGAGCGCGCTGGAGTGGCAGCAGCTGACGCAGGGAGCGCCCGGCGATGGCTGATCAGCAGTACTTTTCCCCGGCGCCCCTCAGCGCCAGCGCGCCCAAGCCCTTTACCCTGAATTATCAGGGACGCGCTTTTCGCTTCTTTACGGACAGCGGGGTCTTCTCAAAGGGAGAGCTTGACTTTGGCAGCAAGACGCTGCTGAGCGCTCTGCCGGATGACCTCAAGGGATCGGTGCTTGACTTGGGCTGCGGCTGGGGAGCGGTGGGCGTGATCATCGCTGCTTTGCATCCGCAGGCAGCGGTAACCATGGCGGATATCAACGCGCGCGCGGTGCATCTCGCCCGCCTAAACGCGCAGGAGAATCGCGTACCGGTTCAGGCGGGGCAAAGCGACGGTTTCGCGCAGATCATGGGGTCCTTTGACTGCATCGCATTCAACCCGCCCATCCGGGCCGGCAAGGAAACCGTGTACCGTCTTTTTGGCGAATGCACGCGGCATCTGCGCCCGGGCGGCGCGCTATACGTTGTGATGCGCAAGCAGCAAGGCGCTCAGAGCGCGGCCGTTTTCCTCAGGGGAATATTCGCGGCTGTGGAAACAGTGAAGCGCAAGGGCGGGTTTCATGTCATGAAATGCAGCGGAGGACAGGCGAATGGTGTTTGACAGGGCCTTTTTTAACGCAGGGATCGACAGGAGCGGCACGCAGTCCGTAAAGTGGTCGTCTCCCGGCATGACCCTTTCGGGCGCGGTGCCGTTGTGGGTGGCGGATATGGACTTTGCCGCCGCGCCGGCCATCGCCCAGGCGCTCACCCTCAGGGCGCAGCATGCCAACTATGGCTATACTTATGTGGATGACGGCGATATGGAGGCGGTATGCGCCTACTGGCAGCGCCACCACGGCGTTATACTCTCCCCCGCCGAAGTCGGCCTGCTGCCCAGCGTTGTCAGCGGGCTGCGCGTATGCGTCACGCAGCTGACCAAACCCGGTGAAGGCGTCATCGTTCAACCCCCTGTATACGGCCCCTTCTTCGGGGCTATCAAGGACAGCGGGCGCAGGGTGCTGGAAGCGCCTCTGGTGAGTGACGGGCAAGGCCGATATGCCATGGACCTTGACGCGGTCGAGCGGCATTTGATGGAGGGCGCCCGGCTGATGCTGCTGTGCAACCCGCACAATCCCGTGTCACGCGCCTGGGGGCAGGAGGAACTGGTTAAGCTCCTTGACTTGCTTCAGGCTTACGGCTGCGCCCTGGTGTCCGATGAGATCCATGCCGATTTCGTCTATCAACCGCATCGGTTCATCTCCATCCTGACACTGGAGCGGCCCGGCATGACGATCGTCGGCCTGGCCTCGGCGTCCAAGACTTATAATGTCGCCGGGCTTCAGCAGGCCAGCATTTTCTGCCGCGACAGGGAGTTGATGAAGGCCATTGGCAGGGAGCTTCATGTCTGCGGGGTTGAGGCGGGCAATGTATTTGCGCTGGTCGCCACGCGCGCAGCCTACACGCAGTGTGACGATTGGCTGGCTGGTGTGCTGGCGTACCTGAATGACAACCGGCACATGCTGCGTGAGGAGCTTGGGCGGCTCCTGCCGGAGGCAGTCCTGAGCCCGATTGAGGCCACTTACCTTGCCTGGGTGGACATGCGGGCGTACGGGCTGAGCAACGCGGAACTTTACGCCAGGTGCCGCAAGGCGCTCGTGCTGCCCACTGACGGAACATTCTTTGGCAAGCTAAGCGGCGAAGGCTATATGCGGCTTAACTTTGGCTGCCCTGCCGGGCAGCTTGGGACCGGACTTGAACGATTCGCAAAAGCAGTGAAAGGATAGGAAGAGATGAAAGAGCTTGATGTCATTTTGGAGGGCCTGAAGGAACCCATGGTCAGCACCCTGCAGGAATGGGTCCGTATACCCAGTTTGAAGGCAGAGCCCGAGCCGGGCGCGCCCTTTGGTCCAGTCATGCGCCAAATGCTGGAAAAGGCTATGGCGGACTGCCGGGCCCGGGGTTTCCAATCAGAGATTTTTGACGGTTATATCGGCCATGCGGACATGGGTGACGGGCCTGACGAGGATGCGCTGGCTATCCTGGCGCATGTTGATGTTGTGCCTGTCGGCTTTGGCTGGCAGAAGGAACCCTTTGGCGCGCAGGTTGAGGATGGCAAGATCTACGGACGAGGCACAAGCGATGACAAGGGGCCGGCTGTTGCCGCCCTGTACGCCATGGCGGCTGTCAAACAGGCAGGCATCCCGCTCAAGCGCAAGGTGCGCCTGATCCTGGGCTGCGATGAGGAAAGCGGCTGGCAGGACATTGCCCACTACAACAAGGTGGCTACCATGCCGCGGATGGGTTTCAGCCCGGATGCCGGCTATCCTGTCATCAACATTGAAAAGGGGCTCTATGGTCTGGAACTTCGCGCCGCGCCGGCCGACAATGGTCTGAGGATACTCAGCTTTGACGTAGGTGAGCGCCCCAATGTCGTGCCCGGCCAGGCAACCGCGCAAGTGGCCGGCGGTCCTGAACTGGTGGAAGAAACGGCTGCCATTTCCCGGCGGTACGGCTGGCCTGTAACGGCTCAGCATGACCGGGGAATCGTCACCCTGACGGCAACAGGCATACCCGGCCATGCCGCCATGCCTGAGCAGGGACGCAATGCCATAGGGCAGATGCTTATCACCCTGCGCGATTTAGGCGCGGCGGGTCCCGTGAAAACCCTGGCCGATACCATCGGCATCGATTATGACGCGGCAGGCCTGGGCGCAGATATCCGGGACGGCATATCCGGCCCCCTCACTTGCAACATGGGGATCATCCGCATGGACGGCAAACAATTATTTGTCCGGCTGGATATCCGTTATCCCCTCCTGACCAGCACCGATATGCTCAAAAGCCTGATCACGCAAAACCTGCCCGGCTTTGAGGTGACGGAGGTGGCCAACAAGACGCCTCATCATGTGCCTGTTTCAAGCCCGCTTGTCCAGGCGCTGCTTGACGCCTATCACGAGGTGACCGGCCTGCCGCGCGAGACTGTCGCCATTGGCGGGGGCACCTATGCCAGGTCGCTGCGCGAAGGCGTTGCCTTTGGCGCGCTCTTCCCAGATGAGGCGGATGTGGCCCATCAGGCTGATGAACATATGTTCATAGAGAGCCTGTGCAAGAATATGCGCATTTTCGCCTATGCCATCGTCAAGCTGGCAGGCAAGCAATCTTGAGCATGTCACAGCAGACAATCACCTGCATCAACTGTCCGGTGGGCTGCCGGATGACTGTCACGGTGGAGGATGGTCAGGTTATTGAAGTCAAGGATATGCAGTGCAAGCGCGGCGACGTCTACGCAAGGCAGGAGTCGGTCAGGCCGATGCGCATGGTGACCGCTGTCGCGCCCGTCAAGGGCAGCGCCACGCCTGTCAGCCTCAAGACAGCCGCCCCCATTCCCAAAGATAAAATCGCAGCATGCATGCAGGCTGTCAGGGCCTTGGACCTGTCGCTTCCCATCAGCCAGGGGCAGGTGCTGCTGGAAGACGCGGCAGGCACCGGCATCGCGCTGATCGCCACCAGAAACCTGCCCTAAGACGGAGGAAGGAACCATGCCGCTTGCGCCTATCCTGATGCGCCCTGCCTACCGCTTTGGCGCCCAAACCCCTTGGGGAGGCTCAAAACTCAGGGAACTTTACAACAAGGATACGCCTGACCCGCGCACCGGCGAAAGCCTTGAACTCAGCGCCATCCCCGGCCTCAACAGCACTGATATGGAGGGGACTCCGCTGAGCCACCTGATAGAACGCTATGGCAAAGCGCTGGTCGGCACGGAGGTCAAGGGCGAATTTCCCCTGCTGCTCAAGCTGCTGGACGCCGGGGAAGCGCTCAGTGTGCAGGTTCACCCCGACGATGCCTATGCCCGCAAGCATGAGAACAAACTGGGCAAGACAGAGGCCTGGTACATCCTCAGCGCCCGGCCCGATGCTTATCTGGTCTACGGTGTCCGTGAGGGCGTCACCAGGGAGATGCTTGAGGAAGCCTCGCTGCAGGGCGCCAGGGTGGAAGAGTTGCTGCGCTTTGTCCCGGTGACCCGGGGTGATTGTTTCTTCATCCCTTCGGGCACGGTGCATGCCATCGGGGAAGGCATCGTGCTGTATGAGATCCAGCAGTCCAGCGATGTCACATACCGGTTTTATGATTGGGAACGCCGCGACAAGAATGGCAACAAGCGCCCATTGCATCTGAAACAGGCCATAGATGTCACCGATCCGGCCATTCGGCCGGATAAGGTGGTTCCACAGCCTTTGCCCATGCAGGGGAAGGGTCAGCGCGAAGGCTTGCTCAATACGGATTTCTTTGAGACACAGCGATACCTTTCCTGTCAGGATGCCTTGATCCCCGCCGACAGGAGGCGCTTTGCCGTCCTTACCGCGCTGAAGCCAGCTGAGCTGCATTACGCGGACGGCAAGGCACTTGCCTTGCCGGCAGGCCAGACAGCCCTGCTTCCCGCCAACGGCGAGGATCTGTATCTTACCTGCGAGGAAGCGCTATACAGCTGCCCAGCGGTGAAATAGACGGACAATATCCTACTTTTCCTTGAGGCGTTCCATTTCCTTGAGCAATTTGCCCAGTACCTTCACGCCTTCCCTGAGCGCCTTGAGTTCATCGGCGCGAGGCAGAAGCAGCAGCAGGGCGGGCTTTTTGCCGTTTTGCATGGTTAGGCGGCGATCGGTCAACAGCATTCCCTTGTAAAGCAGCGCAGGATCCCGCACATATTTGGGACTGAGGCGCAGTTTGAGCGCCTCGCCTTGATAGGTGACAAACTCAGCGCCCAGGGATCCTGCCAGCGCGCGCAGCTGCGCAACCTGGATGAGGTTCATGACGGCCTCATCCGGCTCGCCGAAGCGGTCGATCAGGTCGCCGAGCAGCTCGTCACGGTCAGCTTCAGTCTTGATCATACTGATACGTTTATATATTTCCATGCGCTGGGCTTCTCCCGGCACGTAGGATTCCGGCAGGTAGGCATTGACGTGCAGTTCAACGCGTGTATCCATTTCGCTCTCGCGCTGGCCCGAATAGTCGCCTTTCGCCTCTCGTACAGCTTCTTCGATCAGCTTACAGTAAAGGTCATAGCCAATGGCGCTGACCTGCCCGGACTGTTCGGGCCCCAGAATATTGCCGGCGCCGCGTATGGACAGGTCTCGCAGCGCGATGCGGAAACCGGCGCCAAACTCCGTGAACTCCTTGATGGCGGCCAGGCGCTTTTCGGCCGTCTCGCTCAGCGTTTTATCCTGCCTGACGGTCAGGTAGGCGTAGGCGGCGCGGTTGGAGCGGCCTACGCGCCCGCGCAGCTGATACAGCTGGGACAAACCAAAGCGGTCGGCGTCAAACACAATGAGCGTATTGGCCCTGGGGATGTCGATGCCGTTTTCAATGATGGTTGTGCAAAGCAGCACCTGATAGCGGCCTGCGTAGAAGTCCATCATCACGTCTTCCAGCGCGCCTTCCTGCATCTGCCCGTGGGCGATGGCGATGCTTGCCTCAGGCACCAGCTGGCGCAGGCGGCTGGCAAGGCGCTCGATATCGGCTACGCGGTTGTACAGGAAGAACACCTGCCCTTCGCGCCCAAGTTCCCGCATGATGGCATCGCGTATCAGGCCGTCATGGTAATCCACCACATAGGTCTGCACGGGATAGCGCTCCTCCGGCGGGGTTTCCAGCAAGCTCAGGTCGCGCACCCCTACCATGCTCATGTGCAGCGTGCGGGGAATGGGAGTTGCCGACAGGGTCAGGACGTCGACAGTCTTCTTGAAATTCTTGATGCTTTCCTTGTGGGCAACGCCAAAGCGCTGCTCTTCATCAACGATGAGGAGGCCAAGGTCCCTGAACTGAACATCCTTGGAGAGCAGGCGGTGCGTGCCCACCAGGATATCAATGTCACCCCGCGCGGCCCTGGCGATGGTTTCCTTGTTGGCTTTGGGTGTGCGAAAGCGGCTGACAAAGTCGATTCGCACGGGGAAGCCGTCAAAACGCTGCGTCAGCGTGCGGTAATGCTGCTGCACCAGGATGGTCGTGGGCGCCAGGAAGGCAACCTGCTTTGAGTTGATGACCGCGCGGAAAGCGGCCCGCATGGCCACCTCCGTTTTGCCGTAGCCCACGTCGCCGCACAGCAGGCGGTCCATGTTGGTGGCCTTTTCCATATCGCCCAGCACATCCTGCACCGCCTGCTGCTGATCGGGCGTCAGATCATATTCGAAGTTGTCGTTGAACTGCGCCTCGAATGCCTTTTGCGCCGGGAAAACGAAACCCTCCTGAGCCTGGCGCTGGGCGTAAAGCTTAAGCAGGTCAAAGGCCAGCTTTTGCAGCCCGCTCTTGACCTTGCTTTTCTGCTTGCTCCATTCGCCCGACCCCAGGTCGTTCAGATGCGGCGCGGCATCGCCGGCCCCTATGTACTTTTGAACCCGGTCGAATTGGTCAAGCGGCACATAAAGCTTGTCATTGCCGCTGTATTGTATGAACAGGTAGTCGCGCCAAGCGCCTTCCGACTGCAGGCGCACTGTTCCCTGGTATACGCCGATGCCATGGTGCTCGTGCACCACATAATCGCCTACGGAAAGATCGGTGAAAGCCTCTATGCGTTCGCCGGCCTTGCTCCTGACTTTCTGTTTCTTGTGGCCGGTGCCGAAGATATCGGTGTCGGTCAGCACAAGCAGCCCGGCATCCTTGATGAGGAAACCGTGAGAATAGGGGAGGGTAATGAGGTAAGGAATGCCCGGGCTGATGTGTTCATCACCAGTCTGGCCCATTGCGGCGGGGCAGTCAAACTCGTGCAGCGCGCGCTGCATGCGCTCCTTTCGCGCCTCGCCCGAGCAAAGGATCGCGATGGTGTATCCCTCTTTCATCCGGACCTTGATCTCATGACCGAGTTCGGCGAAGCGGCCTTGATAGCCGCTCATTCCCTGGCCTTTCAAAGGCAGTACGGCGTCAGGCTGCAAGCCGCCCATGCCGTGCAGCATTTCCTGCAGGATCAGCATGGGCATTTGCGCAAGACGCTCAAATACCTCGTCCGCCGAGTACAGCAGGCCCTGTTGGAGAGGTACCGCGTCAGCGCGGCTGAGCGCAAGATTGAGGTCTTCAAGGAACCCTGTGTTTCTGTCCTGCATGCGGCTGCGCACGCGGTCGGGTGTATCAATGACGACCGGAGGGTCATTCAGCAGTTCCGGCAGGCTGACGTGCTCGGCCAATACGATATTGGCCCACAGCGGCATGGTGGGAAAGCTTCCGTTGTCACGCAGTTCCTGGGCATCGCGTGCCAGGCGGTGCAGGCCGACAGACAGCCCGCCCGGCATATTCGTATCTTCATCATCCTGTATGGCCAGTGTATAGTGCTGCCGCATGCCCGGCTGTGCGGCAAATGCGCCCTGAATGGCGTCGCGCATCCGTCGGACGGCCTGTTCCCGCAGGTCTGATGGAATATAGTATTCCAGCGCAGGGCATACATGGATGTGGTCAAGCGCTGCGCTGCTGCGCTGCGTCAAGATGTCAAAGTTTCGGATGGAGTCGATTTGCGTGTCAAAAAACTCAATGCGCACGGGTTGGTCGCTGTCGGGGGAGAAGATGTCAAGGATATCCCCGCGCAGCGCGCACTGTCCCTTACCTTCCACCATTTCCACGCGCTCATAGCCTATCTGCGTCAAATGGATCAGCAGCGCCTGGGGTTCAACGCTTTGGCCGAGTTTGAGCGGGATGCTTTCGCGCGCAGCGGAAGGCATAAAGCGGCTCAGCAAGGTTTCAGCCGATACGCACAGCACGTCAAGCTCATCCCTTTGGGCATGCTGCAGCACGCTGAGGCGTTGCCAGCTGTTTTCCCTGCCCGAAACCGCCCGGAGGAACTGCACGTCAGGCGCGGGCAGCAATGCGGCGCGCCCGCCAAGCAGCGCAGCGCAGTCTTCGGCTGCGCACAGGGCAGCCTGCTCGCTTGGCGCGACATACAGCACCATCCGGCGCAGTTTCCGGCTGAGCGCAGCAGCCAAATAGGCTCGCTGCGACTCCGTCACATCGTATAGGGCCGCCTTGCCCCGGCTTTGGCAGCTTGCCAATGCCTGCTGCCAGCTATCGGAGCGTTCCAGTGCCTCAAACAGCGGGTTTATCATCATTCCTCTTGTTGTAACGGTTCATGGCCATGTCGATGCCCAAGCGGATGAAACAGTCTGCAGCCTCAGCTGCTGTCAGGAAGGCTTCATCCAGGCGAGCCTGATCATCGCCAAAGCCGGAAAGCACCCAATCCGCCAGATCCCACTGGGGGGGAGGAGCGCCGACGCCAACGCGGATGCGGGGGAAACGATCGGTGCCGGTCAGCTGGATGATGCTCTTCCAGCCGTTGTGCGTCCCCGCGCCGCCATGCGGACGCACCCGGATGAAACCGGGCGGCAGGTCGATGTCGTCTGAGACGATCAGCACCTCTTGGGGAAGCAGTTTGTACCATTGGAGGGCTTCCTGTACGCTTTCGCCGGACAGGTTCATAAAGGTCTGCGGCTTCAGCAGGGCAAGCCGCGTACCGGCAACCTGGCCTTCGCCTGCCAGTGCCTTACACTTGTTTTTTGAAAGCGGGATACCGTATTTGCGGCTCAGCAGGTCGATGACCTGAAAGCCGGCGTTATGCCGGGTCTTTTCATATGCGGCGCCTGTATTGCCAAGGCCGATGACAGCTAACATGATTGATCCTTCATTCCTGGATTGTCTGCAGCCAAAGGGCGGGCTGCACAAGCAGGGGCTGGGTCTCCCCGTCGCCCATGAAGTGCATGAGGGACTTTTCGCCTGCTAAGGGTTTGCGCGCGGGGGTATCCTGTGCCAATACGAAACTCATGCCGACGACCTGGACGGCAAACTCATCCATCAGCGCGATCAAGCCCTTGGCCGTTCCGCCGCCGCGGAGGAGGTCGTCCACAATCAGGCAGCGCTGATTGGCTTTTACCGCCCGCCTTGACAGCGACATGGTCTCAATGACGCCCCTGCCCGTTACATAGCTGATGTTGACGGCGCTGCCTTCATAGACCTTGCTTTGCCTCCGCGCGATGACCAGCGGCACATCCAGTGCGTTTGCGGTCATCATGGCCACGGGGATGCCTTTGGTTTCCATCGTCAGTACGAAGTCGGGCCTGGCCTCATACCACGCACAGGCTATGATGTCACCCATGCGGCGGACGATATTGGGATCGCCCAAAACATCGGACACATACAGGTAGCCGCCCGGCAGTACTCTGCCGGGATCGCACAGCGCGTCTGAGACAGACTGGATGAAGGCATGATTGCCCGCTGCGTTTCCGGTTGGGCGAAAGCGTACGCCCCCTGCCGCCCCCGCAACGGTTTCCAGGCTGCCCAGCTCCTGCTCGCGCAGCGCGGCATCCACAATGCTCACATCTTCGCTGATGGAAGACTTTGCCGCGCCGAAACGTTCGCAAAACTGTGAAAATGGCATCACCCGGTTGGGCTCGTTCACCAATATTCTGGTCAGCGCCGCGATGCGCTCATTGCGCTTGATCTTGTCCATCCTTTACTCCTTCATTACAATTGCGATGCATCATAGCACAGATGCACGAATGTTGCCAGCCCTATCCGGCACGAATGTTCGCCTAATTGATTGTTCGTTACATAAAAGGAGCGACATATTGTGTGGCATTATGGTACACTGATCTCATCGTTTGACGTGAAGGGACAGGCATGGTTGAAGTAGTGGCAGCCCTTATCAGGCAGGGGGATCGCTTTCTCATTTGCCAGCGTCCGCAAGGCAAGAAGCGCGCGCTGCTATGGGAATTCCCCGGAGGCAAGGTGGAGCCGGGGGAAGACGCGCGGCAGGCGCTGATCCGCGAGTGCCGGGAGGAGCTGAGCGTGAGCCTCCGGATCGGCGGCCTTTACGCACGGGCAGAGCATCGCTATGATGACATCCATATACGGCTCAGCCTATATGAAGCCAGCATCATATCCGGCACCCTGACACGAAATGAACACCATGACATGCGGTGGATCAAGCCACATGAGCTTGTACAATATAGTTTCTGCCCCGCTGATATCCCGATCATTGAACAACTTGCGCTTGAAAGCTGAATATCCAAGAGTACAGTGAAGGGGCTGCCGCAGATATGCGGCAGCCCCTTGTCAAGAGATGTTTCTGTTGTTTACAGGGTTTTGCTGAGCACCTTCAGCTCCACGCTCACAGTCTGGTAAGCGCCTTCGCCCAGGGTATCGGCGTCTTTATTGCCTTGGAGGACGTCATCGAGCCCCAGCGCGCGGAAGAACTTGATCTCCACCTTGTCGCCGGCTTTATAGGAGGATAGTTTGTCAACCAGTTCCTGTGAATCCTTGACGATGGTGCTGTCCACTTCCACGATGATGTCGCCGGCTTTGAGTCCTGCGGTTTCCGCCGGTGAAGCGGGCTCCACCTGGGTGATATAGGCGCCTTGGGGCAGCGTGCCGTCAAGCACCAGGGGATAACTGGCGGATAAGGCAGTGATGGTGACGCCCATGCGCGGCTTGTTCGGGTCCGCGGGCTGAACGCTGCTGCTCTGGCCGGTCTGCTGGTCAACGATATTGGCCTGGGCGACATTATTGCCGTCGTATTTCTCCAGTGCTTCCTTGATGAGGGGTTTTGCCGCGTTGATTGGCAGGCTCATGCCGATATTGTCGATGGACGGGCCGCCAAAGATGGCAGTTGAGTCGTACTTGATGGAGGGGATGCCCTGCAGCTGGCCCAGGATATTGAACAGTCCGCCGCCCGAGTTGCCCGATGTGATGGCGGCATCCATCTGTATCATTTGGTTGGTAACGATACTGCGGCGACCGTACTTGTCAACCGTGCGGTTGTCAATGGCACGGTTGAAGGCGGAAACGACACCCACGGTGACCGTGCGGTCAAACTCCTGCCCAAGAGGGTTGCCCACTACGACAGCCCATTCACCTACCTGGATCTGGTCACTGTCGCCCAGGGTCACGGCCGGCAGGTCAATTCCGGGTACCAGCAGGATGGCAATATCCAAGCCCTGGTCGGAACCTACCAGCGTGGCTTCGGCTTCCTTGGTGCCATACGTGACAGTCAAGCGGCTGGCGCCGTTGACGACATGGTAATTGGTCAGTACATGGCCGTATTTGCTGATGACAACGCCCGAACCGGTACCGGCAACGCGCTCGCCGCTTTCAGGCGCCTGTTCGAAAAAGCGGTAGCCATACCTGCTTTGCATGGCAGTCTGGTAATTGTTGACGCCTACTACGCTGTCGCGCACCTGATTTGCCACCTGGATGAAGGGGCTGGTGACCTGCGCCTTGTCAGTTTGGGTATTAACAATACCGCTGACCTCATCGGGCGCGATGGTGCCGGTAGCTGCCGATACAGCCAGTGTAAGCGCTAAGGTCAAGGCCAGCGCGACGGACAGAATGCTGAAACCAATCTTTGTTTTCGTTTTCATGGTGTTCACTCCTTTTGTGACTTTTCTTGCCTGCTTCAGCAGGTACATGCTTAATATACCCGGGGATTTTGACATCCCGATGAACAGAATGTGAACCTTTTGGTCCTCTTTGACATTGTTGCGCCAACACTGCGGCGAATTTAGCTGCGCAGGAAAATCACACAGGGGCCGCGCGCGGTATTGACAGCCCGAAGGGCCTTTGATATACTCACGAAGTTACGTCGAGGTGTTCTGCGCTCCGGCGCATTGTGGACGCCGGGAGCGTCAGCTTAGAAGGAGTGTTTGAGATGCTGCATACCTACCAGCCCAAGAAACGTCAGCGCAACAAAGTACACGGGTTCCGCCAGCGCATGGCGACCAAGAACGGCCGGCGCGTGCTGGCTGCGCGCCGCAGGCGCGGACGCAAGGAGCTCACTGTCTGATTTTCATCCCAACGCCGACCCCTATGGCTTAGCCCGCCCCGCTCAACGCCAAACAGATGACAGGGGGCGGGTTTTCCTTGCCTGCAGGCAAGAAGGGTAAGGGAAGAAACGATGCAGCAAAGCAACCGTATCCGCAAGAACAGCCAATTCCGCTACGTCTACCGCCGGGGAAAGAGCATGTCCCAGCCGCTGCTGGTGCTGACTTACGTCAAGGCCGGCAAACTGCAGGTGGGATTCTCCATCTCAAAGAAGGTGGGCAAGGCAGTGCAGCGCAACCTGATCAAACGCCGCCTGCGTGAGTGCTTTCGCCTGCAGATGGCGGGCCTCAGGCAAGGCTACTACGTTTTCTCCGCCAGGCAAGGCGCGGACAAAGCGGATTACAAGGCGCTTGAGCATGACATGAACCGGCTGCTGACACGCATGAAGCTCTACGCGGATCTGCCATGAAACGCTTGCTGCTCGCACTGATCTCCTTTTACCAGCGGGCCGTCAGCCCCCACTTTCCCGCTTCCTGCCGCTACATCCCCAGCTGTTCGGAGTATGCCCGCGTCGCCATCCAGCGCTACGGGGCCCTGCGCGGCTCATGGATGGGACTGCGGCGGATACTGCGCTGCAACCCCTTTCACAAGGGTGGCTATGACCCCGTACCGGAACCGCCGGAGGGAGCAATAAGGAGGAACTAAACAGGTGGCAGCAATTACCAACGCGCTCAAGTCGATATTGGATTGGATCTATACCATTATCGGCAATTACGGATGGTCCATCGTCATTTTCACGATCCTTATCAAGTTCGTGCTGATGCCCCTGGACATCAAAAACCGCAAGGGCATGCGCAAGATGGCCAAAATCCAGCCGGAGCTGAACAAACTGCAGAAGAAATACGCCAATGACAAGCAGAAGCTTCAGCAAAAACAATCCGAGATGATGAAGAAAGAGCATTACAGCCCCTTGTCCGGCTGCCTGCCGCTGCTCATCCAGATGCCCATCCTTTTTGCCATGTTCGGCGCGATGCGCGCGCTGGCCAATGAGCAGATCGTCCACCAGGTCTTTACCTTCCTTTCGGGTGAAGCGCCGGTTTATGAGGGCTGGCTATGGGTCAAGAACATCTGGGTGGCGGATTCCCTGTTCGCGGCAATCGCGCCGGATCCAAACGCCATCAAGGTGATCACTGTGGATGTCTGGCAGAAGATCTACCAGATGCTGAGCCCGACACAAATACAGACTATGGTTCAGCATGTGGCCAACGCCGTGCCCGAATTCACTGCCGCGGGGTTTGACTTCACCACCGCCGACGCCCTGAAGAATGTCCTGCCCAGCATCATCACCGCCATGCAGCAGATGCCCGAATATATGGCCCAGCTGCAGCCGATGGCCGGCTGGAGCAACATCAACTTCATCCTGTTCAACATCACCGTTTTCGTCCAGTACAACGGTTATCTCTTCCTGCCTGCGCTGGCCGGCCTCAGCCAGGTGCTGATGACCAAGCTTACACCCGGCGCGACGGGCGCTGCCCCAGCCATGGACACCGGCGCAGCGGCAGGCGCAAATCCTGCGTCGGCAGCTGGTATGGGCGGCTTCATGAAGTACTTCTTCCCGCTGTTCTCGGTCTTCATTTGCTTGACCTCCAATGCGGGTTTTGCCCTGTACTGGGTGGTTTCCAACCTCATTGCCACCGCCATGAACGTCCTGATCACCAGGCACTATGACAAGCAGGACAAGCTGGCTGAAGCGAAAGGAGTTGTCGCGATATCATGAGTTCATATGAATCAAGCGGTAAGACAGTGCAGGAGGCCATAACCGCCGGCCTTGAGGCGCTGAAACTCTCCATTGGCGAGGTCCAGGTCGAAATCCTTGATGAAGGTTCCAAAGGATTGTTTGGTTTGTTTGGCTCTAAGTTTGCCCGGGTGCGCCTGACCATCAAAGAGGATGACGGCGCGGATTCCACCAATGTCTTTGCAGGTTCTTTGGACCGCTATGACGCCTCGCAGCTGTCCAGGGCAGCCGAAGCCCAGGCGGCATCCGACAAGCAGCAGCGCCAGCAGGCACAGCCGCAGCGTCAGCCGGTCCAGGCGCCGCGCAAGCCCCAGGCTGAAAAGCCCGCCGCCCCACGGCCCGCTGCCCGCATCATGATGGATGAAGAGGAAGCGCCCGAGCGCACCCCGCGCGCGCCTCGCGCTCCCCGTCCGCCAAGGACGAAGGCTGTCGCCCCCGCTGCTGCGCAAACGCCTGCAAATCCCGGTGATCCTGCCGTCTCCGCCGCCCCCGCGGCGCCGGTGCGCCCTGTCGTCCCCGCCATGCAGCTTGACCCGGCCACAATGGAGGGCAATGTACAGCGCTTTGTTCAGGAACTGACACAGCTGATGGGCGTCAATGTCAGCGTGAGTGTCCATACCGACGAGGAAGGCAATATCCGCGTCAACATGGAAGGCGATCCCCTGGGCATCCTGATCGGCCGCCGGGGTGAAACGCTGGACGCCATGCAGTACATCACGGCCTTGTTCCTTAACAGGGGCAAGGACACTTATACCCGCGTGACACTGGACAGCGAGGGGTACCGCGCCAAGCGCGAGGACGCCCTGATACGCCTTGCAAACCGCATGGCCAGCCGCGCCGTCAAGACAGGCCGCCGGGTCACCATGGAACCAATGAACCCCTACGAACGGCGCATCCTGCACAGCGCGCTGCAAAACCATCCGGGTATCGCCACGCACTCGGAAGGTGAGGAGCCCAACCGCCACGTGGTGATCACACTGGCCAAGGAAGGCGCGGATGCAGCCCGGGACAGCCAAGGCTGAGAAAACCGGAGCAAAACGGGAAATTGCTCGTTGACAAAGTTTTCCTGCAAAGCTATACTATTGCACGCTGACGATTGGAGGGAGGGACTGCCGTGCCGCTGGACATATCAAGGGCGCTGCGCAGCCCGGGCGAGAGTTTCCCTTTCATCCATGAGGAAGCGCTGCCACCGCAGGACATCGCAGGCCAGACTGTCACGTTTGACAATCCCGTCGTCATGGAAGGCGAGTTTTGCCTGGCAGACGGCAGGCTGCGTTTAAGCGGCAGACTGACAACTGCGGCGAACGCTCCCTGCGCGAACTGCCTAAGCCCTGCCAAATACCCTGTGCTGGTGGATTTCGATGAGATATTCCTGCAGCATGACAAATTCACCAAAGTGGATGATTACCTGGACGAAACCGACCGCCTCGCCTATGATGGCCCTCAGCTTGAGCTCCATCAGCTGGCGTTGACGCTCGCGGTGCTGGAACTGCCCATCCGCTTCCTCTGCCAGGAGGACTGCAAAGGGCTGATGACAGCAGCGCGAATAGATGACAAGCATGCCGGCCAAAAAGAATTGCCAAATGAGCATCCTTTTTCGGCGCTGCAACAATTGCTGACAAAGGATCAGGAGGTGTAAACATGGCTCTACCAAAGGGGAAAATTTCCAAATCGCGCGGCCGCAAGCGCCGTACCCACTGGAAACTCACGCTGCCTACGCTGGTTGCCTGCAAGCAGTGCAAGAAGATGAAGCTCGCCCACCGCGTGTGCAAGCACTGCGGCTATTATAACGGCGTGGAAGTCATCAAGATGGACCTTGAAAAGAAGGCCAACTAAGCCGAAGGTGCGAAAGCATACCAGGTGAACATGCCCGCAGACAAAGAGGAGTACGCAAGCTAAGCCCCAAGAGAGGCGCTTCAAGGCTGAAAGAGCGCCGGTCATGCTTGCCGAAGGTCGCTTTGGAGGGTGGCGGCATATGCCGCGGGGCTGCGCCCCTTACCGCGCGTTGAGGCAGCGTATACGCTGTAAAGCAAGGTGGTACCACGGGTCGCCCCGTCCTTCATGGAAGGATCGGGGTGGCCTTTTTATAGGAGGAAGCAAGCGGTGGATCAGCAGGCGTTCAATATGGGCAAGACATACGACCCCCAGGCGATAGAGGGTTCCCTTTACAAGGGCTGGGAAGAATCGGGCGCTTTCAAGGCTGTGCGGGTGCCGGGCAAGCAGCCTTACACCATCGTGATGCCGCCGCCCAATATCACAGGGCAGCTGCATATGGGGCACGCGATGGACTGTGTGCTGCAGGACAGCCTGATACGCTATCACCGCATGAAAGGCGACCCGACGCTTTGGCTGCCCGGTACAGACCATGCCTCTATCGCGACCGAGGTAAAGGTGGTGGAGAAGCTTGCCCAAGAGGGCTTAAGCAAGGAGAGCCTTGGCCGCGAAGCGTTTTTGGAACACGCCTGGGCGTGGAAAAAGGAATATGGCGGCCGAATCACGCAGCAGCTGCGCCGCATGGGATCCAGCTGCGACTGGTCGCGCGAGCGCTTCACGATGGACGAGGGTTGTTCCGCGGCGGTGCGTGAGGTCTTTGTGCGTTTGTATGAGAAAAAGCTCATCTACCGCGGCGACCGCATGATCAACTGGTGCACCAGCTGTAAAACGGCGCTGTCCGATATTGAGGTGGAATACGAAGAACAGGCCACCCACCTGTGGCATATCCATTATCCCCTGGCGCAGGGAGGCCGGGGGGTCGTGGTGGCAACCACAAGGCCTGAGACCATGCTTGGCGATACAGGCGTGGCTGTCAACCCCGATGATCCGCGCTATGCCCATCTGGTTGGGCAGGAAGTCGTGCTGCCCTTGACCGGGCGCCGGATACCCATTGTGGCGGACAGCTATGTTGACAAGGAATTTGGCACAGGCGCCGTCAAGATGACGCCCGCGCACGATCCCAATGACTATGAAGTGGCAAAGCGCCATGGGCTTGAGATACTGTCCGTCACCAACCTCGACGGCAGCATGAGCGAGGCGGCCGGCGCGCGTTACGCGGGCCTGAGCCAAAGGGACTGCCGCAAGCTGGTCCTTGAAGACCTACAATCGCAGGATCTGTTGGTGAAGGTGGAGGATTACGGCCACAGCGTCGGCACCTGTTCCAGGTGCCACACCACCGTGGAACCATTGATCAGCCGGCAGTGGTTCGTGCAGATGGCGCCGCTTGCCGGACCGGCCATAGAGGCGGTTCGCAGCGGACAGACACAGTTCATCCCCGAGCGCTTCTCCAGAACCTACTACAATTGGATGGAAAACATCCGCGATTGGTGCATCAGCAGGCAATTGTGGTGGGGACATCGCATCCCTGCCTGGTATTGTGGCAGCTGCGAAGAGGTCATTGTGGCCAGAACCGACCCAAGCGCCTGTCCGCATTGCGGCGGCAAACTGCGTCAGGATGAGGATGTGCTGGACACCTGGTTCTCTTCAGCGCTTTGGCCGTTTTCAACGCTTGGCTGGCCGGACGAAACCGAGGACCTGAGGTATTTCTACCCGACCTCCACCCTTATCACAGGGTATGACATCATCTTCTTCTGGGTTGCCCGCATGATATTCAGCGGCATGGAGCAAATGGGGGAGACGCCCTTCAATACTGTGCTCATTCATGGCCTCGTGCGCGACGCGCAGGGGCGCAAGATGTCCAAGTCGCTCAGCAACGGCATCGATCCCCTGGACATCATTGATACGTACGGCGCGGACGCGCTGCGCTTCTCGCTTTGCCAGGGCATCAGCCCGGGCGCCGATACCCGCTTTTCACTCGAAAGGGTGGAAGCCGCGCGCAATTTTGCCAACAAGGTATGGAATGCTGCGCGCTTTGTGCTGATGAACCTGGAAGGCGAAGAAAGCCTTGAGGGCAAGTCGCTTGGCTTGGCTGACAAATGGATACTCTCACGCGCGCAGCAGGCAATCCAGCTGATGGACCTGCACTTCGCGCAGTGCGAGCATGCCCTGGCGGCGCAAACGGTCTATGATTTTGCCTGGGGAGAGTTCTGTGACTGGTACATTGAGCTGGCCAAGGCGGATCTATTCTCACAGGACGAAGAGCGCAAGCGCGCGGTGCGGGCGGTACTTCAATATGTGCTGGGCGCGCTCCTGAAAATGCTGCACCCCTTCATGCCTTTCCTGACCGAAGAGGTTTATCGTTATATGCCCGGACATGAGGAAGGCAGCTGCATGCTCTCATCCTGGCCGGTTTATGACGGGAATCTGAGTTTCCCAGCGGAAGAGAACCAAATGCAGGGGATCATGGACATCATCAAGGCGGTACGCGCCTTGCGCAGCGATCTTAAGGTGCAGCCGGGTCAAAGGGCACGCCTGATGCTGCGGCCGGCGTTGGGCTGGGAGAGCACGCTGCGGGGCGCGGCACAGCATTTTCAGCGTCTGGCCGGCGCTTCGGCGCTTGAAATGCTGGCTGCCGATCAGGCCGTCAGCGAAAAGACAGTCTCGGCGGTATGCCCCGCGGCCGAATTGCTGATCCCCCTGGGGGACCTGGTCGACCTTCAAAAAGAGGCCCAAAGGGCACTGAAGGATTATGAGAACATGCTCCTGGAGATCTCCAGGTCTGAGGCGAAATTGAACAATCAAGGCTTCCTTGCCAAAGCGCCTCAGGCCCTGGTGGACCAGGAACGCATGAAATTGGATGAGAACAGGGCGATGCTTGAAAAGTTCAAAAAGCGCATGGACGAGCTCAATGACTGATATGGAACCGCTCCAGGCCTTCAGCCATATACCGGTGATGATGGATGAAGTCATTCGGGCGCTTGACCCGCATCCCGGCGGCGTTTGGGCGGACGGCACCTTGGGCGGCGGCGGCCACAGCCAGCGTATCCTGCAGATGATAGGTGTTCAGGGCAGGCTCTTGGGCATCGACCGTGATATGGAAGCCCTGAGCGCCGCGGCACTGCGGCTGAAGGAGTATCCCGGGTTTATTCCCATTCATGGAAACTTTCATGATATCAGGGATCTGCTGGACGGCGAACGCCTGAATGGAGGTTTGCTTGACCTGGGTGTATCCAGCTATCAGCTGGACAATCCGCTGCGCGGCTTTTCCTACCATGAAGAGGCGCCGCTTGACATGCGTATGGACACGTCCCGGGGCTTGACAGCCGCCCAGTGGCTGGCGCAGGTTGAGGAAAAGGAGTTTGTCCAGGCTTTGTATGACTACGCGGACGAACGATGGGCTGCCCGAATCGGGAAAGTGCTGTTGGAAACACGGCAAACACAGCCCATCGCGACGACGCTGGACCTGGTGCGCGTGGTGGACAAAGCTATTCCCAAGGCTGTCAGGCAAAAGGACACGGGCCATCCCGCCCGGCGAACCTTTCAGGCTGTGCGCATCGCTGTCAATGATGAGCTTGCCCCTTTAGACAAAGCGCTGGATGACTGGGTGGATTGCTTGCTGCCCGGCGGCAGGCTTTGCGTGATTACCTTCCATTCCATTGAGGACCGCGTTGTGAAACGCGCCTTTGCGCGCATGCAAAAACCCTGCATTTGTCCGCCTCAGGCGCCTATATGCACCTGCGGCAGACTTCCTGCGGCGCGCGTTTTGTTTGGCGGCGCGGTTAAGCCAACACAAGCGGAAATCCAGGTCAACAGCCGTGCCAGAAGCGCTATCCTGCGCGCGGTTGAAAGGCTGTAAGGACATGCTGTACGTCGTCTCAACTCCCATCGGCAATCTGCAGGACATGAGCCCTCGGGCTGTCGCCGTGTTGAAATCAGTGGATCTGATCGCCGCCGAGGATACCCGCCACAGCATGAAGCTGCTGAATCACTTTGATATCCATACGCCCCTGACCAGTTATCATGCGCACAATGAACGGGACAGGGCACAACAGCTTGTCGCCCGAATGACGGACCAAGGCATTTCGCTGGCGCTCATCACCGACGCGGGCACACCCGCCATATCAGACCCCGGCGCGATTTTGGTCAAAGCAGCCGCACAGGCGGGCATTCAGGTATTCGCAGTACCCGGGCCCTGTGCCGCTGTCGCTGCGCTGAGTGTCAGCGGGTTTGACAACCCGGTCTTCAGTTTCTATGCCTTTGCGCCCAGAGAGAAGAAGGAACTGTGCCGGTATCTGCAAAACCTGGCGGGGATTTCGCAGACGGCTATTTTTCACGAATCACCCCATCGTGTCAAGGATCTGCTGGAAGCGGTTTTGGAGACACTGGGCGATGTGCCTTGTTCCCTAAGCTGCGACCTGACAAAGCTCTATGAAAAAACCATCCGGGGTGACGTTTCGCAGGTACTGGCCGCGCTCGATGCCAATGACAAGGCGGAAAAAGGAGAGTATGTGCTGGTGCTGGACCTCAGCGCCACCTGTGCGCCATTGATTGAAGCGCCCCCTGCCGCCAGCCTGGAGGCGCGCTTGTTTGACCGGTTATTGTCGGGGCAGGACAGCCGTGGCGCCATGGAAGCGATGATCGCTCAGGGGGAGAAGAAGAATGCCGTCTACGCCGCATCGTTACGCCTTAAAAAATTGCTGCGGGACGATTTTAGCCGAATATAGCCGGCAATTGCCGACAATTGCTCAAACGAAGCATTGCGGGAACGACACGATAAATGTATAATTAAGATTACAGTGGCTTTTTGCAGGATTGGCCCTTGAATTATCTACCACAGGGGAAAGACGGGAGGATGAACAGATGGATTTTGAAGAGCGCTTGCTTTCTCTCTCGCTGAAGCGCGAGGCCCTCTTGCGGGGCAGCGAGGCAGCCGTGGCAAAGCAGCGAGCCCAGGGCAGGCTTTTGGCGCGTGAACGCGTCGAGAAACTGCTGGACGCGGGCACATTCGTACAGACGGACGCTTTCGCCAGCGACGGCAACGCTGTAACTGGCTACGGTTTGGTTAATGATCGCCCTGTCTATGTCTTGGCGCAGGATGCCACCGTCGGCGGTGGCGCCATGTCCACGGCCCAGGCACGCAAGATGATCAAAACACTTGAATTGGCTGAAAAGACCGGCGCGCCTGTCGTGCTGATGCCCGATGCCCGCGGCGCCAATGTGGGTGAAGGGGCGATGGTTCTGGCAGCCTATGCCCAAGTGTTTGCCAAACTGGCGCAGCTGCGCTTCCTGTGCCCCATCATTGCGCTGGTGGCAGGGCAGGCGACTGCCACCGCTTCCCATTTTGTCGCTCTCAGTGACATCGCCGTCGCAGTGGAAGGCAAGGCAGAGGTAACACCCTTCAGCGTCAGTGTCATCAACGCTGTGGCAAACACCTCCCTTGACGCGCAAGCTCTTGGCGGCGCGGCCGCGCTAGCGGGCAAAGGCGCCGCAGCCCTCACGGCCAAGGATGAGGAAGAAGGCCTGGCGCTCATCCGCTCGCTGATTGACCTGCTGCCCTCCAGCGCCTGTGAGAATGCCCCGATGCTTGACGGCGAGGACCTCAATCGCCTGCTCCGTATGCCTCCTCAGGATTCTCAAACGCTTGCCCTTGATATCGCGGATCAATCCACGGCCATTGAACTTTACAGCGCGTGGCGCAACAGCTGCCGCACCTATCTTGCCCGTGTCGGCGGCTATACCTGCGGCATCGTCAGCTGCGTCCCTGAACAGGACGGCGGACGTCTGGACGCATTTGCCTGTGACAAGATCGCCAAACTCGTCACCTTATGCGATGCCTATGATCTGCCGGTGATCACACTGGTGGATTCCCAGGGGCTTGCTGTGCCAGGCGCGCAGGGGCAAAGCTGGCTGATGACCGCGTCTGCACGGATGCTTTGCGCATATGCCCAGGCCACCTCGCCCAAGATCGCGGTTATCACAGGCAATGCCGTCGGCGCTGCTTACGTCGCCTTTGCCGGCAAGGCAATTGCCGACATTTGCTTTGCCTGGCCGGGCGCTTACATAGCGCCGCTCACCAAAGAAGCGGCTGTTCAGACTTTCGACGCAGCGCAGCTCAAGGAGACGGACCGCGCAGCACTTGAAGCAAAGGCTGCCCAGGAGGCTGACGCCTTTGGCGCAGCCAAAGAAGGTTTGGTTGACGATGTGATCGAACCCGCGCAAACGCGCAAACACCTGATTGCGGCGCTGGAACTGCTGGCGACCAAGCTAGCTTGAGAAGGGGTGAACGGCAATGAACACATGGCTGCAAGGCCTTCAGGTTGCCCTGGTGGGAGGGCTGGTTGTTTTAGCCGCGCTGATGCTTCTGTTCAGCCTCTTCATCCTGAGGAAGAGCTTGAACAAAGGGCATCCGGTACATAAATCCGCATCGGAAGCCCTGGAAACATTACCCGCTCAGCCGCTGATGAATTCAGATGGCTTGGTGTTTGAAGAAGATAACCAGGCGATCGCTGCCGCTATTACTGCATCGGTTTACTGTTTGCTCGCCGCTGAGCAGGAAGCGCCCCGGGGGTTCATAGTCCGCCGCATACGGCGAATCGCTTAATAATGTCCACTGTTGATTCAGGCAAGATTCGAAGGGAGAAACACATGCGTACTTTCAATGTCAGCGTCAATGGCACCACCTATCAGGTTCAAGTCGAGGAAGTCAGCGGCAATACCGCTGCGCAGCCGGTTGTGCCGGTTTCCGCCGCGATGCCCCAGCCCGCTCCGGCTGCTCCCGCGGCCGCTGCTCCTGTCGCCGTTCCTGCCGCGCACAAGCCTGCCGCCCCAATTGCCGGCGGCAGTCAGGTCAAGAGTCCCATGCCTGGTACCATAATGTCCATTAAGGTCAATCAGGGCGACAGCGTTAAAAAGGGAACTGTGCTGTGCATATTGGAGGCCATGAAGATGGAGAATGAGATCATGGCCCCTGCCGACGGCACAGTCGCTCAAGTAGTGGTCAGCAAGGGAGCCTCCGTCAACTCGGGTGATGTGCTGCTGGTGATCAGCTAAGCTTGCCGTATTTCAATAGGAGGGCTATGTATGCCTAAGGTTAGGATAACCGATACCATTTTGCGTGACGCGCATCAAAGCCAGGCTGCCACACGCATGCGCCTGGATGAAATGCTGCCAATCTGTCCCTTGCTTGACAAGGTCGGCTATTATTCGCTGGAGATGTGGGGCGGCGCGACTTTTGACACCTGCCTGCGCTTTTTGAATGAAGACCCCTGGGTCAGGCTGCGTAAACTGCGCAAGGCTTTGCCCAATACCAAGCTGCAGATGCTGCTTCGCGGTCAGAACATTCTTGGCTATAAACACTACGCGGATGATGTTGTCGAGTTTTTTGTGCAGAAGTCCATCGATAACGGCATTGACATTATCCGTACGTTCGATGCGCTCAACGACCTACGCAACATGGATACCGCGGTGAAAGCCACCAAGAAGTACGGCGGCATCGCCGAAGTCGCGATGAGCTATACCATCTCCCGTGTGCATACGGAAGACTATTTCGTCCAATTGGCCAAGGAAATCGAATCCATGGGTGCGGATATCATCTGTATCAAGGACATGGCAAACCTTTTGCTGCCCTACGACGCATATTCCCTGGTCAAGAAGCTCAAGGCCAACACCAAGCTGCCCGTCGTTTTACACACGCACAATACCACGGGCACGGGCGATATGACCCTGCTCAAGGCGGTAGAAGCCGGCGTTGATATTGTGGACACAGCCCTTTCGCCGCTTGGCAGCGGAACTGCGCAGCCGGCCACAGAAGCGCTGGTGGCAACACTCAAGGGCACAGAGTATGATACCGGGCTTGACTTGAACCTTTTGTCGGATATCGCCGAACATTTCCGCACGGTTGCCACACGGCTAAATAAAGACGGCTGGCGGGATCCTGAGCGCGTTTTGTCTGTTGACGTCAATACCCTGCGCTACCAGGTGCCCGGCGGCATGCTCTCCAACCTCATCGGCCAGCTGAAACAGGCAGGCAAAATGGACAAGTTTTATGAGATGATGGCTGAGATCCCGCGTGTTCGGGAGGACTTTGGCCTTCCACCCCTCGTTACCCCCACCAGCCAGATCGTGGGCACCCAGGCAGTGATGAATATCATTGCGGGCGAACGTTACAAGATGGTGCCCAACGAATCCAAAGCCCTGCTGAGGGGCGAGTACGGCCATTTGCCTGCGCCTGCCAACGAAGCAGTACGCAGGCAGATACTGGGCAACGAACCATTGATCACGCACCGTCCCGCCGATGACCTGAAACCTGAGCTGGATAATTACCGTAAGGAGATGGCGCAGTATAATCAGCAGGATGAGGATGTGCTGAGCTACGCGCTCTTCCCTGCGGTTGCCGTCAAGTTCTTTGAGGTACGTCAGGCGGCTCAGCTCAAGTCCGATCCGACCACCTATGATAAAAAAGAAGGTACAATGCCTGTCTAAGGCAGATATGCCCCTGCATATTCCGGGTTTGTCAGAGGAACGGCAGCACAATGCCGTTCCTCTTGCTTATTGGGCCACTCAGCACACGGCTTGAAAAGCCGGGTGCTTTTTGACAAGCAAGTGAGCGCTTGCTATAATGACCAGGCTGATACCCAAGGGGTCAGACGGAGCATCCAAGGCACTGTCGTCAGGTATCTATATGAGCTTGAACGGAGGAAAATATGGCACAATTGAAGTATTCGCGGGGACGCACGCTCTATCTGGTCAGGCTGGCTGTGCTTGCGGTGATCCTTATCCTGCTTGAATTCACCGGCATAGGATACATAAAGACCCCGGGCATTGAGTTCACCATCATGCAGGTGCCGGTCATTGTCGGCGCCATCATCCTTGGCCCGGGCGCTGGCGCGATGCTGGGCGGATTGTTTGGCCTGACAAGTTTCTGGCAGGCAGTATCGGGCAAGAGCGCGTTTGGTTTGATGCTCTTCAATATGAATCCGCTTGGCGCCTTTTTGACTACCATCCCCACCCGCATCCTGATGGGGTTGCTGTGTGGATTGCTGTTCCGCATGCTCAAGGGCAAGATGAAGTCCCCAAATTTCCGGTATATATTGTCCAGTCTTTCCGGCGCATTGCTTAACACCGTCTTTTTTATGAGCGTGCTGATGCTGTTCTATTACCAGTCGGAGCTTTTTCAGGGAATCGCGGAAAGCCTGGGGTCAAAAAACGCCCTGCTCTTTGTCTTTGCTTTTGTTGGGGTGCAAGGCGCAATCGAAGCGATTGTCTGCGCAGTCCTCGGGACTGCCATTGCCCGCGCTGTTTCAAAATCAGTAAGGCTTGAAAGTTGATCGGAGCGAATTATGATTTTTACCATGGATATCGGCAACTCCAATATCAAGACGGGCTTGTTTGAAGGCAGTAAACTTATCCAGTACTGGCGTGTTTCCACCAATAAAAGTTACTCCTCCGATGAGTACGGCGCTTTTCTGGAGAATATGTTCCGCCATGCGGACCTCAAGATGAGGGATGTCGAAGGCATCATGGTGTCTTCCGTTGTGCCCACGATCAACTTTACCATTGACCATCTTTGCCGTGATTACTTCGGCAAAGAGCCCATGTTTGTGACGCCCGGCATCAAGACGGGCATCAACATCCTGTACGAAAACCCGCGCGATCTGGGGGCTGACCGCATCTGCAACGCTGTAGGCGCCTATACGCTCTATGGCGGACCATGCATTTTTATAGACTTTGGCACAGCCACCTCCTTTGGTGTGGTTGATGCCCGGGGCTCCTTTCTGGGCGGCTGCATTTGCCCCGGTATCAAGCTTGCCTCCGAAGCGCTGGTCAGCGGCACCTCCAAGCTGCCGCACTTTGAACTGGTCATGCCCGACAATGTGATTGCCAGGACAACGGTAAGCAACCTGCAGGCAGGCGTCTTGTTTGGTTATGTTGGACAAGTCAATTACATCATAGAGCGCATGCGGACGGAATTGAGCGATCCAAAGATAACCGTCGTCGCCACCGGCGGTCTCAGCAGACTGATTGCCACTCAATCCAGGCTGATCCAGCACATCGATGGGCAGCTCACGCTCAGCGGGTTGCGTATCATCTACGAAAAGAACCATCCATAATGCCCAAGCCGGGAGCTGCGCACCATGCGTAAGGAAAGGCGGGGTCTTTCAGGGGGCACAGTGCTGATGCTGGTGGCGTGCGCCGTGGCAGCCATCGGCATTTTCTTATTCCTTCAAATAGCGGGCAGCGGCAGCCCGGCAGCCTCCATGCGGCTGGAAGAGATCGCGGGCGTTGTTGGCCAGGCCTTGCGCGTACCCGACGACAGCGGCACAGCTGCGCCACAGCAAGCAACCCAGCTTTCCACTGCGGCGGACACAGCGGCGCCTCAGCCATTTCCTACTGCAAAAAGCGGCCCTGTCAGCATCACCATGACGATTGGGGGTATGCTGCGTTTTGAAAGCGATATCCAGACCAGCCAAAGTTTCGTTTCCGATGATCAAGGGATACTCGCCCCCCTTGTGCCGCGCCTGAATGCCGACCTGAATGTCATGGGATTGGACCAGGCGCTGAGGGATGCCGGTGATCCGCCCAGCGACGCCCTGATACCCCTTGAGGCGCTGGATTTGATCAAGGCAGCCGGCATCAACGCACTGGTGATGTCAGGAGAGAAGATCCTGGACAGCGGCCTTGCTGCTGCGCAAGGCACATTGGATGCCATCTCAGCCCGCCGCTTGCGGGCAATTGGATTGGGTGAAGGGAAAATCAACGGCTTTCGCATCAACGGCTTATCCATCAGCTGGCTGCATGCCGGTGAAAGACTTTCCGCCGCTGGCCGTAAAGCCACAAGCCAGGATGAGCGCGCCTCATTCATGTTCCCTTACAATGCAGACACACTGATCGGACAGGTGGCGGCCCTCAAAGAACAGGCCGACATCGTTGTCGTATCGCTCAACTGGCAGACTTCAGCGGGACAGACGCCGACTGCCGCTCAGCGCACCATTGCCCACCGTCTGGGTCAGGCCGGCGCGGACATGATCGTGGGCATGGGCGGGGACCAGGTGCAGGGTCTGGAACTTTACCAGCTTAAAGAGGGCGGGGATAAGCGCAGGGATGTGCTCATCGCCTACGGTCTTGGAAATATGCTGACAGAAAATCGAAACAGGCGTGAGCTGCTTTCGGGTGTTCTTTTGCATCTCACCCTCACCTATGATCCCCAGAGCAAAACCTTGCGCTATGACAGCCTGAGTTACAGCCCAAGCTATGTCAGAAAGTGGACAGCAGACGACAATCAGCGTTTCCAGGTTTTGCTGAGCGCGCAAACTCCGCCTGATGACATGTCAAAAACACAGCGCGAGCAAATGGCGCGCAGCCTGCAGTTGATCCAGGAGGCATTTGCCGGTTCACCCGCGCAGCTTCAGCGGTAATAGCGGGTGGTATAGCCGGTCCTGCGCTTGATCTTGGGTTTTTTCTTGCGTGTCAGCAGCTTAAAGAACAACTGGCTGAGCATGATGACAGCAAACACAGGCGCCAGAAGCAAAAACAAGAGTTCTATCGAAAAGCGGGGAAATGGATTGGGGTCGGCCTCAGTATACATCACGATCTCATCATAAGATGGCGCGAGTGACGCGCGCCTGGCGACAGACCTGGCAGCCACCAATTCATACTCCACCGGAAGGGCGTCCGCCCCTTCGGGCGTATAGGTCATTATGCCGACTACCTCACCGGCTTCAATGGGGGCATCCAGCTTGCGGCTGTAGTTGATTGTTGTGCGCATATTGTATATGCGTGTCCAGTTTTCAGGCTTGTCGGCAAATCCTACCAGCTGATCGTCCGCCGTCGGATCCAGTTTACGGATAGCAAGTTCCAGCCGGCCAAGGTTCTCATCATCCAGGGAGAAGCTGGTGATTTCTACTATTTTAGGATTCTCGCGATATATCTCCTCAATGCTGGTCGTCACATACAGGGCAAAGCCGAACTCCAGCAGCCTGATTGTATCCCGCCACCGGCCGGGGGCATCGTCCTTGAGCACGACGGAGATCAGTTCCACGCCGTTCCTTTCGGCTGCGCCTACAAAACAATAGCCCGCCTCCTGGTGATAACCGGTTTTGATCCCAAGCATGTCGGGGTAGAAGTACTGATTTTCCGTATTGGTAAATACGGCATTTTGTGCGGTTTTTCTGCGTGCCTGGCTCCACTGGCTGCCTGGCAGAGTGTATGCTGTCAGCGCGGCTATTTGGCGGAAGGTCTCGTTTTCCATCGCCACTTTGGCGATGCGGGCCAGATCCCGCGCGGTAGTATAATGATTTTCATCGTGATAGCCATGGGCATTGTTGAAGCGTGTGCCTGTGCAGCCAAAGCGCATGGCCGCGTCATTCATCAGCCCCACAAAGGCGGATTCGGAGCCCGAGATATGCTCCGCGATGGCGATCGCCCCGTCGTTGCCTGAAGCGACCATGGTCATGCGCAGCAGGTCAGACAAAAGGAGCTGCTCACCTGCCACCAGGGGGATCCTGGAGGCGTCTTCAGGAATATTAATGGCATTTTGGCTGACAGTTACCAAGTCATCCGGATTTCCCATCAGAATGCCAAGCAGCACCGTCATGATCTTGCTGGTGGATGCCGGAAAGCGCATGTCATCGGCGTTTTTTTCAAAAATGGCTTCACCTGTTCCGGTGTCGATCACAATGGCGCTCTGTGCGCGGATTTGGCCGCTTGACAGGCTGGCCGGCTGTTTGGGATCATATTCCTGGCTGGCATGGGCAAGCGGAACAGAAGAGGCTGCAGACAATACAAAGGCCGCCATCAGCAGCGTCATCAGACGCCTGATCATACCGCGCAGTGTACGGTCCTCCCTTCCCAAAGTGCGCCCTATCCTATCACAATCAGGATTCCCTGTACAGCTTGGGGCCCGTTTCATACAGGTTGTTGCCCTGGCTGTCAATGAGCACGATGACCGGGAAATCCTCCACTTCAAAACGGTGGATAGCCTCCGCGCCAAGGTCCGGATAGGCAACGATCCGGCTTGAGAGGATGTGTTGGGACAGCAGCGCCGCAGCGCCGCCGACAGCGCCAAAGTATACAGCATGGTATTGTTTCATGGCGTCGATCACTGCCTGACTCCGCAAACCTTTGCCGATCATGCCTTTGAGGCCCAGGGCCAGCAGCGCGGGCGTATAGACATCCATGCGGTAGCTGGTGGTTGGCCCGGCAGGGCCCACCGGATGACCGGGACTTGCTGGCGCGGGACCTACATAGTAGATGCACTCATTTTCAAGTGAGACGGGCAATGGTTCCCCGCTGTCGATCAAGGCGGCCAGGCGTTTGTGCGCCGCGTCGCGGCCGGTATACAGGCAGCCGGACAGACGCACACAATCACCTGCCCGCAGCTGATTGAGCTGCTCAGGATCAAAAGGCATGCTCATGGACAGGCTGTTCATCATGATCCTCCTATACTGTTGCGCTCAGATGGCGCGCTGCATGGCAGCAAATGTTGACGGCTACCGGCAATCCCGCGATGTGCGTGGGGGCGAAGATCACATGCACCTTGAGCGCCGTTGTGCGCCCGCCCGTTCCGCCGGGGCCGATGCCCAGGGCATTGATGGATGCCAGAAGCTCATCCTCCAGCTGTGCGTACCTGGAATCGGCGTTGCGTGTATCAAGCGGCAGCGCTGTAGCGCGTTTAGCCATAATGGCTGCCTGCTCAAAGCTGCCTCCGATGCCCACGCCCACGATAATGGGGGGGCATGGGTTGGGGCCTGCCGAATCCACTGTTTGGCGAACAAAGGCCTTGACGCCTTCCACGCCGTCTGCGGGGACAAGCATCTTGAGCGCGCTCATGTTTTCCGAACCGAAGCCCTTGGCGATGGCTGTCAGCTGCACGCGGTTGCCCGGTACGATGCGCGTGTGGATCACCGCCGGCGTGTTGTCTTTGGTATTGATCCGGTCAAACAGGGGATCGGTGACAATCGACTTGCGCAGGTAACCCTGTAGGTAGGCTTCTCGCACGCCTTGCTGGACAGCCTCTTCAAAACCGCCATTTTCAATATGCACTTCCTGCCCCAGTTCGGCGAAGATCACAGACACCCCTGTGTCCTGGCAGATCGCTATCCGCTGTGTAGACGCTATCCTGTAGTTGTCCGCGATCTGCCGCAGGGTATCCCGTCCTTGCGGTGAAGGTTCCTGTTCCAGTGCGGTGTTGATCGCCCGGCTGACATCCTCGCCAATACAGTAGTTTGCTTCCGTGAAGAGTACGGCTACCGTTTCCGTGATCAAACTTGCCTGAATGCCGCGCACAATATCACCCCTTATACAATAATCATATCCTGATGCCAGGCGAGGCTTGCGGCCTGCCCTGCGCCAATGCGCCAAAGCATTTCCGAGCGCATGTCCTGCGCTATGCCCGGGCCGCTTTCTTTCGCTGGGCGGTCAATGAGGGGAAATCCCGAAGGCTTGATTGCCTTGAGCAGGGGAAGGGCGCTGTTCCTGAAGCCCAGCAGCCGCGCGTAGCCGGGACGCTCGTCAGGCTGGGCTTGTATGTCCAGCAGGATATTGGTCAGCGCCCTGTTGATGCGCGCGTAAGGATAACGCTTTGACTTGACCAGGCGGATCAGCGCTTCCCGGCTGTTCGCGTCTTTTGCGGCGCTCAGGATGCGTTGATCCAAACCTTCGGATATCTCCGCGATCCGGTTAAAGACGCCGCCCGAAAGCAGCTTTGCCAGCAAGGTTTTATCAAGCGCATTTGGCAGGTGGATGCTTTGCGCAAGGACAGCGCCGGCGGCAAGCGGATAGACGCAATCGGGAATCGCCCGCGCTGCGCCCTGCCAATCCCCGCGCACAATCGCCGCGCGCACTGCACTGGCGCTGGGCAATGGGGTAAGGCTGGTATTGTGGTAGCTGCCGCGCCTGATGATAGGAATAGGCCGGATAGGGCTGTTGAGCCGCTTGAGGGTCCTGATGTAGCAGAGCCCCAGCACGAAGTTTGGCATGCTGACAATCGCAGGGTCCAGACTGCTATTGCTTTGCGCCAGGGCTTCGCCCTGCGCCCGTGCAAAGGATTTGCCGGTCTTCAGCGCATCACGCTGACGCAGACGGAAGGATTCATCCGGATCATCCAGCTTTGCCGCCGCTGAGCGAAGGAAAGGCAAAGCCGCTTCTTCAACGCCAAATCCAAGATGGGTTACCACCCGCAAAGCATCCAGTATCCCCACGCCGCCCAAGGCGAAGCGATTGGCCTGCGCGCATCCGTAGCTTTGCGGCATACCCAGCACCAGGTCCGCCCCTGCCTCCAGGGCCATCCCGGCGCGGTCCTGTGTGGAGAAAAGCCCTGGCATCCCGCGCTGGGTGAAGGCACAGCTGATCACGCAGACTACATAGTCAGCCTGAGCCGCCTGTCTGCATTGCTGAAGGTGGTAAAGGTGGCCTTGGTGAAAGGGATCGTATTCGGCAACGATTCCGCACACGCGCACACCGCTTACCCCCGGTCCGACTGGCCCAGCATTTGCGCCATGCCAAAGCGCCCTGCCGGCTGCTGATGGATAAAACGCGCCGCCCGCAGTGCGCCCAGGGCGAAAATCTGCCGGCTTTGCGCGCTGTGGGTCAACAGCAGGCATTCATTGTTGCCGTAAAAACCTACCTCGTGCTCTCCGGCCAGTGTCCCCCCGCGCACCGCGTGCAGGCCGACTTCTTGCGGCTGACGCAATGCCTGACGGCCTTCACGGCCAAACGTTGGCAGGGAAGCACCATCCCTAAGCGCTTCGTATAGCGTCAAGGCTGTTCCGCTTGGGGCATCGGTTTTTTTATTGTGATGCTTTTCCACGATCTCGATATCGAAACCCGGCAGCATCGCCCTGGCCTGGGTCGCGAGGGTCTTGAGTACATAAACTCCTACTGACATATTGCTTGACTGGAAAATGGCGATGTGCGAGGCCGCTTCATCGATTTGCCTCATATCATCATCCGTATAACCCGTTGTGCCCAGCACGCAGGGCATATTGTTCTTCAGGGCGTACGCCAGCAAAGGGGACAGCGCCCGGGGGCTAGAAAAATCGATCAGGACATCGGCATGCACATCACAGGCGCGCAAGTCCATAAATACAGGAAACCCGGCGTCGCCGCAGCCTTGTGCGTCTATGCCCGCCACTGTGTCAAAGCCCGCGTCGGAAGCTTCCCGGGCAATCATGCGCCCCATGCGCCCGCACGCGCCGGAAATCATCAAACGTGTCATGCCAATACACCCATCCTGCGCATCTGCTCGCTGAGGCGTTGGCTGTTCCCCTCGCTCAGGTTGATCAGCGGCAGGCGCACGATATCCCGGCACTTGTGCATCAGATGCAGCGCATGCTTGACTGCGATGGGATTTACTTCACTGAAAAGCGCATGGGTCAGGGGAAGGCAATCAAGCTGCATGCGCGCTCCTTTGGTATAGTCATGCGTCAGCATGGCAGCGCAAAGCTCTGAGACAAAGCGCGGGATGACATTTGATATGACGGAAATCACACCCAGGCCCCCAAGGCTCATCAATGGGACGATCACTTCGTCAGAACCGGAATAAAACGCGATCCTGCCTTCGCAGCCCAGCATCGCGTCGCCCAATTGAACAAGGTCGCAATTGGCTTCCTTGAGCGCTATGACCTGCTCATGAAAGCTCAGCTTGATCACTGTATCCGCTGACATGTTCAGTCCTGTGCGGTTTGGCACATTGTACATGATGACAGGCAGATCACCCGCATCGGCGATGGCTGTATAGTGCGCGACAAGGCCTGCCTGGGTTGTTTTGTTATAGTAGGGTGTCACGCACAGCTGCGCGCTTGCGCCCAAGCTTTTGGCGATCCTGGCTTGTTCCAGCACGCGCGCGGTATTGTTGCCGCCGGTGCCCGCAACGACAGGAACACGCCCTGCGGCCGCCTTGACCACTGTTTCCACGGTGAGTGCCCACTCATCCTGTGTCATGGTGCTTGGTTCACCCGTTGTGCCGCAGGCAATCAGCGCGCTTACGCCTTCCTTGATTTGCCAGTCCGTCAGCGCTGCCAGCGCCTCCACGTCAATGCCTTCAGGGGTGAAAGGGGTGGCCAGCGCCGTAGCGCATCCTGTGAAAAGTATGTGTTTGCGCATTATTTCACCTCCGGTGTGATGTAACCCTGACGGTAAAGCAGCTCTGCCGTCAGGACTCCGCCGCCCGCGGCGCCTCGCAGGGTGTTGTGGCTCAGGCAGACAAAGCGGTAGTCAAATAGGCTGTCCTCACGCAGGCGGCCGATAGCGATGCCCATGCCGCCTCCGATATCCCGGTCCAGCCGGGTCTGTGGCCTGTCGGCTTGATCGAAATAAGTCAAAAAAGGATGAGGGGCTGAGGGCAAATCCAGCTGTTGGGGCAGGGTTTGAAAGTTTTGCCACGCCGACAGTATTTCCGCCCGGCTGGGTTTTGAATCAAAACTGACGCTGACAGCAGCCATGTGGCCGTCACTTACCGGAACGCGAAGGCACTGAGCGCTGATGCGCGGGGCAAGCGCCGATTCGATGCGGTTCTGCCCGTCAGAGAGCCTGCCCCACATCTTCAGGGGTTCCTGCTCGCTTTTCTCTTCTTCACCCCCAATGTAGGGGATCACGTTATCCATCATCTCAGGCCAGGTTTCAAGCGTCCTGCCCGCGCCGCTGACCGCCTGGTAGGTGCAGACGCTCACTGACTTCAGCCCGTATGCCATCAGCGGCGTAAGCGCAGGCACATAGCTTTGGATGGAGCAGTTGGGCTTGACTGCGATGAAGCCGCGCTTGGTGCCAAGACGCCGCCTTTGGGCTGCGATCACCAGCGCGTGGTCCGCGTTGATTTCCGGTATGATCATCGGCACATCGCCAATTTGCCTGCAGGCGGAGTTGTTGCTGATGACCGGGACTTCCGCTTTGGCGTAGGCTTCTTCCAGGGCACGGGTGCCGGTTTTGTCCAGGGCGACCGCGCAAAACACAAAGTCAACCAGGCCGCTGATTTGTGTAACCTGGTCGGCATCCATCAGGACAATATCACGAGCATAATCCGGTATGGCAAACGGCATTGCCCAGCGGCCTTCAACGGCATCGCCATAGCGCTTCCCGGCACTCTTGGCGCTGGCAGCCAGCACCTTGACCTGAAACCAGGGGTGCTGCGCGAGCAGACCAACAAAACGCTGACCAACCATACCCGTTGCGCCGATAATGCCGACTCTCAATGCTTGCATCCTGTCACCTCTGGGCCTGTATTTCAGGTGCATCATAGCATTGCGAGGCTGCGGGTGTCAATTGCCGCCCATAGGAAAAGGCACCGCGGCGAGTGCCGCAGTGCCTGGTCAAGCCGACTTAATACCCCAGCTGTTTCATGGTCCCAATGCTCATCCGGCTTGCTTCCATGGGCGGCCTATCGGGGCTCTCATCCTGCTCAATGATCAGCCAGCGGGCACCGGCTCCGAGTGCTGCGTCCACAACGCCTTTGGCGTCCTGGACGCCATACCCGTAGGGTCTGTAGCTGAACTTGGCTATCTTAGCGTCCGGGTTGTCCTTTTGCCCAATCAATTGATAAGGGGATACATCCCCCTTGAAACCAACAAAATCCTTGATATGAACCACTGGCGCGCGGCCTGTGTACTGCTTGAGATAACCGATGGGATCAACACCGGCGTACTTGACCCAGCAGGTGTCAAACTCAGTCATCAACAGGTCAGGGGGCACTGCGCTGTAAAGGAAATCGAGGCCGTACATGCCGCTGAACATCTCAAATTCAAAATCATGGTTGTGGTACAGCAGCGTGATGCCTGCCTTGAGGCAGAGTTTGCCAAAGCTGTAGATGAAGCGGATGACGTCAGCGAATCCGGGCTGACCGGGGCGGTCCTTTTCCTGAAGGTAGGGGATGGCGATGTACTTGCAGCCGATCTTCTGATGAAAACTGAGCAGGCCAAAGGGATCATCCCGCATCAGCTGCAGCGGCGCATGGCTGGAGGCGGCCACAAGTCCCGCTTCATCAAGCAGGGCCTTGATATCCTCAGCGCTGTGGCCATAGAAACCCGCGAACTCCACCCCCTCGTATCCCTGCGTTTTCAGCGTATGCAGGATGAGCCTCAGGTCCTTGGCGGCTTCTTCCCTGGCGGAGTAGAGTTGGTATCCGATTTTTGCCCTGGTCATGCGCTGTCCCCCTCAGTCAAAGTAGACGGGCTTGCCGGTCTTTGCCGACTTGTAGATGGCCTCCAGGATGCGCGTGACCACAATGGCCTGCTCGGGAAGCACTGTCAGCTTTCCGACGCCCCGCACGGCATCCGTAAAGACCTTTTGCTCAATGACCTGCATGTCGTCGCTTGCGCCTTCGTAAAAAGCAACGCTGTTGGCCTTCAGATTTGGGGTGAGGGTATACTGGCGGTTGTGTTTGACACCGTTTATACGCAGGCCGTCATGCATGTCCGCGCCGCCCTTGGTGCCGCACAGCGTGGTTGTTGACTCTTCGACATCCAGGGTATTCAGTGCCCAGGAAGCGTTCAGCTCGATGGTTGCGCCGTTTTCCATGACAATAAAGCCAAAGGCGCTGTCCTCAACCGTGAATTCTTCGGGTTTCCAGTCGCCCCAGGCATTGGCAGTGTTCCTGTCCTGGTTGAGCTTATGGTAGACTGTGCCGACGACATACTTTGGCTTGTAGTTGTCCATCATCCACAGCGTCAGGTCAAGCGCATGGGTGCCGATATCGATCAGCGGGCCCCCGCCCTGCTCGTACGCATTGAGGAAGACGCCCCATGTGGGCACAGCGCGCCGGCGGATGGCGTTGGCGCGGGCGAAGTATATGTCGCCCAGTTCGCCCGCTTCGCATGCTGCTTTCAGATATCGGCTGTCGGCGCGGTAACGGCTCTGATAGCCGATGGACAGAAGTTTGCCTGTTTCCGTTGCGGCCTCCAGCATCTTCATCGCTTCGGCATAATTGATGGCCATGGGTTTTTCGCACAGCACGTTTTTACCGGCGTGGAGGGCGTCCACCGCAATCACACTGTGGCTGCGGTTGGGGGTGCAGACGTATACGGCGTCCAGGTCCAACTTCAGCAAGTCCCTGTAGTCCTCAAAAACCTTGGCATCGGCCGTGCCGAACTCCTGGGCCGCCTTGCTGGCCTTTGCCTGTATAATGTCGCAGAAGGCAACAACTTCTGTCCCGCCAAGAGTCTTAAGGCTTGGCAAATGCTTGTTGTTGGCTATTCCACCGCAGCCGATGATGCCGATTTTAAGTTTTTCCATTATTGATCCGTCCTCCATTATCTTGTGATTCTTCAATTATATCCTCTTGCATTGGGTTTGTCATCCTCATTGGTTACGAAAATTTCCCCAAATTAGCATCAAAAATCCTTTAAAAGGGGCTTGACAGGGTAGGATAGGTTTGGTATTCTACTCAGGCACCCTTGAGAGAGGGGA
>CAZPBJ010000016.1:1055-50821 GCA_964584685.1 uncultured Christensenella sp. | reverse complement strand
TGTTCAATCTCACGCGGCTTGTCGGCCCCTTTATGCAGCAGCAGGGCAGCGGCTCCATCATCAGCATCTCAAGCGTCGTGGGTGTCTTTGGCAACATCGGCCAGGCAAACTACGCCGCCACCAAGGCGGGCGTCATCGGCCTGACCAAGACCTGGGCCAAGGAATTCGCCATGAAGGGCGGCAATGTGCGCGTCAATGCCATCGCCCCCGGCTACATCATGACCGATATCCTCAAGACCGTGCCGCAGGAGATGCTGGACAAGTTCGCCACCTGGACCATGCTGGGCCGCCTGGGCCAGCCGCATGAAGTCGCCTGCGCCGCCCTTTTCCTGGCCAGCGACGAGGCAAGCTATGTGACAGGCCAGGTGCTGCAGGTGGACGGCGGCATGCGCCTGTAAAGCGCAACACAACAAATAGGAGAACATCAATGATCGCCAAGCATGTGGGTATCGTCGGCACAGGCATCTATCTCCCCAGGGGTGTGATGACGGCGGCGGAGATTTCCGCCGCCACCAAAGGCGTTTGGTCCCCGGAAGCCATCAGGGAAAAACTGGGCGTCAAGCAAAAGACGATGCCCCTTGACCCCGCCACGGACGGCACGCAGGAAATGGGCGCCCTGGCGGCGCTTGACTGCCTGAAGAATACCGGCGCCGACCCAAAGGACATTGATGTGATCCTCTGCATTGGCGAGGAGTGGAAAGAGTACCCGCTCACCACTTCCGCGCTCTACATCCAGGACCGCATAGGCGCGGTCAACGCCTGGGGCATCGACGTGCAAAACCGCTGCTGCACCTGCGTGTCGGCCATGAAGATCGCCAAGGACATGTTGATGGCCGATGACGAGATAAATACCGTCCTGGTGGTCGGCGGCTACCGCAACGGCGACTTCCTGGACTACACGGACAAGAACATGTCCATGATGTACAACCTGGGCGCGGGCGGCGGCGCGATACTGCTTAAAAAGAACTACGGCAGGAACCTTCTGCTGGGCAGCCATATCCTGTCGGACGGATCCCTTGCCAGGACGGCCGGCGTGCGTATCGGCGGCACAGCTGAACCCATCACCTGTGATAACCTCGAGGAAGCAAGGGTTTCGCTGCGCCTGTTCGAGCCCGAGAAGATGAAAAACCGGCTCAATGAAGTCTCCGCCAAGAACTGGGTCACCTGCATCGAGAAATCCCTTGAGAAGTCCCGCCTCATGCTGTCCGACCTCAGCTATCTGGCCATCCTGCACATCAAGCGCTCGGGCCACCTGGGCATGCTCAAGGACCTGGGCCTGACAGAAGAACAATCCATCTATCTGGAAGACTACGGCCACATCGGCCAGATCGACCAGATCCTCTCGCTGCACCTGGCGCTTGAGCAGGGCAAGGTGAAGAACGGCTCGGTCATCTGCATGCTGGCCGCGGGCATCGGCTATGTATGGGCCGCCAACATCATCAAATGGGGGCCGGAGAGCCTATGAACATACAGGAGATCCTGCAGACCATCGTCAGCTCCCTGCCCATGATAGGGCGCTACGCCCTTGTCACCATCGGCATCGTGCTGATTTTCCGCACCACCGCCACCACGAACTTCGCGCAGGGGCTCATCGCCACCTTTGGCACCTTCGTGGTGACCTGGGCTGCCCTCCTGTGGACTGAACTGCCGCTGTGGCTTTGCCTGCTGGCCGGCATGCTCAGCGCTTTCCTGCTGGGCGTGTTTGTGGATGTCGGGCTGATACGCAAAGCGCGCCACATCACGCCTTCAGGCAAGCAGATGATCACCATGGGCGTGATGATGATCCTGGTCAACATCACCCCGCTGATCTTCCGCGACATCACGATATGGAACCGGCCCGGCAAGGGCTTTTCCACCGGGATCCACCAGTTCAGGCTGCTGGGCTATAACCTGAACATCACGGAGATGGGATTGCTGTGCTTCGGCCTGGCGGTCATCGTGCTCATCCTGGTGTTTACCGCGCTCAAGTATACCAAGTGGGGGCTGGGCGTGCGCGCCACCGCCGCCAACGAAAGCGTTGCCCAGATGCTGGGGGTCAACACCCGCGTCATCACGGCCTTCTCCTGGGCGCTGTCAGGCGCGCTGGCGGCGCTGAGCGGCTTTTTCACGGGTGCGGGCAACGCGCTCAACGTCGGCCTGATGGGCAACACCCAGGTCTTCGGCTTCCTGGCCTGCGTGCTGGGCGGCTTCTCCAGTTTCCCCGCGCCTATCCTGGGCGCCGTCATCATCCCGCTTGTCTACAACTTCGCGGGCAACCCCAACCTCATGGGTCCCGACGCCGGCATGTGGCAAAACCTCGTGACCTTCGCGGTCGTCCTCCTGCTGATCCTTGCCTTCCCCAACGGCCTGCTGGGCAAAAAGTACATCAAGAAGGTATGACATGCAAAACACCTACACCCCTTTAAGCGGCAAGAGGATCAAGGCCCTGCGGCAGAATCCCTTTTTTGGGTTCGTGCTCATCGGCGTCCTTTTATTGGCTTTGCAGCTCAGCGCCATCCTGACAAACGGCGCCTGGCCCAAATCCTCCATGCTCAACGGCTTTGCCACCGTGATGATCTACGCCATCGTGGGCTACGGCTTCACCTACCTGCTGGGCTATGCCGGTCTGGCTTCGCTTGGAACGGCAGGCTTCGTGGGCCTGGGCGCCTATGTCACGGCCTACTTCCTCAAATCCCTGCCGGGCGTACCCTATGTGGCGGTCATCCTGATCACCCTGCTGGTATCCCTTCTGCTGGGCCTGGCCGTTGGCTTTGTCTCGCTGAGGATAGAGGGCATCTTCCTTGCCATTGTCACACTGGGTTTGAGCGAGATCTTCTATCAGATATTCAACAACTGGATCGCCTTCACCAACGGCCCCAACGGCGCCTCCGTGGCGAAGTTCCCCCTGTTCCAGACGCTGATGGAAATGAAGACGCTGGACGCCAGGCGATCCTTCTTCGTCCTGCTGGTGCTTATCACCGTGGGGCTGATGATGCTCACGCACAACCTGGGAAAATCAAGCACGGGGCGCGCGATGCTGGCAATGAAAAACTCAACCAGCGCCGCGCAGGCGATGGGTATCAGCCTGCTCAAGTACAGGCTGCTGGCATTCCTGCTGTCCACGGCCTACGCGGGTTTCGCGGGCGTGCTGTTCATGAGCTACTTCAAGTATTCCGCGCCGCAGAACTACACCATCCTGTTTTCCCTCAACATCCTGGCCGCGGTCCTGATAGGCGGCTCGCGCAACCTGGTTGGCACCTTCCTTGGCTGCTTCATCGTCTTTGGGATCACGCCCATCTTCCTGCAGGACATTCCTTTTTTCCGTGATAATCCGTGGATCATCAACGTCACCATCGGCGCCGTCATCATCGTCGTCGTGATGTTCTACAGGGGGGGCCTGGTGCAGCTGGCAAGCAATTTCGGGCTTACCCTGCGCAATCTGGGCAAGAACAGGCGGTTGTATCGTTATGGCCAAGATGATTGATCAGGCGCGCGGCGCGGACCTGCGCTACGCCCGTAAAATGCGCCGGCTCTTTGAAAAGATCGAGCTCATGGAGTGGCAGGCAGACCTGGCGCAGGAAACCATTGTGCTGGAAAAACGGCGCCTTGAAGAGCGCCGGCAGGAAAAAGTCGCGCAGCTTGACAACCGGCTGAAGCGCAGCCTGTATAAAAAAGAGCTTCGCCTCGCCTCGCCGGACGACGCGGCAAGGGAAACACTGGGAAAAAAGCTTCCCGCATTTGACCATAAACAGCGCCTGGCTTACCGCAAGGCGCGCCAGGACCTGCGGCGCCGGGAAGGCCTGCTTGACAAAGCCGGGCGGCTGCTTGAAGGCAAAACGCTCTCACAGCCAGGCCTGCAAAAGCTGGAGACCTTCGCCGCCGGACAGAAGGCTGAGCGTGAAGCCTTCATGCTTCAGGTCCAAAAAGCCGCCGCGGCAAATCGCCCTCGGGCAGCGCAGAGGGCTGGCCTGCAAAAGGAATATGCCGGGCTGATGGATCAAAAAAAAGCGCGCCTGAAGGCTTTGGACCAACGCCTGGAGATACGCGACGCCAAGCGCATGCAGGCCTTTGAAAAGCGACAGAAGGGCGTCGCGGACAAACTCGCAGGGCGCGCCGCCCTGGCAAAGGCGACGCTTCAGGAGGGTCAGGGGCGGCAGGTTTATCAGCTGCCTGAAGAAATCTGCCTGCGCCTTGACCACCTGAGCATGGTGTTTGGCGGCCTGAAGGCGGTGGACGACCTCTCCTTTGACGTCAAGCAAGGTGAGGTATTCGGCCTCATCGGCCCCAACGGCGCCGGCAAAACGACCGTGTTCAACTGCATCACGCAGTTCTACAAGCCCACCCACGGCAACATCTTCTTCCGTACGCGGGAAGGCAATGTGCTCAGGCTCAACCACTACCAGGTGCACGAGGTGATCACCAAGGGCATCGTGCGCACCTTCCAGAATGTGGAGGTCATCGGCGAGCTGAGCATCATGGATAACCTGCTCATCGCCGCGCACCCCCAGTTTCGCACCTCGCTGTTTGCCCAGATGTTCAACACGCGCAAGGTGCGCCGTGAGGAAATGGTGCTGCGCGAGCGTGCGATGAAGGTGCTGGACTACTGCGGCCTGACCGCCATCAGGGACCTGCCGCCCGTGGGGCAGCCCTACGGCATTCTCAAGCGGATAGAGCTGGCCCGCACGCTGATGGCCGGCGCCTCGCTGATCATACTGGATGAACCCGCGGCAGGGCTCAACGACCAGGAGACTGTGGAACTGACGCACCTTATCCGCCGGATACGCGACGAGTTCAAGCTGACGGTTTTCCTGGTGGAGCACAACATGGGCCTTGTGATGGATATATGCGACCATATCTGCGCCATCTCATTTGGCAAAAAGCTGGCCTATGGCACGCCCGGTGAGATCCAGGGCAACCCGCTGGTGCAGGAGGCCTACCTTGGCACCAATGATATCAGCCAGGTGGAGGCAAAGCCATGAGCAGCATGCTGGAAATCAGGGACCTGTCCGTCAGCTACGGCGCCATTGAGGCGCTCAGGCACGTCAGCCTGAGGGTGGAAGAGGGCAGCATCGTGGCCTTGCTTGGCTCAAACGGCGCCGGGAAATCCACCCTGCTCAAAACCATTTCGGGGCTTGTCAAGCCAAAGACCGGGGCCATCACGCTCAACGGCAAACATGAGCTGACGGGCATGTACCCCTACAAAATCGCCGAACTGGGTGTCATCCAATCCCCCGAAGGCCGCATGATCCTGCAGGGGCTGACGACCGAAGAGAACCTGATGATCGGCGCCTATGGCCTCAAGGGCGCCACGGTTGAAGTGCCGCAGCCGGGCGGCAGCATGCAGTCTGTGCGCTTGTCAAAGGACAAACGCGTGCAGGAGAACTTCAAGAGGGTCTACGAGCTCTTCCCCATCCTGCGTGAGCGCAAGAGGCAGCAGGCAAACACCCTGTCGGGCGGCGAGCAGCAGATGCTGGCCATCGGGCGGGCATTGATGGCCAGCCCCCATGTGCTGCTGCTGGACGAACCTTCCCTGGGCCTGGCGCCTCTGATCATCCGTGATATTTTCTCCATTATCCTTCAGCTGAAGAAAGCGGGCAACACCATCCTGATCGTTGAGCAAAACGCCTTCCAGACGCTGAAGATCGCCGACTATGCCTATGTGCTGGAACTGGGCCGCATATCGATGCAGGGCCCCGCTTCCCAGCTTATCCACGACGAAGCCCTGGTGGCGGCCTACCTGGGCGGGCAAAGGGCCTGAGGCCGGTAAAACCGCTATTGAACGCGGGCGAATGCCCTGTGTTTGATAAATATATTTGAGGGGAACCTCAAGGAGAATGACCATGAAGAAAATCCTGACCCTGGTCCTTTCCCTGGCGCTTATCCTTTCCATGTTCAGCTTTGGCGCGCTTGCCGAAGTCGGCGTGGACACCAACCCCGTCACCAAGGGTGACGTGCAGTACAAGGGCACCGTCAAGATCGGCTCCGTCATGTGCGAAACCGGCGCGGTCGCCGGCGTCGGCATTCCCTACAGCCAGTTCTACAAGCTGTTTGTGAAGTACATCAACGAAGTCATGGGCGGCGTCGCCAAAGGCACCGACGGCGTCGGCTACTACCTGGACCACACCTCCTACGATGACGGCACAGACGGCGCGCAGGGCTTCATCTACATGCAGAAGCTGATCGACGACGATCAGGTTTTCTCGCTGGTAGGCAACCTGGGCACCTGGAACATCGCCTCCTCGCAGAACTACATCGTTGAATCCGGCGTCCCCTCCGTCTACTGGGGCACCGGCTCCGCGCTGCAGTACGCCCTGCCGGCAGAAGGCAACAAGCGCTTCACCTTTCCCGTGCAGCCCATCTACATCACCGGAGGCCGCATCATGCTGCTGCGCGCCATGAACATGCCCAACATCGCCGATTCCGGCGTGGAATCAGTCAAGAAAATCGGCGTCATCTACTCCGCCGATGACTCGGGCCAGCAGATCTTCTCCGGCGTTGAGCTTCAGCTGTCCCAGATCCAGGGTGATAAGCCCGAAGTCGTGTACGTGATGGTCAACACCAAGGTCGCAGACGAAATGACGTCCCAGGTCGCCCAGCTGGAAGGCTGCGACGTGGTCATCATCGGCGGCCTGCAGGCCTACTTCAACCCCATCTACACCTCCATGCAGTCCAACCCCGCCACCCGCGGCATCCCCACCATCGCCTCCTATGTCAACGTCGCCCTCACCAACATCCCCGTGGATGTGGCTGCCCAGCCTGACACCGGCGACATCTACGGCGGCGCCTGGGTCGTCATCGATCCCGCTGCCCAGACCGAACAGCAGAAGGCCGAGATCGCCGAGTTCCAGTCCGTGCTCAAGTGGGGCGCCGAAAAGGGTTACATCCCCCAGGCTGACGCGGATGCCTTCGCCGGTTCCGCCTACTCCATGTCCTCCTATATCGCTCTCAAGGTGTTCATGACCGGCATGGACCGCCTGGCTGACAAGGAGATCACCCGTGACGCATTCCTTGCCGCCATGGAATCCGAGCGCATCCATGTCCCGATCTCCGGCGGCGTCGACTATTCAAACGCCCAGCGCATCGGCCTGGACGGCATGGCTTTCGCCAAGTTCAACAAGGGCTACAAGGACGCCTTTGACGCCTTCTTCACCGTTGACGGCATGAAGTCCATTGAAGAGCTCCTGGGCCAATAAGGCCTTTCAACCATCACCCGGGGGGAGGGAGCCCGCGGGCTCCCTCCCCTGTTCAAATCAGCAATTTGAGAGGTAGCATCATGGATTATACAGATAAGTTGATAACCGTGCAGCAGGCAGTGGACATGGTCAAGTCGAATGACTACATCGTCACCGGCCTGGGCTGCTCTACTGCGGACGCGTTTTTCAATCACCTGCACACGGCGGCACACAGGCTGCGGGACGTGCTTATCTCCACCTGCCTGCCCATGAGGGACTACCCCTGCTTCAACGATGCCGCGTATGTACAAAGCTTTTTGCATGACAGCTGGTTTTACAGCGGCGCTACCCGCAAAGCGCACAGGAATGGCAATACGTCCTTTGTGCCCAACTATCTGCACTATGCGGCGTCCAAACGCCTGGCCCACCGCAAGCCCAACATTTATGTCGGCGCGGCTTCCATGCCCGACCGCCATGGCTATATTTCCATGTCCTGTTCCAACACCTATGAGACCCATATGATCGAGGCGGCAGACATCACGATCCTGGAGATCAACCCGAATTACCCCCGCACCTTTGGAGACGTCAACATCCACTATTCCCAGGTTGACTACCTCATTCAGGCAGACTATGAGGTGCCTGCGCTGCCCGACGTGCCGCCCAGCGACAAGGACCGCGTCATCGGCAGCCTGATTGCCCCCTACATCAACGACGGCGACTGCCTGCAGCTGGGCATCGGCGGCATGCCAAACGCCCTGGCCGAAGCGCTGATGGACAAGAAGGACCTTGGCATCCACACGGAGATGCTCACCACCAACATGATGAAGCTGTACAAAGCCGGCGCCATCACAGGACGCAAAAAGCAGATCCAGCGGGGCAAGATGGTGTGCACTTTCATCATGGGCTCCAAGGAGCTGTACGAATTCGCGCATGACAATCCCGCCGTTGAAGTGCTGGCAGGCAGCTATGTCAATGATCCCTATGTCATTGGGCAAAACGACAACATGGTCTCCATCAACTCCACCATGGAGGTGGACTTGACCGGCCAGTGCGCCAGCGAGTCCCTGGGCTCGGTCCAGTTTTCCGGCACGGGCGGGCAGGTAGACACAGCGGTCGGCGCCCAGAACTCAAGGAACGGCCGTTCTTTCATCTGCCTGTACTCGACCGCGCAGGTCAAAAACCCCCTGACGGGAGAGCGGGAAGAAACCAGCAAGATCGTGGCACAGCTGAAACCCGGCGCCGCCGTTACGCTGTCCCGCAACGATGTGGACAACGTGGTGACGGAATACGGCGTCGCCTCCCTGCGAGGCACCAGCATCCGCGAGCGGGTCGAACTGCTGATTGGCATCGCCCACCCCAAATACCGTGAGGAGCTGCGCCGCCAGGCCTATGAGATCGGCATCTCTTTCCCGCGATGAGCACATTTGTATTTCAGGGAAAACAAGTATATTACGAACTGGCCGGTGAGGGACGCCCGCTGGTTCTCCTCAACGGCATCATGATGTCCACCAGGAGCTGGACCCCCTTCCTCAAAGCCTTTCAAAACGGAGGCAACCGGCTCATCCTGGTGGACCTGCTGGACCAGGGCCAATCCGAAGCGATGGCCGGCGACTTCGGCATTGCGCTGCAGGCTCAGATGCTTGACGCGCTGCTGACGCATCTGGACATCCCAAGCACAGCCCTGTTTGGCACCAGCTACGGGGGCGAGGTCGCGCTGAACTTCGCCGTCAATTGGCCCCATCGCGCACAGCGCATGGTGCTGGCCAATACCGTTGCCCGCACCAATGCCTGGCTCAAGGAAATCGGGCAGGCCTGGAACCTGGCCCTGGGCAACCCGGAAGCCTATTATGACACCACCATCCCCGTCATCTACAGCCCGGATTTCTACGAGCGCAGGGCTGACTGGATGAAAAAGCGCAAAGAGGTACTGACAAAAACGGCCTTCGCGAACCCGGATTTCATGGCGCGCATGGAGCGCCTGACCAGATCGGCCGAGAGCCATGACGTGCTGGACAAGCTGGCCAATATCGACTGCCCGGTGCTGCTGATCTCCTCCGACCAGGACCACGTCACCCCGCCCGAAGAGCAGGTCCTGCTGCGAAACGGCATCAGGGACGCACAGTTGGTCCTGCTGCCCAAGACAGGCCATGCCGCTTTCTACGAGCGGCCCGACCTTTTTGTCAGCATCATGATGGGCTTCATCAACCACTGCGAAGCCATTTTGCTGCCCTGAATATCAGCATGGCCCGGTGACCTGACGGTAAGCGGAAGGCGGATTAAATGAGCAACCCACCAAAAACAGAGCGCGGCATGGTGACCATGAACCGCATCATCAAAGCCGCCGAGCAGATGTTTGGCAAGCAGGGCTACTACAACACCAGCATAAATGAGATCGCCGTCAAGGCCAAAGTCGCGCCGGGCACGATCTACATTTATTTTGATGACAAGTACTCGCTCTATTGCCACCTGCTGACGCAGTACGGCCACTCCATCCGCAAGGAGATCGCCAAACAGACCAAGGACAGCGGCAGCCGCTTTGAGACCGAGCGGCAGGGCCTGCTTGCCTTTTTAAAGCTGGTGCGCAAGCGGCCGTACATGTACAAGATCATCTGGGAATCCCTCTACATCAACCCCGCCCTCTTCGCCGACTACTACGAATCCTTCGCCCAGCGCTACAAGGCGCAGCTTGATCAGGCAAAGGGCGAGGTGACCGATATGGACAATACGGTGCTGGCCTATGTCCTCATGGGCATAGCCAACTTCATCGGGCTCAAGTACGTCTTTTTTGACAAGGACGCCGATCTGGAGAAGGTGGTTGATGAAGTGATGAAGGTGTATACCCACGGGATCATCAGGGTCTGAAGAAAAGGCTTTATGATTCCGGCATGCAGGACGCTTCCGCGACGCGGCGGAGCGTCTTTTTTAAGCCGTTTTCATTGACAGGCTTTGCCGGGATGTGTATGCTATGACAAGATAAACGCTTGTATATGCCCCAGTGCAGTAGCGCGGGGCCAAGGGAGGATACATCCATGCATGATGAGTCCATCGGATCACTGGGCAGGGTCATAGCCCAGGGAGAGGCAGCGCTGGGCATAGAACTGGGATCGACCCGCATCAAGGCGGTGCTGATCGGGGAAGACCGGATGCCGCTCGCCTCAGGCGCCCATGCCTGGGAAAACAAGCTTGAAGACGGCGTGTGGACCTACAGCCTGGAGGACGTGTGGGCCGGCGTCCGGGACTGTTACGCGCAGCTTCGCCTGGACGTGCAGACGCGTTACGGCGTCAGCCTTGTCCGGCTGAAAGCCATCGGCGTCAGCGCCATGATGCACGGCTATCTGGCTTTTGACGGGGACGGGCAGCTGCTGGCGCCCTTCAGGACCTGGCGCAACACCACGACGCAGACAGCCGCCGCGCAGCTGAGCGAACTGTTCCATTTCAATATCCCCCAGCGCTGGAGCATCGCCCATCTGCAGCAGGCTGTCCTGAACGGTGAAAAGCATGTGCCGCGTGTCCGCCAACTGACAACACTGGCAGGCTATGTTCACTGGCAGCTGACGGGACAAAAAGTGCTGGGTATCGGGGACGCTTCGGGCATGTTCCCCATCGACAGCGTGGCCATGGACTATGACGCGAAGATGCTGGACCAATTCGATGCCCTGCGTCCCGGCTTTGACTGGCGCATCAGGGACCTGCTGCCCAAAGTGCTCAGCTCGGGCGAAGCTGCGGGCGTGCTGAGCCAGGCCGGCGCGAAACTGCTCGATGCTTCCGGTGAGCTGCAGGCCGGCATTCCCCTGTGCCCCCCCGAAGGCGACGCGGGCACGGGCATGGTCGCCACCAACAGCGTGGCGCAGTGCAGGGGCAACATTTCCGCGGGCACGAGCATATTCGCCATGATCGTGCTGGAGCGCGCCCTCAAACGCTACTATGAAGAAATCGATATGGTCTGCACGCCCGACGGCAGCCCGGTGGCCATGGTGCACTGCAACAACGGCTCATCGGACCTTGACGCCTGGGTTGCCCTGTTTGGGGAACTCAGTGGCCTGATGGGCGGGGAAACCGACCGTTCAGCGCTCTACGGCAAGCTGTACCGCCTGGCGCTTGAAGGCGAAGCCGACTGCGGCGGACTGCTTGCCTACAACTACTTCGCGGGTGAGCCCATCACGCAGCTGGCATCTGGCAGGCCGCTGTTTGTCAGGGCCAGCGACAGCCGTTTCACGCTGGCCAACTTCATGCGCTCCCACCTGCTGTCGATGCTGTGCTCGCTCAGGCTGGGCATGGATATCCTGTCCAATCAGGAAGCCGTGCGCATTGAGGGCCTGCTTGGCCATGGCGGCCTGTTCAAGACGCAGCGCGTAGCCCAGCAGCTGATGGCGGCCGCCCTGCATGCCCCGGTGGGCGTCATGGCAACCGCGGGCGAAGGCGGAGCCTGGGGCATCGCCCTGCTGGCTGACTATATGGCCGGCAAAGAGGCCGGCGAGACGCTGGGAGACTACCTGTGGCGTCACGTCTTCAAACATGTCCCGCAAAGCCTGATCGAGCCCCTTCCCCGGGACGCGGAAGGCTTTGAAGCCTATCTGAAAGTGTACCAAAAAGGCCTGGCCATTGAGCGGGCGGCGACTGAAACACTGGCATAATAAGGAGGATACTGTGATGGGAACCCATGGATATGAGCTTTGGTTTGTGGTGGGCAGCCAGCATCTGTACGGGCCGGCGGTCCTGGAGACGGTGGCGGCGCGCGGGCAGGAAATGGCGCTGAGCATCACCAAGACAGGCCTGCTGCCTTGCCCCCTGGTCTACAAGGGCACGGCCAAAACACCCGATGAGATCAGCGCGGTGGTGAAGGAAGCCAATTACACGGACAGCTGTGTGGGCGTCATCACCTGGATGCACACCTTCAGCCCCAGCAAGATGTGGATAGAGGGCCTCATGCGCCTGCAGAAGCCCTACTGCCACTTCGCCACGCAGTACAACCTGGCCATCCCCAACGAAGCCATCGACATGGACTTCATGAACCTCAACCAGGCCGCGCACGGTGACCGCGAACACGGCTTCCTGGGCGCCAGGCTTCACCTGCGCCGCAAGGTGATCGCCGGCCACTGGCAGGACGAGAAAGTTATTTCGCGCATCGGCGACTGGGCGCGCGCCGCCATCGGCGCTGCGTTCAGCAAAACGCTCAAGGTGATGCGCTTTGGCGACAACATGCGCCAGGTCGCCGTCACCGAGGGCGACAAGGTGGAAGCGCAAATCAAGCTGGGCTGGCAGGTCAACACCTGGCCGGTTGGGCAGCTGGTTGAGTATATAGAAAAAGTTACCACGGCGCAGGTCGACGATCTGCTTGCGGAATACAGGCAGAAGTATGACATCACCACCAAAGCGCTGGAACACGTAAGATACCAGGCCAGGGTGGAGATCGCCATGCAGCGGATGCTGGACAGCGAAGGCTGCAAAGCTTTCACCAATACCTTTGAAAACCTTTACGGCATGGAACAGCTGCCGGGCCTGGCCACCCAGCGCCTGATGGAAAAAGGATACGGTTACGGCGGCGAAGGCGACTGGAAGGTCAGCGCCATGACCGCCGTTGTGAAAGCCATAGCGCAGGGCAAGACCGGCGGCACCAGTTTCATGGAGGACTACACCTACAACCTGGAGCCGGGACGCGAACTCAGTCTGGGCGCCCATATGCTGGAGGTCTGCCCCAGCATCGCGCAGGACAAGCCCCGCATCGAAGTGCATCCCCTTGGCATTGGCGGCAAGGATGACCCCGCGCGCCTTGTGTTTGAGGGGCGCAGCGGCCCTGCCATCGTGCTCTCGCTTGTCGACATGGGCGGCCGCCTGCGCCTGATCTGCCAGGATATCCAAGCCGTCAAGCCCATCATGGAAATGCCCAACCTGCCTGTCGCCCGCGTCATGTGGCGCGCGATGCCCGACCTGCTGACCGGCGCCGAGGCCTGGATCACAGCGGGCGGCGCCCACCATACGGTGCTCACCTATGACGTCAGCGCCCAGCAGATGAAGGACTGGGCGCGCATGATGGACATCGAATTCGTGCACATTGACAAAGACACGACCATTGACAAACTGGAACAGGAGCTTTTCCTGGCCGACCTGGCCTGGAAACTGAAGTAAGCATGCTGGAAGCATTAAAGCAGGCAGTCTTTGAAGCCAACCTGGCCTTGCCCAAGCACAAACTGGTGACCTTCACCTGGGGCAATGTCAGCGGCATCGACAGAGCGCTGGGTTTGGTTGTTATCAAGGCGTCCGGTGTCGCCTATGAGACGATGCGCCCCCAGGACATGGTGGTGGTATCCCTTGCTGCGGGCGAGACGGTGGAAGGCAGCCTGCGCCCCTCGTCCGATACGCCCACGCACCTGGCGCTGTACAGGGCATACCCGCAGCTTGGCGGTGTGGTGCATACCCACAGCCCCTGGGCAACGACAATGGCGCAGGCGGGGCTGGATGTCCCCGCGCTGGGCACCACCCACGCCGACTACTTCTACGGCGCCATTCCCTGCACGCGCCTGATGAAACCCGAGGAGATCCAAGGGCCGCCCGGCCATTACGAAGCCCGGACAGGCGATGTGATCATCGAACGCTTCCGGGCGCTCTCCCCCATGGATATCCCGGCCGTCCTGGTACACAGCCACGGGCCCTTCACCTGGGGCAAGGATCCCGACGAGGCCGTCCACAACTCGGTGGTGCTTGAGCAGGTCTGCTGCATGGCCTGGCATGACATGGCGCTTGGCAAAGCCGCCCCCATGCAGCAGGCGCTGCTGGACAAGCACTACCTGCGCAAGCACGGCAAGGACAGCTATTACGGGCAAGGCTGACCTGCTTCAACTTAAGCTTGCATCGCCGGAAGCGGCGTGCTATACTTCCCCGGTCAAGACAATATGGGCCATTGTGTTCATGAAAAAGAAAGGAGGGTCGCAGGTTTCCCGGTAGGTCTGGAGCATAATATAGCAGGAGGAATATATATGACTTTACTACTCATCGGGCTTGCCATCCTCGTCGTAGGCGGCTGGGCCTACGGAAAGTACTGTGAAAAGCTCTTTGGGCCGGACGAACGGCCCACGCCTGCCTACACCAAGGCGGACGGCGTGGATTATGTCCCCATGAAGGGCTGGAAGAACACGCTGATCAACCTGCTCAACATCGCGGGCACAGGCCCCGTGCTGGGCCCCATCCAGGGCATCCTGTTTGGGCCCATCGCGCTGATCACCATCCCGCTTGGCTGCGTGATCGCCGGCGCAATGCACGACTACTTCAACGGCATGATCGCCACCCGCAACGGCGGCGCCCAGATGCCCAAGATCATCACAAAGTACCTCGGCAACAAGTCCAAGGCTGTATACCTCGTTTTCTCCAGTATCCTGCTGATGCTGGTGGGCGTGGTCTTTGTCTACACTCCCGGCGACCTCATCGTCGGCGATATCCTCAAACAGTCCACCTCCATCAACAACTGGGTTGTCTGGCTGGTTTACGGCCTGATCTTCGTTTACTACATCGCCGCGACCGTATTTCCCATCGACAAGATCATCGGCCGCATTTATCCGGTCTTTGGCGCCCTGCTGCTGTTCTCCGCTGTCGGCATCCTCATCAGCATTTTCGCCGATGGCGGCAAGTCCCTGCACAACCTTAACGGCATCATCCTCTCCACCAAGGATGGGGTAACCACTGCCAGCCCCTTCGCGGGCGGCTTCCTGGGGCATTTCCAGAAGATCCCCTTCATCCCTGTCTTCTTTATCACGGTGGCCTGCGGCATCATGTCCGGCTTCCACGGCTCCCAGACCGCGCTGATTGGCCGCACCATCGAAAAAGAAAAACAAGGCAAATGGATATTCTTCAATTCCATGCTGATGGAAGGCCTGATCGCCATGGCATGGGCCGCCGGCGCGATGGTGCTCTTCAACCGCGCCACGCTTGACGCAACGGGAACCGCCCTGTCTGCCGGTGCCGCGCTTAACGCGGGCGCGACAGGCATGGTTGGCAACATCTCCCGCACCTTCCTGGGGAGTATCGGCGGTATGTTCGCCGTGCTGGGCGTCATCGTGCTGCCCATCACTTCGGGCGACACCGCCTTCCGAGCCCTGCGCCTGCAGATGGCAGAGCGTTTCCACATCGACCAGAAACCTGCCGCCAAGCGCATGGGCCTTGCTGCCCTGCTGTTCGTCCCGGCCGTCGCCATCCTGATCTTCGCCAAGACCGATGCCAACGGTTTCAGCATCCTGTGGCGTTATTTCGGCTGGGCCAACCAGACACTGGCTGTCTTCGCGCTGGGCATGACAACCGTCTACCTGGGCGTGCACAAGAAGAACTTCTGGATCGCCTATATTCCTGCCATTTTCTACTGCTTCGTCACATTCAGTTTCATCCTTCATGCCAATATCGGCGTGAACCTGGATACGCTGCTTGGACTCACAAAAGACAATCCCCAGAACTACACCGCTTCCTATGTTGTAGCCGCTGTCATCGCCGTCCTTTACGGCTGGTTCCTCTGGGCGCGCATGCACAACACCAAGGAAGACATGACAAGCTACGACGCCTGATATCTTTAAAAAACAAGCCGGCCGCGATCGCTCGCGGCCGGCTTGTTTGTGCAATTATGCATTTTGAGATATACTCTCCCTGATTTCACGGCGGGAGGTAGTTCATGGACTGGTTGGAAGTCAGCGTGCATACCAACACACCGGGCGCGGACCTGGTCAGCGCCTGGCTGCAGGGCTTTGGCGTCAAGGGGACGCAGATCATCGACCGCGCCGACGTGCCTGACCCTGACCTGCCCTCGGGTTACTGGGAGCTGATCGACCGGGCGCTGATTGACGCGATGCCCCCGGACGTGGTCGTGAAAGCCTGGTTTGAGGAAACTGCCGACCTTTTGCCCCTGCGCGAAGGGCTGAAAAGCCTGCCTGCCCTGGCCGGCTTTGACCTGGGAACGCTGACGCTTGAGATCAGCCAGGTTCAGGAAAAGGACTGGGCGGAGTACTGGAAGCGCTTCTACAAGCCATTGCGGCTGGGCAAGTGCCTGGTGGTGCGGCCCAGCTGGGAGCCATATCAGGCGCTGCCAGGCGACCTGGTGATCGACCTGGACCCCGGCATGGCCTTTGGCACCGGTACGCATGAAAGCACCGCGCTGTGTGTGGAACTGATCGAAAAGCACTATCATGGCGGCAATGTGCTGGATCTGGGCACCGGCTCGGGCATCCTGGCCATCGCCGCGGCGAAACTGGGCGCCAGGAGCGTGCTGGCCATCGACATCGATCCCCTGGCAGTGCGCACGGCGCAGGAAAACATAAACAATAACCATCTCGCTTCTGTTGTCAGCGTGCGCAAGGGCGACCTGCTGCAGGGCATTGAGGGAACCTTTGACTTTGCAGCGGCCAATATCCTGGCCGATGTGATCATCATGCTGTGCGTGCCGCTCAGGCGGCAGCTGAAGCCGGAGGCGGTGTTTGTCTGTTCGGGCATCATCAGGCAGCGCGAGGACGATGTGCGCGCGGCGCTCGTGGCGGCGGGCTACACCCCGCTTGATCGGCTTGTGAAAGGCGAATGGGTCGCCCTGGCGGTGCGGGCCTGATGCAAAGCTATTTTACGCAGGCGCCCCTGGATGGCCGGGTGAAGCTTGACCCCGATGACGCGCGCCACCTTGTCCGGGTGCTTCGGGCGAAGCCGGAAGAACGTATCGCTGTCGTATCCGGCGGCCGACGCTTTGCGGCGTCCCTTGAAATCGAAGGGGACTCGGCCTTCGGGCGCCTGCTTGAGCCACTGCCCGACACCGAGCCGCGCTGCAAGGTCACCCTTTACCAGGGCTTGCCCAAGGGCGACAAGATGGACCAGATCGTTCAAAGCTGCACGCAGCTGGGCGTTGATCGCATCGTGCCTTGCCAAATGCAGCGCTGCGTGGGCAAATGGGAGGGCGGCGACAAGAAACTGCAGCGCTGGCAGCGCATCGCGCGTGAAGTGGCCATGCAGGCCGGGCGCAGCACAGTGCCCCGCATTGGGGACTGCCTGAGCTTTGAAGGCCTGTGCAAAGCGCTTGGCGCGCACGGCCAGGCGCTGGTCCCCTGGGAAGAAGGCGGCCAAAGCCTGCGGACTGCCTATCAGGGCGCAGCCGATATCGCGCTGGTGATCGGCCCCGAAGGCGGCATCACGGCGGACGAAATCGCGCGTTTGCCAGCGCTGCAGCTCACGCTGGGGCCGCGGATCCTGCGCACGCAGACGGCGGGGATGGCCGCAATCGCCATGCTGCTGACGCTGTCGGGCGATATGGAGTAAGGGTTGATGAAAACCGTTGCCTTTTACACTTTGGGCTGCAAGGTCAACCAATATGACAGCCAGGCGATGCTGGAGCAGTTTTTGATGGCGGGTTACGAGCCCCGTGATTTTCACGAGCCGGCGGACGTCTATGTGATCAACTCCTGCGTGGTGACGGGCACCGGCGAAAAGAAAAGCCTGCAGGCGCTGCGCCGGGCCGTCAAACAGAATCCGGAGGCGGAAATTGTGCTGAGCGGCTGTTTGGCGCAAAAGGATGCGGATAAACTCCTGTCCACAGGCGCAAGGCTGATCCTTGGCAGCCAAAGGCGCGGCGAGGTTGTGCAGCTGCTGCAGGAAGCCATTGAAACGGATACCAGGCTTTGCGCGGTTGAAGAGGTCAGGCGCATTGCCTATGAACCGCTGCAGATCACTTACAGCCAGGGCCGTACCAGGGCCGTGATGAAGATACAGGAGGGCTGCGACCGTTATTGCAGCTACTGCATCATCCCCTATGTCAGGGGCAATATCCGCTCGCGCCCGGTGGCTGATATCGCTGCGGAGGCACAGAGGCTGGCGCAGGCAGGATATCAGGAGATTGTGCTGACAGGCATTCACCTGTCAAGTTACGGGCGGGACCCGGCAGGCGGGACACTGCTTGACGCCATCAGGGCAGCGGCGCAGGCGCCGGGCATCGCGCGCATACGCCTGGGCTCACTGGAACCGGTGATAGCAGACAATGGTTTTGTAACGGCGCTCAGGGAGATTAAACAGGTCTGCCCCCAGTTCCACCTCTCGCTTCAGTCGGGCAGCGACAGCGTGCTCAAGCGCATGCGCCGCAGGTACACGGCTGAAGAATACCTGCGCTCGGCGCGCCTGCTGCAGGCTGCCTTCCCCGGCTGCGCGCTGACTACCGACGTGCTGACGGGTTTCCCCGGCGAAAGCGATGAGGAGTTCAGGCAGACGCTGGATTTCTGCCGGGAAGCCGGCTTCGCCAAACTGCATGTCTTCCCCTTCAGCGCAAGGGAGGGCACGCTGGCTGCGTCCATGAACGGGCAGCTGCCAAAGGCGGTCAAGGAAGCGCGGGCGGCCGAATTGATCCAACTGGGTGAAACGCTGGGCAATGCTTACCGGCAAACACTGCTTGGCAGCGTTCAGGAAGTCCTGTTTGAAGAGGAAAATCAAGGCATGGCCTCCGGCTATACGCCCCAGTACATGCCTGTGCGGGTCCCCGGCGGGCAAAGGGGGGAATTGGCCGGGGTACGTCTGCAGGCGCAGGCGAAAGATGGGTTCCTGGGCATACTGGCATCAAATGAAGCAAGGGAGGAAGCAAGTCATGACTGAAAGCTGTTTGTTCTGCAAAATCATCTCGGGGGAGATACCGTCGCGCAAGGTCTGGGAGGACGAGCTATGCTACGCCTTTTATGACATCGCGCCCCAGGCGCCCAAGCATATCCTGCTGGTGCCAAAGCGCCACGCGGCCGGACTGAACGACATGGAGGCCCTGCAGGACGCCGAGTTGGCCCACTGCCTGCGCACGGCCGCGCTGATTGCCAAACAGGAGGGGATAGACCAAAGCGGTTACCGCCTCTTGTCCAACTGCGGCGCGCACGGCTGCCAAAGCGTCCGGCATTTGCATTTTCACCTGCTGGGCGGACGGCAGCTGTCGGAGATGATGGGCTGAGCCCAGCAAGTTATAAAATTGCCGCGCCCTTGTCCGGAGGTTCGGATTGGGGTATACTGTATTCATGGAAATTTGGGCTGTTCCCATAGTTTGTGATAAGGAGAAATGACAATGAGCAAGAAGACACTGCGGGATGTGGACGTAAAGGGCAAGCGCGTACTGGTGCGCGTTGATTTTAACGTGCCGCAGGACGATGCCCTGGAGATCACGGATGACAGCCGCATCGTGGGGGCGCTGCCTACGATAGAGTACCTGATGAAGCACGGCGCCAAGGTGGTGCTGTGCAGCCATCTGGGCCGCCCCAAGGGCGAGTTCAAAGCCAAGTATTCACTGGCGCCCGCCGCAAAACGCCTGTCGGAGCTTTTGGGCAAACCCGTGACGATGTGCAGGGATGTCATCGGACCTGACGCCGACGCCGTGGTGGCGGGGCTGGAAGATGGCGAAGTCTGCCTGCTTGAAAACCTGCGCTTCCACAATGAAGAAGAGAAAAACGACCCGGAGTTTGCCAAAAAGCTGGCAGGCTACGGTGAGATCTATGTCAACGACGCCTTTGGCACCGCGCACCGCGCGCACGCTTCCACCGAGGGTGTGGCGCATTATCTGCCTGCTGTCTCGGGCTTCCTGATCGAAAAGGAGCTGAAGTTCCTGGGCAAGGCGCTGGAGGACCCGGAAAGGCCCTTTGTGGCGATCCTGGGCGGGGCGAAGGTCTCCGACAAGATCGGCGTGATCAACAACCTGTTGGAAAAGGTCGACGTGCTGATCATTGGCGGCGGCATGGCCTACACTTTCCAAAAAGCGATAGGCGGCGAGATTGGCAAGAGCCTGCTGGAGGCTGACAAGGTCGACTACGCGCGCGAAATGATGGAGAAGGCTAAAAAGAAGGGCGTCAAACTGCTGCTGCCCATCGACACGCTGGCTGCCGACAGCTTTGCCAACGATGCCGCGACGATGGTCGTCAAGACAGGCGAAATCCCCGCCGATTATCAGGGCCTGGATATCGGACCCGAAACCATCAAGGTGTTTACGGATGCCGTCAGGTCCGCCAAAACGGTCGTATGGAACGGGCCGATGGGCGTATTCGAGTTCCCCAACTTCGCCAGTGGCACGCAGGCGGTTGCGCAGGCAATGGCCCAGAGCTCGGGCACAACGATCGTCGGCGGCGGCGACAGCGCGGCGGCGGTCGTTCAGATGGGCTTTGGCGACAAGATCAGCCATATCTCGACAGGCGGCGGCGCCTCGCTCGAATTCCTGGAAGGCCTCATCCTGCCCGGCGTCGCGGCGCTCAACGACAAATAAACAAATTGGAGGAATACCATGCGCACACCCATCATCGCCGGAAACTGGAAAATGAACAAAACTCCCGCCGAAGCGGCTGAACTCATCGGCGCGCTCAAGCCACTGATTACCGGCAGCGACGCCACGGTCGTCGTCTGCGTGCCTGCCGTCGATATCCCCGCCGCCGTTGAAGCGGCAAAGGGCTCAAGCATCAAGGTCGGTTCGCAAAACGTGCATTTCGCGGCCTCGGGCGCCTACACGGGCGAGCTGAGTGCTGCGATGCTCAAGGCGGCAGGGGTCGAATACGCCATCATCGGCCATTCGGAACGCCGCCAGTACTTTGGCGAGACCGATGAAACGGTCAACCTTCGCACGCTGGCAGCCGTCAAAGCCGGCCTGATCCCCATCGTATGCGTAGGCGAGAAGAAAGAGCAGCGCGAAGCCGGGTACACCGACGCCCTGGTCACTTACCAGACGCTCATCGCGCTGACCGGTCTGACCGCCCAAGAAGTGGCGGACGTCGTCATCGCCTATGAGCCCGTTTGGGCCATCGGCACCGGTTTGACCGCCACCGATGAGCAGGCCAACGAGACCATCGGCGTTATCCGCCGCGCCATCGCCGGGAAATTCGGCCGGGAAGCCGGCGGCAAGGTACGCATCCAGTACGGCGGCAGCATGAATCCCAAAAACGTCAAGGGCCTGATGGCCCAGCCTGAAATCGACGGCGGCCTGATAGGCGGCGCTTCCCTCAAGGCTGAGGACTTCGCCAAAGTCGTCTGCTACAAGGACTGAGAGGACAGCATGGCAAAAACGATGACTGCCCTGATCATCATGGATGGTTTCGGCATCAACCCCAATCCCCTGGGCAACGCGATCACCGCCGCAGGCACCCCGAACCTGGACCGCCTGAAGGCCGTATATCCCCACACGCAGCTGGGCGCCAGCGGGATGGACGTGGGCCTTCCCGACGGCCAGATGGGCAACTCGGAGGTGGGCCACCTCAATATGGGCGCGGGACGCATCGTCTACCAGGAGCTTACCCGCATCACCAAGGATATCCTGGATGGGGATTTCTTCAAAAAAGAAGCCCTGATCTGGGCCATGGACGAGGCGAAAAGGCAGGGCGGAAGCCTGCACCTGATCGGCCTTCTGTCAGATGGCGGCGTACACAGCCATAACACGCACCTGTACGCGCTGCTCCGGATGGCCAAACTACGCGGCCTCACAAAGGTCTATGTGCACGCGCTGCTGGACGGCCGGGATACCCCGCCTTCCAGCGGCATCAATTACATCAGGGAACTGGAAGCGCAGATGGCCGGCATCGGCGTAGGCGATATCGCGACTGTTCAGGGCCGTTTCTACGGCATGGACCGCGACAACATCTGGCCGCGCGTCAAGATGGGCTATGACGCCATCGCGCTTGGCCGGGGCCTTGAGGCCCAAAGCGCGCAGGAAGCGGTCACGCAAAGCTATGCCGAGGGCGAAACGGACGAGTTCGTCCGCCCGACTGTCGTGCTTAAAAACGGAAAGCCGCTGACCACCATTGAGCCCGGCGACAGCGTGATATCCTTCAATTTCCGCCCGGACCGCGCCCGCCAGCTAACGCGCAGCTTTACTGAAGAGAACTTCACCGGCTTTGAGCGTGCCCGCGGCTTCATCCCGCTGCAGTACGTCACCATGACGCAGTACGACATCACCTTTAAAAATCTGCGCGTGGTAAACTTGCCCGATGACCTGGACCACACCATGGCGCAGCATCTCTCAGCCCTTGGCAAGACACAGCTGCACATCGCCGAGACGCAGAAGTACGCGCATGTCACCTTCTTCTTCAACGGCGGCGTCGAAAAGCCCTATCCGGGCGAGGACCGCGTCCTGGTCCCGTCCAATCAGGATGTGACCTTTGACCTGCTGCCCGAGATGTCGGCGCCGCTTGTCACCAGCCAGGCGCTGGAAGCCATCCGTTCTGGCAAATACGACACGATGATACTCAACTTCGCCAACTGCGACATGGTAGGCCACACGGGCATTATGGCGGCCGCCATCAAGGCGGTCAGGGAAGTGGACCGGGATGTGGGCATCCTGGCAGACGCGATCCTGGACCAGGGCGGCCGCGTGTTTGTCACAGCCGACCACGGCAACGCCGACCAGATGATCGATTATGAGACCGGTGAGCCGTTTACCGCGCACACCACCAATCCTGTGCCTTTCATCGCCTGCGGGGAAGAGTACATCGGCAAAACGCTGCGCGCCGGCGGCCGCCTGTGCGATATCGCTCCCACCATGCTCAGGGCGATGGGCGTCGGGATCCCCTCCGAAATGACAGGCACGCCGCTTATTTGATCATTTGAACGGTTTATAGGTATAGCGCGCCACCAGCCTGGGGATGCCGCCATAGCTGCCGTAGGCGTCGGCGTACAGCCTGTAGCGCTGGCCTACCACCCACTGGGTGCGGCTCTGGTTTTCCATCAGCACCTTCAGGGGGCTGCCTTTGCCGTCTGCCGCGTCAAAAATGACAAGCTGGGGTTTGTTTGAAAGGATCTCAAGCGCGGGGCCCGTCATCACATAGATCTGGGTATTGGCCACGCGCGTTGACAGGTTGGCCAGCAGGTCGGCGTAGCCGTAGGCCGCGTCAAGTGCCCAGGCTTTTGGCGTGTAATGATCCGGATCGGGCAGGTGATAGACGTCATACTTGACCACGGTCGTCTTCTTGCCCGGGTAATCCGCCTGGATGACGATGGTGTTGGTTCCAACACGGTTGAACACGGCGTCAAACTTGAAAGCGCCGGTCGACGCGAGCAGGGACGTATCCAGGTTGTGATAGGGCGACAGGATGGTAACGCTTGCCCCCGCGCGCGTGGTCGCGCTGATGGTCATGGCCGATTTGCTGCTGCGGTCTTCCAGCGTGCTTGACAAGTCAAGGGGAATATCCTGCACCGCGCGGAAGATGACGATGGTCGTCTCGTTGAGCCGGTAATACTGACTGCGCACGGTGATGTGTATCTTGTTTTCCCCGATGGGCTGGATGGGGGCATTATAGTTGATCAGCCCATCCTGTGTATTGACGTAGGAAGAAAAATCCTCACCGTTGATGAAGACGGCGCTGTTTTTCATCACGCGGAACTGGATATTGTAGATGGGCGTGGAGACCTCCAGGTAGGTGACATCGGGGTTGATCAGCGTGAGGGGCGACAGCGGAATGTCGATCGTATAGGTGACCGGGTCCATGGCCACCTGCTCACCCGTGCCGGTGCGGATGAAAGGGGTCAGGGTGACCTCCATGCTGGGCGCGGTCACGTTTTCCTCCAGCTCATACCATGTGAAATCCTCCACCTGGAAGGTGGCGTAGCCACCCGTCACAATGAAGGACCGGCGCAGCTCCTTGACATAGATCTGGCTGCCCTCCGGCGCGGGGATGCGGATGGTGTGGGCCGCCATGTCATTGTAGATGGAAGCCGCTATCTGCACCTGCTGTTCGGGCGCCGGCGCCCTGGTTTGTGTCAGCGGCTCGTAGATGAATGTATAACCGGCGTACAGCGCCGCCCCCATGATCAGCAGCCCCGCCAGGGCGGGCAAAAAACGGCGTATGCCAAACAGGCGCGCCGCGCGCACGCGCTTTTTGGGCAGCGGGATATTGATCTTCCCGCGGCCGCGCTGCAGGGCGGGAATGGCGCTCAAATCGTCGGTGGCGCGGTAATAGTTGGCCTGCGTCACATAGCCGTCGTAATCCACCTGCCGCTGGGCAGGATCGGGATAGGCGCGCTTTGGCGATGCCGTCTGGGAGAACACGGCGTTGCGGCGGTTGTACTGCGTGACGCCGGTGCCGGTGGGCGCGAAGCCCTTTTCCGCCGCCTGCCTGCGCAGGGCCTCCTGCCTGAGCTCACCGTCCCGCTTGCGCTGATGCAGGTTCTTCATCTCCAGCGCCAGCTTGTCCTTGCGGTCAACCTTGGTCTGCTCCTGCCCGTCCTCATCAAAGACGACCGTTACCGGAGGCTCCGGCTTTTCACTGGGCTGTACCGGCTCCTCAGGCGCCTTTGGCGTGGCCTGCGGCAAGGCTGCGCCGCAGCTGAAACAGACGGGGAATGACGCGCGGTTCCACTTGCCGCACTGTGGGCATTTCACTGCTTGATCACCTTACTTGTCATCGCTCATCTTGAGCACGGCAATGAAGGCCTCGCTGGGCAGCTCCACCTTGCCAAAGGTGCGCATGCGTTTCTTGCCTTCCTTTTGCTTTTCCAGCAGCTTCTTCTTGCGCGTGATGTCGCCGCCGTAGCACTTGGACAGCACGTCCTTGCGCACTGCCTTGACCGTCTCGCGGGCGATCACCTTGCCGCCGATGGCTGCCTGGATGGGAATCTCAAACTGCTGGCGCGGGATGACCTCACGCAGCTTTTCGGCGATCGAGCGCCCCCTGGCGTAGGCCTTGTCCCGGTGAACGATCATGGTGAAGGCGTCGCACAAATCGCCGTTGAGCAGGAAATCAAGCTTCACCAGCTCGCTTTCCTGGTAGCCTTTCAGCTCGTAGTCAAGCGAGGCGTAACCCCTGCTGCGGCTCTTGAGCTGGTCGAAGAAATCAAATATCACTTCGTTGAGCGGCAGGTCGTAGGTCAGCTTCACCCGCCCGCCCTCAAACTGCATGTCCAGGAATACGCCGCGTTTGTCCTGGCACAGGTCCATCAGGGTGCCCACCGCGTCCTGGGGCGTAAAGATGGTCGCCAGCACAAACGGCTCCGCCATGGAAGCGATCTCCCCAACGGGCGGCAGGTTGGTGGGGTTGTCGATGCGCAACTGCTCTCCGTTGGTCTTGGTGATCTCATAGATGACGTTTGGCACGGTGGTGATCAGGTCCAGGTCAAACTCGCGCTCCAGGCGCTCCTGGATGATCTCCATATGCAGCAGGCCAAGGAAGCCGCAGCGGAAGCCGTAGCCAAGCGCGGCGCTGGTCTCGGGTTCATAGTACAGGGACGCGTCATTCATGCGCAGCTTTTCCAGCGCTTCGCCCAGCACCTGATAGTCGCTGCCGTCTGTGGGATAGATGCCGCAGTAGACCATCGGCGTCACCTTTTTGTAGCCGGGCAGCGGCGCCTCAGCCGGTTCAAGGGCGTTGGTGATGGTGTCGCCCACGCGCGTATCGGCCACTTCCTTGATAGAGGCCGCGACATAGCCGACATCGCCCGCCAGGAGGGCTTCCTTTTGAACGTAGCCGGGGCTGCGGATACCAACTTCCACCACCTCGAACTCCTTGCCCGTCTGCATCATGCGCATCTTCATGCCCGGGGCCAGCCTGCCGTTGACAATGCGGACAAAGCAGATGGCGCCGCGGTAGCTGTCATAGACTGCGTCGAATATCAGCGCCTGCAGGGGCGCGTCCTGCGAGCCTGAGGGCGGGGACATTTTTGTGACCACGGCCTCCAGCACATCCTCGATGCCGACGCCCATCTTGGCGGATATGCGCGGCGCGCCCTGCGTATCCAGGCCGATCATCTCCTCGACTTCCTTGCAGGTCATGTCAACGTCGGCGGAGGGCAGGTCGATCTTGTTGATGACAGGCACCGTATCCAGGTTATGCTCCAGCGCCAGGTAGACATTGGCCAGCGTCTGCGCCTCCACGCCCTGCGTGGCGTCCACCACCAGCAGTGCGCCTTCGCAGGCAGCAAGCGCCCGGCTGACCTCATAGGTGAAGTCGACGTGGCCGGGCGTGTCAATGAGGTTGAGCGTATAGGTTTCGCCGTCATTTGCGGTGTAGCGCATGCTGACCGCCTTTGACTTGATGGTGATGCCGCGCTCGCGCTCCAACTCCATCGAATCCATGATCTGCGCGATCATCTCGCGCTGCTGGTAGACGCCGGTCTTTTCCAAAATGCGGTCCGCCAGCGTGCTCTTGCCATGGTCGATGTGGGCGATGATGCAAAAATTGCGTACAAGGTCCATGCGGTTTTTAGCCATGAAGGTCTCCCGTCTGTTGTGTTTGCGCGTTCCACCAGCCCAGCATCTGCTCGTTGAGGAGGTTGATGTTGCCGCAGCCCATTGTCAGCACCAAATCGCCCGGCCGGCCGTGGCGCAGCAGAAAGTCTTTCGTATCCTGAAAGCCCGGCGTCAAATGGGCGTCAATGCCCGCTTCGCGCATGCCCTCCACCAGCATCAGGCTGTTGATGTCTCCGGGATCCGCTTCCCTGGCGGCAAAAATATCGGTCACCAGGGTCAGGTCGGCCTCCCGGGTACAGGTCAGGTAATCCTTGAACAAGCCCTTGACGCGGCTGTAGGTGTGGGGCTGCATGACAGCGATCACCCGGCGGCGCTGCATCTTCGCCACGCCCAGGGCGCTTTTCATCTCGGCCGGGTTGTGCCCGTAATCATGGTACATCAGCATGCCCTGCACGGTGCCCGTATACTCAAAGCGGCGGTGCGCGCCGATAAAATCTCCCAGCGACCTGCAGGCCGCTGCCATATCGCAGCCCAGATGCCTTGCGGCCGCCAATGCCGCCAGCGCGTGCAGGGCGTTGAATTCCCCCGCGACTTTCAGGTTTATCCGCCCCTGCGGCTCGCCCCGGCAGAGGGCTTCAAAGGAGGCGCAGCCTGTGTCGGTGTATGTAAGGCTGCCAGCAGTCCAGTCAGCATCCCCCTCAAGCGCATAACTTGAATAGGGCCGCCCGGACAAACGCATAACGCGCATCACGCGCTCATCGTCCGCCAGGCCGATGACAGGGCCATCCGGCGGCAGGAGCGCGACAAACTGCCCGAAAGCCGCTTCTATCTCCTCAATATCCTTGTAACAATCCAGGTGGTCTTCCTCGATATTGGTGATGATGACCATTGTGGGGGGCATATGCAGAAAACTGCGGTTGAATTCGCAGGCCTCGGCAACGAAAACAGCCTTGCCGCCTATGCGTGAGCCGCCACCGATACTGTCCAGGCTGCCGCCGATGTGCACGGTGGGGTCAAGGCCGCACGCAAGGCTTATCTGCGCCAGCATGGATGAGACAGTGGTCTTGCCGTGTGTGCCGCAGACGCAGGCTGTCTGCTTGTAACCCTGCATCAGCTGCCCCAGCAGTGGCGCGCGCTCTATCTGGGGAATGCCCAGGCGCTGCGCTTCCAGGCGCTCGGGGTCGCCCGGACCGATGGCGGCTGAAAACACCAGCAGGTCCGCCTGTGCCGCCGCCTGAGGGTGATGCCCCACGAAAACCTGGATATCCTGCTCACGCAGCTGCTGGAGCGCATACCCGTCGCTGCTGTCGGTCCCCGATATGATGAAGCCCTCCGCCTTCAGCATCAGGGCAAGCCCCGACATGCTGGAGCCGCCTATGCCTACCAAATGCAGCTTCCTGCCCCTGTAATCCCAAATGTTGACGCTCATGTGCTCCCTTGCCGTTTGGCGCCCTTTGCGCCCTTGCTGCCGCCCAGGCTTGCGGACTTCAAAATGTCCGAGCTGAAGGCGAAGTTGTTCTCGCTCTTTTCACGGTGCGCCTTCAAGGCGCAGGCGACCAGGCTGTCGATCAGGCCGCTGTAGTTAAGCCTGGGCCGGGACTGTTCCCAAAGGTAGAAGGCCAGGGAGCCGGGGATGGCGTTGATCTCCGTGATGGTGAGGGCATCCGTCTTTGGCGCTATCATAAAGTCCACGCGCACGCAGCCTTTGCAGTCAAGCGCGCGGAATACGTCAAGCGACAGCTGCCGCACCCTGGCTGTCATTTCTTCCCCAATGGGGGCCGGCACTACCCTGCGCAGGGACGCCATCCCCTTGCTGCCTCCGTTTTGCGTATACTTGTTGTTGAAGTCAAGCAGGGCGCCCCCGGTGACGGGCATTTCGACCACAGAGGCGCGCACGTCATCGTCGAAACCCAGCACGGCGCAGTTGACCTCGATGGGGCTGTCCACTCCCTCCTCCACCAATACGCGGCGGTCATAGCTGAAGGCCAGTTCCAGCGCGTCACTGAGGCTTTGAAAATCATCAGCCCGGCTGACGCCGATGGAAGAACCCAGGTTGGCGGGCTTGACGAATACAGGATAAGGCAGGCTGCGCTCAACAAGCCTGACGGTCCCTATGGCGTCCTTTTGCCAGGCGCTGCGCGTAAGCGCCAGGTCGGCCAGCACCGGGATACCGAAACTGCGAAACAGCTGCTTCATGAGGATCTTGTCCATGCACAGGGCGCTTGCCGCCACGCCGCTTGACGCGTAGGGGATATCCATCAGCTCCAGCAGGCCCTGCAGTGTGCCGTCTTCCCCATGCAGGCCGTGCATGACGGGGATGGCGACGTCCAGGCGCGCGGCGATGCGGAGACTGTCGCCCTTGAAAAGCCCCTTTCGCTCATAGGCCAGCAAAGCGCCCGACTTGGCGGTCAGGTCCGGCTGCACGCGGGTCAAGCCGGGCAGCGAGGGATCAAAGGCAGGCACAAAGCTCTTGATGTCCTTGAGCTTCTCCCCCGTCCACCAGGCGCCGTCCTGGGCGATGTAGACGGGAATGATGTCATACTTTTCGCTGTCCGCCCGGCGCATCAGCTGAACGGCGGAGATGATGGACACCTCATGCTCGCAGCTGCGGCTGCCAAAGATGACCCCTACCTGCGGTTTTCCCATGCCATCACCTCCCTACTTCTCACTGTACTGGTCGGGCAAGTCGTTTTCATACAGGATGATATCGCCGGGCAGGCGGATAGAATCCAGATAGGCCTGCGCCTCCTTGAGGCTGATGAACACATGGATGCCGCCGGGGTCAAAGCCCTTGCCTGTCAGCCCCTGGCGAATGGGCAGCGTGCGCTTGTGCCCGACGAGCAAAACGATATCTGCGGCTGCTGCGATATGCTCACCCAGTTTGATGTGGTAGTCTTCCTCCAGCGCGCCCAGTTCCACAAAGCCGGGCGTGATGACGATCTTGCGGCCGGGGTAGGTCTTCAGCAGGCTGAGGGCCGAGCGGCTGGATTCCGGGTTGGCGTTGAACCCGTTGTTGATGACAATGCTGCCGTCGGGCCGCTTTTCGGGCTTGAAGCGCGCCTTGACCGGCTGCATTTGGGCAATGCCCCGCTGCAGCTGCACATCGCTCAGGCCAAGACGGCGCGCGGTGACAGCGGCCAGCAGGATGTTGCGCACATTGTGCTCACCGCACAGCGGGGTACTCACCTTGAGGCGGGCGCCGTCTTTGAGGCACAGGGTGAAGGCGCTGCCGTCATAGCCCAGCGCCAGGTCCTCCGCCCACATGTCGTCGCCCTTTTGCCCCACAATGGCCTTGGGCTTGTCTGTCATGTCGAAGAGTTCCCTGCACACGGCGCCGTCGTTGTAGAAAACCGCGAAGCCGTCAGCCGGCAGGGCCCTGATAAGGTCGTACTTGGTGTCCCGCACCCGCTCAAGGGACTTGAAGGTCTCCAGATGCTGGGGACCGACGGCGGTAAGGATGCCGATTGTCGGCTGCACCAGCCGGCACAGTTCGCGGATATCCCTGCGATGGCGGGCGCCCATCTCGGCGATGAATACGCGGTGGGCCGGCTGCAGGTCTTCCCGGATGGACCTGGTCAGGCCCATGGGCGTGTTGAAACTGTCACGGGTGGCCAGCACGCTGTAGCGCTGGCGAAGCAGGGTGTCCAGGAAAAATTTGACGGACGTTTTTCCGTAGCTGCCTGTCACCCCAATGCGGATTAGCCCGGTCTGCGCGTTCAGGATGCGCCTTGCATCCCGTTCAAACAAACGCTTGATGACATATTCAAGGGGCCAGACCAGGATGGCCGCCAGCGCAGCCCAAAGCGGCAGCAGCAGCGGCAGCAGCGCGCTCGTCCCCATGACGGGCAGGATGGACCACAGCAGCAGGCCTATCAGGATCATGACCGCAATCAAAGCCACAGCCAGGCGTTTCAAGCGCCAGGTATAGCGCAGAGGCGTGACGCTTTGCTTGTCTGGATGAAATAAAAAGCCCAGCGCGGCGCCGAGGCCCAGGGTCAAGAAAGCGGCAATCGGCAGCCAGAATACCTGCCCGCTCCGCGAAAGATAATCGGCGCCAACGCACAGGACCAGGCTGCCCAGGCTGAGCAGCAGGCCCGGCAGCAGTTCCTGCTTCCAGCGGCGCCGCAAGGTCCTGAAATAGCCGGCGAACTGATAACTGCTCAGCTGAAACAGATGCAAAAGGCCCTTAGCAGCCGGCACAGCCGCCAGGCAGGGCGACAGCCACAGCAGCAGCACCCAGAAATGATCATACACTCCGCTTTGTATCCTCCGTGATGAAAGCCTGCACGATCCGCGCGAAGCGGGGCAGCTCCTCCAGATAGGCGAAGTGGCCGCGCCCTTCAAACGTGATCAAGGCCGCGTCCTTAATCTCCTCCTCCATTGTCCTGCCCATCCACAAGGGGGTTTCCGTATCCTGATCACCCCAGATGAGCAGCGTGGGCTGTTCGATGTGAGCCAGTATCGGCCGCAGGTCCTGCGTGATGATGCGGACAAAGGTTTTCTTCATGCCTTCGTCAAGCGCCTTGTAATCGGGTGAACTGCGTTTGTCCCGCAGACGGTCCTGCGCGGCCTTGGCAATATTGCCTACAAGGGGCAAAGATTTCAAGCGCTCCAGCTGCTGCCTTTGGTGTTGGTAACGCAGCTCATCGGCTTCCCGGGCAGCGGTCTTCTTTGGCATCAAGCCTGCCGCGCCGGTCAAGACCAGGCGCATGACCAGCCCGGGTTCATGCGCTGCCAGCCACAGGGCAACGCGCCCGCCAAAGCTGTGGGCGATCACCGTCTGCGGCCCCAGCCCCAGCGCGGCCATCATGGCCTTGACCCAGGCCGCGAATTCAGGCACACCCCAGGTCTGCGCGGGCTTGCCGGTCATCCCATGGGCGGGGAACTCAAGCGCCGTCACGCGGCAGTCAGCCTGCAGCGCCCCGGCAAGCGGCGAAAGGCAGCTGTCCAGCGTCACGCCCCAGCCATGCAGCAGCAGGACTTCTTCACCTGCGGTGCCATACTGCTCATAGCGCGAGGGGATACCCAGGACATCGATTGTCATCGCGCGCTTTCCTCCCCCTGCGGCGCTATGCGCATAATGTAGCGGCACTTGAGCGCCGCCCCCGCGCAGACCTCGCGGTAGGCAGGCGGCACCGGGGCAATGCGCTCCAGCACGCAGCCCGCGTGCAGGCAGGTATATCGGGAGGGCAGATTATCCACATTGGTGGTGATGACGGGGTGCAGCAGCCCTTCCCTGCGCATCAGGGGGACCAGCATTTTCAGCGCGCGGCCCGCGTAACCGTGCCCCTGGTGGGCGGCGTGGATGCGATAGCCGATATGACCCAGATAGTAGAGCTGCGGGCTTTCGCCCAGCCTGAGGCTGATGTAGCCGATCGCCTGACGCTGGCCCTGCAGGCAGATATCGAAGGTGTAGCCTTCACGAATGCCGCTGGACGCGTCGCGCATCCCGGCTTCGGCCAGCACCAGATCGATCTCCCCGTCCGAGTACAGCGCCTTGCGCCGCTTGAAAAGGCCTAGCATAACCCTCCCGCCCGCCTGAGGAGGCGGTGAGGATATCATACCATAGCGGCCCGGCAGATTCAAGAAATCACCGGCCCTCTGACCAATGCCGGGTATTTGTGATGGATTTATCATATACGTTTTGTCAAAGCCCCCGGAACATGTTATACTTCCCAAAATCAACAAAGGGAGAATTAAACCATGCCATATCCGGAAATCATCAGCATCCCAAACAATCCTTCACTGCATGCCATGGCGGAGGTGCTGCCGGACCTTGTCTATTCCACCGCCACCGGAGAGGACCTGAAACTGCGCCTGATCGTGCCCTGGGCGAACCCCGGGGAGAAGCTGCCAAAGCGGCCGCTGATCGTCTTTGTGCAGGGCAGCGGCTGGACCTCACCCAACCTGAACTTCCAGATACCCCAGCTGGCGCGCTATGCGCAGTTTGGCCATGTGGTGGCTACACTGACCCACCGCAGCAGCATCGGGGGGAACGCCTTTCCGGCCTACCTGCAGGATGTCAAGACCGCCATCCGCTTTTTGCGCGCCAACGCTGACATCTATGGCATCGATGAGCAGCGCGTGTGTATCTTTGGCACAAGCTCGGGGGGCAATACAGCCCTGCTGGTGGGCCTGACCGCCGATGACCCCCGCTATGAAAAAGAGGAATACTGTGACTTTTCAAGCGCTGTCAGCACGGTCATCTCATGCTTTGGACCGACCGACATGGCCGGTCTTATCGCCGGCCATGAAGAGGAATTTGCGGGTAATCCCACTTTCGCAGGCCTGATGGGCGACCGACCGCACCGTGAGGTATTCTCGGGCATGAGTCCTCTGCTTGAAATCAAGCCCGGGCAAGCCTACCCGCCTTTCCTGCTGGCCCATGGCGACGCGGATGACGTAGTGCCCTTCTCCCAAAGCGAAACAATGTTCCGCGCCCTGATCGACGCAGGCGCGGATGCGCGGCTGATCAAGGTTATCGGCGCACCGCACGAAGGCAGTTTCTGGAGCAGCCGCCTATTTGGCCTGTTTGCCGACTTCCTGCGGGAAACCCTCTGACCCGTCATAACAAACACAGGAAAGGCGGATAATGCCATGAACGTTAAAAAGATCCTGAAAGAGATGACACTGGCGGAAAAGGCTTCCCTGCTGACAGGCCTTGACGCCTGGCATCTGAAAGGCATAGGGCGGCTGAACGTGCCGTCCATCATGGTGGCAGACGGCCCGCATGGCCTGCGCAAACAAGCCGGCGAAAGCGATCACCTGGATATGGGCAGCAGCGTAAGCGCCACCTGTTTTCCCACTGCCTGCGCCGCGGCCTGCTCCTTTGATCCGGAGCTGCTTCGCCTGCTGGGCCAGGCTGTGGGCAGCGAGGCTCGCAGGGAGAACGTGCAGGTGGTGCTTGGACCGGGTGCAAACATCAAGCGCAGCCCGCTTTGCGGGCGCAATTTTGAGTACTTCAGCGAGGATCCCTGCCTGTCGGGCGAGCTGGCTTCAGCCTGGATACAGGGTGTCGAAGACAGGGGCGTGGGCACCAGTCTGAAGCACTTCGCAGTCAACAATCAGGAGACCAGGCGCATGAGCATCGACGCGCAGGTCAGCCAGCGGGCTTTGCGGGAGATCTACCTGGCCGGCTTTGAGCTCGCAGTCAAAAAGAGCAGACCAGGCACCGTGATGTGTTCCTACAACCGCGTCAACGGCATTTACGCCAGCCAGAACCCCTGGCTGCTGACGCAGGTGCTGCGCCGGCAGTGGGGCTATGAAGGCGCTACGATCACCGACTGGGGTGCCTGCAGCGACCATGTCGCCGGCGTGGCGGCCGGCATGGATGTCGAGATGCCTTCCACGAATACGGAACATGACAAGCGGCTGGTGAAGGCGGTCAAGGAGGGCCTTATCAGCGAAGAAACGGTCACGGCAGCGGCGGAGCGCGTACTGAGGCTCATCGGAAAATACACGGAGGACTTGCCGGAAACGCAGCCTTTCACGCTGGAAGAGCATCATCACCTGGCTCGCAAAGCGGCGCGGGAAACCATGGTGCTGCTCAAGAACGAAGATTCCCTGCTTCCCCTTGCCGGCGGCAGGAGGATCGCCTTCATCGGTGAATTCGCGCAGGCGCCGCGCTATCAGGGCGGCGGCAGCAGCCACATCAATGCCTTCAAGCTGACAAGCGCGCTGGAGGCAGTCCGCAGCGTACAGGAAGCGGCTTACTCGCGCGGTTTTGACAGCGGCAGCGGCGTCGCCGATCCCGGCCTGTTGGGGGAAGCCGTGGATAAGGCCCGCGCAAGCGATGTCTGCGTGCTGTTCCTGGGTCTGCCCGACTCCCATGAATCCGAGGGCTTCGACCGGCCCCATATGAAACTGCCTGACAATCAGCTGGCCCTGGTGGACGCTGTCTGCGCCGCCTGTGCTCATGTTGCCGTCGTACTGCACATAGGCGCGCCCGTGCTGCTGCCCTTCTATAGCAAAGTGCAGGCTGTCCTGTGCGCTTATCTGGGCGGGCAGGCCGTAGGCGGCGCCGCGGTGGACATCCTCTTTGGCGCGGTAAACCCCTGCGGCAAGCTGCCGGAGACTTGGCCCATGCGCCTGGAAGATAATCCCAGCTACCTCAGTTTCCCGGGTGATGGGACGAAAGTGCGCTATGATGAGGATATCTTTGTCGGCTATCGCTGGTATCAAAAACGCCGCATGCCTGTCCGTTTCCCCTTTGGCTTTGGCTTGAGCTATACCGGCTTTTGCTACAGCAATCTGCGCCTGAGCCATAAAACGCTGGCGCAGGGCGGCAGCCTGCAGGTGCAGGTGGATATCAGCAATACCGGCGGCAGGGCAGGCAAGGAGATCGTTCAGCTCTACGTGAAGGCGCCGGCGGGAAGCGTCCTGAGGCCTGACAGGGAACTGCGCGCCTTTGATAAAATACTGCTGGAGCCCGGCCAGACAAAGACCCTCAGCTTCACGCTGAACAAACGCGACTTCAGCTACTGGGAAGAGCGCGTTGAGGATTTTTATGCGCCCGGCGGAAGCTATACCATCATGATCGGCGCGTCATCAGCCGACATCCGTCTGCGCAAAGCGGTTTATCTTGAGGCGCCCGAAGCGCTGCCGCTTCATGTGGAAATTGACACGCCGCTTGGCGACCTGATGGCTGTGCCCAAATACGCGGCCGTCCTGAAACCCTTGATGGATATGGTGATGGGCGCTATGTTCCCCGCCCAGGGCGCCGGCGGCATCATGCCCCCCGATGCGCTTGCCGCCATGCTGAAAGAAATGCCCCTGCGCGGTATTGAAATGTTCGCGGGCGATTTGGTGCAGCCCGGAATGATCGAAGGGCTGGCCGCGCAGCTGAAAATGATCGATTAAGTTCCGCTCTCTGCAAGGCCTGCGCCTGTGATGAAGCCCCCGGCCAGCGACGCTTCCATTGCCCTGGCGATCAGGTCATGCGCCCGCGCGTTGGGGTGCATGCCATCCACGCCATACAAGGCAGGGAAATCATCCGCAGCCAAAAAGACATCGCGCAGGTCAAACAGCGGGCAAGCCATGGCGGCAGCCACGCGGTGCACTGCCAGGGCGTACCGCTCCTGCCAGCGGTAGACGCGCTGCTCGTCACCCAGGTATTTCAGGATATTCGCCTTATCAAGCCCCTGTGAGACCCAGGCCACGAAGCGCCGGGCGTGCAAAGGCGGCGGGGTCACCAGCAGGGGCTTCAGGCCCCGCTCACGCACCGCCAGCACAAAGCGCCGCAGCGTCTGCTCAAAAAGGGGCAGGGGCGTGTTGGCGTCATGCAGCTCACCGGGGTTTGACGCCGCCTTTTCCCAGGCGAAGTTGCAGTCATTGCCGCCGTATTCAATGGCCACATACCTGCAGTCAATGCTCTTTGTGGCCTCGAAATCCTGCAAACCTTCGGTAACAGTCGCCCCAAACCTGGCATGGTTGTCAATGCTGATGATGCCCCGCTCCTCCAGCAGCCTGTAAAAGGTCTGCTTGAGAACCGCGTAGCGGCCCCGCGCCTCGTCAAAATCGATGCCGCGGCCAATGGAATCGCCCCACAGGGCGATGCTTGGATACTTCACGTGCCCTTCCCCCCTCGCAACTGATGCGTATATGTTGCATGATATTCATGAGACTGTCAATCTTCTTGTGGCTTGCCCGGCCGAGTGATACAATGGGGCATCTCTTAAGGAGGGCCGCCTGATGCAGCTGACACTGGGGACCTACCTTCTGGTCTGCCCGCTGGTCTTTCTGGCGGGCTTCATTGACAGCATCGCGGGCGGAGGCGGGCTGATATCCCTGCCGGCTTACTATTTGGCCGGCCTTCCGCCCGCGCTGGCAGCAGGCACCAACAAGATGGGCGCCTTCATGGGCACGGCCGTGGCAACGGGCAAATACGCCGCCGGGGGCCATATGCCCTGGCGCATGGGCATCGCGGCGCTGCTGGGTTCCTTGCCGGGCAGCTTCCTGGGTGCCCAGCTCTTGCAGATCCTGCCTCAGCAGTACGTCAAGATCGGCGTGCTGGCGGCGCTGCCCGTCATCGCCGCCATCGTGCTGCTCAACAAGGACAGCCTGAAGCCCCGCCAGCGCGTACCGCAGGCGCTCAGCCTGCCGGCCTGCTTTGCCATCGGCCTGATCGTCGGCGCATACGACGGCCTGATCGGCCCGGGCACCGGTACCTTCCTGCAGCTGATGTTCGTGGGGTTCATCGGCATGGAGGCGCTCAAGGCCTCAGGCGCGGCCAGACTGGTCAATCTGTTCAGCAATATCGGGGCGCTTGTCTCCCTCATGCTGCAGGGACAGGTGCTTTACGCCCTGGCGCTGCCGGCCGCAGCCTTTGGCATGGCAGGCAACTTCCTGGGTTCTACCCTGGCCATCAAAAAGGGAGCGCCGTTCATCCGCGTGCTGCTCATCTGCGTATTGACGCTGCTGATTGGCGCTCTGGCCTGGGATGTGCTGTTCGGCCACCGCTTGTAATGCCTGCAGCGCACGGGTATAATGAAGGCATAACAGGGCGGGAGGAGGAAAAACCATGACAGAGGAAGACAGGCTGGACATTATTGAAGGCAGCGATGAAGAGGGCAACCAACGCTTTCTCAAGGTGGAGAAGTACTTCTACTACAACGGTGAAGAGTATGTGCTGCTGCGCGAGGTGGAGGACGAAGAGGGCACCCAGGGCGAGCAGGAGGGCAATCTTTACGTGATGATGGTGCAGGTCAGCCAGGATGAAGAGGGCGAAGAGGTCGAGGATTTTGTGCCCATCGAAAACGGCTTGATGGAAACTCTCATCAAAACCATCAGGATCAACTATAAAAACCCGCAAGAGGCGGACGTTTAAACCGCAGATGAACGATACCCTGCGCCTGAAGCTCGGCCTTCTGCCCGACAGCCCCGGCTGCTATCTGATGAAGGAAGCGGGCCGCATTATCTATGTCGGCAAGGCGGTCAACCTCAAAAGCCGGGTGATGAGCTATTTTCGCTCACAGGCGCATACGCCCAAGGTGGCGGCCCTTGTGGACAAGGTGGATGACCTGGATGTCATGCTGTGCAGCTCAAACCTGGAGGCGCTGCTGCTTGAAGCCAACCTTATCAAGCGCCATAAACCCTATTACAACATCCTGCTCAAGGATGACAAGCGCTATCCCTATATCCGTTTCGACTTGAGGGAGCCCTTTCCTCGCCTGACCATCGCCCGCGTCATGGCAGACGACGGGGCAAAATACTTTGGCCCCTACATCGGGGCAAACGCCATCCGCCAGGTGATGGACCTGTTGCGGCGCGCCTTTCCCCTGCGCACCTGCACGCTCAAACTGCCCCTGGCCAGACCTATCCGCCCCTGCATCAACTATGACATCGGCCACTGCCTTGGCCCCTGCGCGGAAAAATGCACAGAGCAGGAATATATGCAGGTCGTTCAAAACGTGCTGAGTTTCCTGAAGGGCAGATACCAGCCCGTGCTGGAGAAACTTCGCCTGGACATGGCAAGCGCCTCTTCAGCCATGCAGTTTGAGCGCGCGGCTGACCTGCGAGACGCCATCCGTGATATCCAGGGCCTCATGGAGCAGCAAAACACGCAGCAGGCCAACCTGGCTGACCAGGATGTGATCGCGCTGGCGCAGGACGGCCTGGATGCCATGGCGCAGGTGCTGTATGTGCGCAGCGGCAAAATGATCGGCGGCGACCACTACATCCTGCCCCGCGAAGGCAATGAAGACCCCGGCGAGGTGCTCAGCGCCTTCCTGACACAGTTCTATGACGCGCGCCTGCCCGCCAGGGAAGTGCTCATCGAGGCAGCGCAGGATCTCCCGGTGCTTGAAAGCTGGCTGAGAAGCCAAAGGGACGGCGCGGTTGCGCTGATCATCCCCCGGCGGGGCGACAAGCGCGCGCTGGTGCTGACAGCCAGGAAGAACGCCGCCGACGCCCTGCGCAAGCGCAACGCGCAGGAACGCGTGCAGGAAGAGCGCACAAGCGGCGCCGCGCGCGATTTGGCGCAGGCGCTGGGTTTGCCGCAGGTGCCCCGGCGAATCGAAGGCTTTGACATTTCCAACACCCAGGGCGCGCAGTCCGTCGCCTCCATGGTCGTTTTCATCGACGGCGTGCCGGCCAAAAAAGAATATCGCCACTTCCGCATCAAAACGGTAGAAGGCGCCAATGACTTCGCCTCCATGCACGAGGTGCTGCGCCGCCGTTTTTTGCGCACACAGCTGGAAGATGAAAAGCAGCGCTGGCCGCTGCCGGACCTGATACTGGTGGACGGGGGCCCCGAGCAGCTGCGCTTTGCCAGGGAAGCCATGACCGAAACAGGCGCTGATGTGCCCATGTTCGGGCTGGCCAAAAAGCAGGAAGAAATCTACCTGCCTTTCAGTGAGCAGCCTATCGTGCTTGACCGTCACGCGCCCGCCCTGCATTTGATCCAGCGCATCCGGGACGAGAGCCACCGCTTTGCCATCACCCATCACCGCACGCTGCGCGGCAAAGCGTCGCTGCACTCACGCCTGGAGGATGTGCCCGGCATAGGCCCTGCCAGGCGCAGGGCACTGCTGGCCAGCCTGCATACCATGCAGGCCATCAGCCAGGCCAGCCTGGAGGAGCTTTCCGCCGTCAAGGGACTTTCCCGCCCGGCGGCGCTGCGGCTTTATGAAGCGATGCACCCGGAATCAAGGACAGTGGAGGCGCCGAAATTTGGCCCGGATGCATGAAAGCCCGGCGGCTTCCCGTTGTATGGCCGGAATGACGCAGGGAGGGCCAAACGTGCGCCCGAAACATCGGCTAAGGCGGCTGCTGGCAATGGCGCTGCTGATCTGGACCCTGTCAGGCGGCGCGTCGGCGGGTTTTTCACCGGGGCTTGAGCAGCTGGAGGCAGCCTACAACCGGGGACAGGCGATGGCGCTTGATATCCGGGCAAGCCTAGAAAGCTGGAACGCGCTGTCCGCCGACAGCCTGGCTGCCGTTCAGGATGCCTTGAAACAAGCCTCGCTGCTTGTGCGGTCGCAGGAATCGGACGGGCGGGGAATCGGCAATGTATCGCTCACGCTGAACGCCCAGCCCCTGTACCGGGTACAGGAAAGCCGGGATCCGGGGCAGCGCCTGCTGGCACTGCTGCCCCAGGGAATGCGCTACCTCAGCGGACCGGGGCAGGCGCCGCTTGATATCCTGCTTGACACCCAAGCCGGCGTGCATTGGGAAAACCTGCTGCAGGAAAGCACATGGCAGGCACTTCACGACGTGCTGCCGCAGGTCTACGCCCTGCTTGAGCCCTTTGGGAAAACCGTCGGCATAAGCACTTCCATCAAAAACGTGGGCACATCCCGATCGCGGATTGAGTACGCCCTGACCCGGGAAGAGTGGACCGCCCTGTGGCCGCAGATGGTCAGCGTGATCAGCGATGCGCTTGCGCCGCACCTGGGCTTATCCTTCACCCGGGCGATGATGTCCCTGCGGTTTGACACAGAGGGCACGCTCAAGCGGTTTGTCGATGATGACGGCATGGATATGGGATGGCAGTTCACGGGCAGGCTGTCCCTCGATGATGAAGACACGCGCCGCGTAACGCTGTTTGGCGGTTACAAGGCGGACAAGGGATTGTACCTTAGCCTGAAGCTCCCGGCGGTCAGGGGCCGCAACGGCCTGACGCTGAACATCTCAGCCAAACTGAACACTGCTGAAGGCAAGCGCGGCCTGCTGGCTGATTACGCGCTGGCCGGACGCAGTGATGACAGAACGATTTCAGCGAAAGGCCAAATCAGGCTGGAAAGCGCGAACAGCCCGGACGGCGAGCGGATCAGCGGCAGCATACGCCTTGACAGCTTGACGGTTCCCGGACAAACGCAGCGCCGGAGGCTGACAGTGAAACCGGCTCTGCTGTTCAAGGACGGCAGGGTATCAGGCGCCCTGACCATAACGCGGGAACAGGGCAATGCGACCCAGCTGGCCCTTGGCCTGGATGTGCTGCTTCAGGCTGGTGAGCCGATCCCGCCCTTTTCGGGGGCCGGCGCAAAGGATCTGCGTGAGCTGACACCCGACGCGCTTGAAGATGAGCAGGACAGATTCCTGCGCGCATTGCTTGAACCGCTCAGGGAACTGCTGCTCCAGCTGCCGCAAAGGCAGCGCGCGCAGCTGCTGCATGACATGGGACGCGTGGAGAGAACCCAGGGCGAAAGCGTCCCGCCCCTGCCAAAGGCTGAGCCGGATAGTTTTGTCGTGAGCGATATATCTGTCGAGGAGGATAAACCATGAAAAAAACACTCGCGCTTGCAGTGGCGATCCTGCTGCTTGCGGCGTCTGGCGGCGCTTTGGCGCAGGATCAAAGCCTGGATTGGAAGCTGAAGATGCAGCTGCTCAACGGATCCGGCCTGAAGGGCACGGCCGGTTTCACCGTGACGCCCGGCCTGAGGATGACAGCGCTTGATGATACTGCAAGCGCCCTGCTGTCAGCCCTGCTGCCCGGCGCGACGCTCGAAGTCAACTATATCCGGGGGGCTTCCCGCAACGTTGGGCAGGAAGACCTGAGCCTGCTGCTGCGCAGGGATCAGACGCAGCTGGCCGACCTGCGCTACACCACCGACGGGGTACTTGAAGCGCTCAACTCCTCACTGTTTGGCGCTGCGCGCTACGCCTCATCCAAAGGAGACGGCGTCATTGCCAGTCTCCTGATGGGCCCGCCCGGCCGCTGGCCGGGGATGGAACGCATCCTGCTGGCTCTGGCGACCGCCGACAACGCATGGAACTTCCGTGCGGAGGCCGCGTTGAAACCCTACAGCGACGCTTTGAGCCTCTGGCTGCAATCCTATACCACTATCACCTCCGGCAAGAACGCCGCGGGCCAGACCATCACCGGCAATGCCCTCAGCGTCCCCGCGGACGCCTTGAAGCACGAGATGAAGCAGCTGCTCGCCATGGCATATCAGGATACGACGCTGATGCCGCTGCTCAAGGAACAGCTGACCGCACGTGAGGCGGCTGCCTACCTGCAGCCCTCCATGCTGCCGGCCCTCAGCGCCGCCATCGACGCGCTGCCCATAACGCAAGCCATGACTGTCACGCGGACCTATGACCTCAGCGGCGCCGTGATCCTTGACGATATCAGCCTCCCGCTGGGAGGCGCGGGCGGCGTGAGTGACCTGCACTATCGCTTCACATCCGACGGCGCAGGACAAAACGAGTCCCTCATCGAGCTGAGGCTGGCGCCAAGGGACGCAAGGAACACGCAGGGCGACCAATACAGCCTCAGCCTGCGGGGAGGACCGCTGCCTGATGCCCTGGAGGGGGCGCAAACCAGCAGCTACTCGGGATCGCTGATACTCAGGCCCGAAGCGCAGGTTTCCGCCGGCTTCACCGTTTCCACGCCTGCGCCGGTGCTTGAAAAACAGTTTGACTTCACCCTCTTCATGGACTATGCCGGGGAAGTGGTCGATCCATCGACAAAGGCTTCCACGCGCGATTATGAGATCACCCTGCTGCTCAAACCGATCGGCTTTGACAGCGTTTCAGATCAATCCGTCAGCCTGAAAGTTCAGCTGGCCAGCGGCGCGGACTCGCGCTCCGCGACCAAGTTCACAGGCAGCCTGGTCTGGCAGGACCAAGGGACACAGGCTGCTGTCACAGCCAATATCTCCGGCGCTTCCGCCGCGCCCTGGGCGATCCCAACGGTCGCCGGCACCGGCGCGCTGCGGCTGGATACCATGACAAGCGCTCAGCTGGCGGCCCAAAAATCGCAGCTGCAATCCGCGCTGCAGCTGAGCCTGATCACCTTGTCGCAGGCGTTCCTGGTGCCATAAAACTATCCGCGGCCTCTGTTTGACAGGATGATCCGCGGATATAATGAACTAAATAACAATGTACCCAACGACTGATGAGGAGGAAATTTCGATGAGGACACTTACCAAACGCCTGTCCGCAATGCTCATGGCCCTGGCAATGGCCTTGACCGGCCTGGGCGCGGCAGCTGAGGCTGCGCTTGTCCCCCAGACACCCGAGGATGTGTTTGAGCGGGGCAACTATATCAAATCAGAAATGCGCATCCAGCTGGACCTGCCCGCGCTGACCGGGCTGCTTGCCCTGACAGGCGCCGGCAATGACCCTGACCAGGGCGCGGCCATGGCCGTAATCAGCCAGGCCCTGGGCGCCTTGAACAAGCTAAAGGCTGCCGTCACCTCCGGCAAGGATGCCCTCAGCCTGGTCGTGGGCACAGACCTTGCCGCCATGATGGACCTGCAGGTTGCCATGAACGAAGGCGCAGGCAGTTCCGCCATCACCACCTCCTTGCTGCCCGGGCTGAAGCTTACGATGCCGCAGGCGCCGGAATTGCAGCAGTACCAGGCACTGATCGATCGCCACAAAACCGCCTTCAAGGAAATTCAGCCGGAGAAGCTCCTTGCTCCCTACGCCGCCGCCGTGAGCGCGTTCTTCGCGCAGACTGTTGTGCCAAAGGCAAACCTGGTGCCCGGCACGGTTGATGTTCCCGGAGTCGGCAGCTTCGACAGCGCGATGACGTTTGATGTCACAAGCGGCATGCTTGCCGGCCTGCTCAGCGCAGCAGTCGATGTGCTTAAGCAGGATACGGTTGTCCGGCAGCTGCTGGACACGCACCTTAAAATCTTCGAAAGCGGAGAAGGTCTGCCGGAGGGGTTTGTTGTAGATGCCGGAGAAGACGGGGATGCTCCCAAAGACTCAGCCGAGTTGATCACCAAGCTTGAAGAAGGCATTGCGCAGCTCAGCAAGGAACCCGCGGCGCTGCTCTTCCGCCAAAGCCTGTATACCAATGCCGCCAACACGGCCTTCTATTCGGCCACCGAAGACAAGGACGCCATGGGCCAGTTCACCATCGCAAGCCTGCCTGCTGAAGGCGGACAGGACCTAAAGGTATCCATCCTGGTCAAGGCTGAGAGTCCTTCCTTTACTGTGCCCGATGCCTCTGCCACGCAAGCTCCCGCGGTCCCGGTGGATTGGGCTGCGATCAAGGCCGGCGTACAGCAGGGAACAGATTTCTCCACGCTTATTACAATTGACGTAAAGAGCCTGCCCGACCTTGCCCTGAATCAGCTGAACACGACTATGGACATGAAGGCATTCATGCAGGGCATTCAGCTGGGGATACAGGCCAAGGCATCCAGCGCGCTGGCTGCTCCCTATGCCTCCAAGGGTGAAGTGAGCGTCAATGTCATGACCCCCGAACCTCTGCTGAAGTTCTTTTATGAAGATTCCGAAGTATCCGACGCGCCCGCGATGCCTGCCCCGGAAGGCCTGAAAGCAGTGGAACTCAACGAGAAAGTCATGGAGCCCGGCAGCGAACTGCTCCAGACGCTCCAGCAAAAAGGCCTGCCCACCCTGATTGAAAACCTGAAACTGGCGCTGCCCGAAGAAGCCCCGATCCTGCTTGTTTTCATACAGCAGCTCACCAGCCAGTCCACGCCTACCCCCAATTAAGCACCCGATCCAGGGGGCTGCCGGCAACGGCGGCCCCTTTTTTTGATGTAAAAGTCCGTGTCAGGATCTGCGCTTGATGATTCGCAGGAAGAATCAGAAGAAAGCTTACCGAATTTTCATCAAAATCAGAAATCTCTTGCATTTGCTTGACATGGGCCGTATAATGAGCGCGGTTGATACGCGGTCTGTGGTTGCAAGCCGATGCCAGTCGCAGGCAAAACGGCCCACGTAACCCGGAGAAACTTCGGCGAGCATGGTGCGGTCTAGTGGTAAGCCCGGCGGGCAGCAATGCCCAGAGAGCAGCGTGAGGACGTTTATCGTTAATAGCAAAGCCCCTGCCGGCGAGTGTGGGGTCAAAGACCAGGTCAGCGCAGCATCAACCTATCTCAATATATCAGGGGGTTACCAAAGCATGTACCAAGACAAGACTCTGGCGTGCCGTGACTGCGGCGCCGAATTCGTGTTCACCGCAGGCGAACAGGAATTCTACGCCGAAAAAGGCTTCCAGAACGAGCCCACCCGTTGCAAGAACTGCCGTCAGTCCCACAAGGCGACCAGGCAGCAGTCCAGCGCTCCCCGTGAAATGCACAACGCCGTCTGCGCCCAGTGCGGCTCCCAGACGCAGGTGCCTTTCCTCCCCAAGAACGACCGCCCAATCTATTGCAGCGAGTGCTTCGCTACCATGCGCAGCAGGTAATCCCTCCCATTAGATGAGCAAAGAGCCCGGCTTCACGGCCGGGCTTTTACTATGCCTTGGTATGTGACCGGGCATCAAAACTGCGCCAGCAGAAGGACGATGAGCGGCGCGAAGATCAGCGCGGGCAGCAAGTCAGCCACCTTGATCTTGCTGATGTTCAGCAGGTTGAGCCCCATAGCCAGGATCAGGATGCCGCCAACGCAGCTCATCTCAGCGATGGCGGAAGCGCTCAGCACAGGGCGCAGCAGCTGTGCCAGCAGGACGATCGCGCCCTGAAAGGCGAGAACGAAAGCCGCTGAAAGCATCACGCCGATCCCCAGGCTGACCGATAGCATGATGGAAGAGACGAAGTCAAGCACCGATTTGGCCAATAGCATGGTGTAATCGCGCGAAAGCCCTGCGTTGAGCGAACCGACAAGCGCCATGGATCCCACGCAAAACAAGAGACTGGCCGTGATGAAGCCCTCGCCGATGGCTTTGCCCGGCTGATCGGGGTGTTTGAGTTTGCCGCCTACCCAGTCGCCCAGGCGCTTGATGGCCCCGTCGATATCAAGCAGCGTGCCGCACGCGGCGCCCAGGACCAGGGAAACGATGGCGATGAGGGCGTTCTTGCCGGCCAGCGCGCTTGAGACGCCCAAATACAGTGTGCACAGGCCAATGGCCGTCATGACGGCGCGGATGACCTTTTCGGGAATGCCGCGGCGCAGGCTCAGGCCCAGCAGGCTGCCGATGATGACGGCAAGGGTATTGACCAGTACACCGGGCATGCGGCACCTCCTGCGTTTATTGCTTTATTCGTCCCCTGCCAGCATGGACAGCAGCTGATTGCTGCGCTTGAGGAAGTTTTGCAGTTCTTCCTTTTCCAGCGGGCGGGAGCTCATCTTGGCCAGGTCATACATCTGCTGGATGAGCAGCGGCTTGACATCGCCATCCTCCATCTGCGCGATCTTCTGCACCGAAGCGTTCCTGCGGTTGAGCACCAGGGTGTACTTGTCAGGCATAGGGAAGCTCTGGCCAAAGGCAGTGCTCATCTCCTTATAGCGGCGCATCTGCTCATCCTGAGTCAGCATCGCGGGCACCCCTGCATCGGCAAATGACGCGAGCTGCACTTCCAGATCCTTGCTGTCAAGTGCCTGGCGGAAAGCGGTCTGCAGATCCTCCTGCTTCAGGTCCTTGCCCTCTTCGCTCTCCTGGTGCAGGCCCGCGGTATCGCTGTCCACGCGCACGAAACTGAGGTCCATGCCATCCTGATACTCCAGGAAACTCATAAAGTTCACGTCGATGAGGGTATCCATCACGGCCACGTCGATCTCCCGGGCGGTATACAGGGCGATACTGCCCGCCTGGCGGCCTTCGTCGCTTGAGTAGAATGCCTTCTTCTCCGTCTTCTCGCTGTTGCGCGCCTTGTATTCATCCAGCGTCAGATAGTCCCCCTTCGTGGTCTTCAGCAGCAGGCTGCCTTTGACCATGTCATAGAACTTGCTGTCGCGGATGCAGCCGTACTTGATGAAGGGATGGATGTCCTCCCAGTATTTCTGGTAGGTTTCCCGCTCCGTACCGAACAGGCCGTTGAGCCGGTCCGCGACTTTCTTGGTGATGTGGGCAGACAGCTTCTTGACATAGCCGTCATTTTGCAAAAAGCTTCGGCTGACGTTTAGCGGCAGGTCGGGGCAGTCGATGACGCCCTTGAGCAGCATCAGGAACTCGGGAATGACTTCCTTGATATTGTCGGCCACAAATACCTGCCGGTTGAAGAGCTTGATCTCGCCCTCCTGCCCCGCCAGGTCGCGCTTGATGTGCGGGAAGTAGAGGATGCCCTTGAGATTGAAGGGATAATCCACATTCAGGTGCACCCAGAACAGCGGCTCCTCATAGGTATGGAAAAGCTTGCGGTAGGTCTCCTTGTACTCATCGGGCGTGCAGTCCTTGGGGTTCTTGAGCCACAGGGGGCTGACATCGTTGATGGGCTGGGGCGTCTTGTCCGTCTCCTCAACTGCTTCAGCGGTGTCTTCATCGCCCGGCTTGTCCTTCTTTTTTTTCTTGTCTTCCTTGGCTTTCGCCTTGGCCTCGGCCGCGCGCTTGTCGGCGTCCAGGTCAACCAGGTAAATGGGGACCGACATATAGCCGCAGTAACGCTCCAGCACCTCGCGGGTGCGGTAACCGTCCAGGAACTCCTTTTCCTCTTCCGTCATATGCAGGGTGATGGTCGTGCCGCGCTGCGCCTTGCTGCCCGGCTGCATGGAAAAGGACATGCCGTCTGCGCTTTCCCACATGACCGGCTCAGCCCCCTCCAGGAAGGAAAGGCTGTCGATGCGCACCAGGTCGGCCGCCATGAACGCAGAGTAGAAGCCAAGGCCAAAGTGTCCGATGATGCCGGATTCATCGCCCTGCGTGTAAGTCTTCAAAAACTCCTCAGCGCTGGAGAAAGCCACCTGGTTGATGTACTTCTCGACTTCTTCGGCCGTCATGCCGATGCCGTTGTCGCTGAAACTGATGGTGCCGGCATCTTTATCCACTGTGACGGTCATGCGCAGGTCTTCGCCTTCCCCCCGCCCCATCATCTTGAACTTGTTGATGGCATCGCAGCCGTTGGACACCATTTCCCTGATGAAGATGTCCTTGTCCGAGTACAGCCAGCGTTTGATCACCGGCATGATGTTCTGGGCGTCGATGGAGATGCTGCCCTGTTTGATCGTCTTGTCCTGTGCTGCCATAAATCCTCCCGGAGCATTGCTCCACTTATATTCCGCCGTAGTATAGCATCACGCGCGGTATATGGCAAGCGTTTTTTAGCACTCGACGAAAGAGAGTGCTAACATTATCCGCTGAACCCGTTTGCTGCGCCCCTTGACATCGCCTTTATGATAGAAGAAGATAGCGCCTGAGCTGTCCGGCTCGGCAAGGGGAGGAAAACATGAGCAGGTTAGGGGATCTGATCCACCTGGAACGCACGCGCAGCAAACTCTCGCCCAAGGCCGTGGCCAAGAAGTGCGGCGTCAGCGAGGGATATTTGTTGGAAGTGGAAGCCGGCACGCGCATCATCCGGGATGACCAGGCGCGGCGCATCCTCAAATCCATGGGGCTGGAACAGGCGACCGCTTCGGATTTCACGCTGGACGATATCGCGTCCACGGTGGACCTGCAAAGCGCCATGCCCCAGGCGGTGAAAGCCGTCAAAAAAGCAGCCGGGCCGCAAGAGGGCCAGGCGCCGGTCAATATCAATGTCGACGGGTCGATCTGGCTTGACGCGCTGTCTGGCGTGCTCAAGCATGTGCCCATCTATAATGCCGTCATGAAGGAAGTCGGCAGCCGCCTCCTTCCGGTCAATGACGGCCGGATTGAAGGGGCGCCCAAGGATAAGGTCTATTATTTCAAGGCACCCGATGACGACATGCGCGGCTTCCGCGTGCACAGGGGCGATTTGGTATTGGTGGTCCCGGCGTCCGCGCCGGTGGACAATGCCATGATGCTCATCGAAACGCCCCAAGGGCGCATCCTGCGCTCGGTGAAGCTGCTCCCCCGTTTTCAGGCCATGCTGCAAAAATATGACCAGGCGTTTGAATCGGAAATCGTCAACCTGGCCGACCTCAAGGTGCTGGGCCGCTGCGTGCGCCTGGAGGCAGACCTGGGCTAAGTGCGCCTCAGGCTGCGCAGGCAGTCCTTGCGCTCCGGGCTGATGCGCCTGCTCTCAATCGCCTTTTGTATGGCCTTGTTGTGGACGAACCTGCCAAGCTCCCCGCTTTGGAGGACCGGCAGCGTTATCGGATACTGCTTGACCAGCGCCATGCTCAGGTACCAGGCAATGGCCATGTTGACATAATATTCGCCGCTGACAATGCCGCAGACGAGGCTGAGCATCTCCGGTTTGAAGCGCTCATCCAGGAAACTTCCCATCAGGCGGACGATGCCAAAGCGTTTGCTGTAGGGGTGGCTGTCGCCTATCCACCGCCTGATCTTCTCAAAGTAATCGTCCGGCCGCTGCAGCAGCGCACGGGGCGCCAGGGAATCACAGGTCGCCCAGTTGTCGACATAGGGCAGGAAGCGGTTGACGCGGGCAAGCGCTTCGTCATAATCGGCCACGCGCTCGATCAGGAAGGCGTGCAGCAAATCCTCTTCATAATAATCATGGGGCAGCGTCTCAAGAAAGGCGGCCTCCCCTTCCTTTATGACAGCATCCTTCACCAGGCCGCGCAGCATGGGCGTGCGCACGCCGATGATGCGCTCCGCGGGGATATTGGGGATCAGTTTGACGATAAAATCCCTGTAGGCGATCTCCTGAAGGGCCAGGATGCGGCGGCGGATCTCCAATACCGGGTCTTGGTTGCCGGACATCAAGCATCCTCCTTCGCATGAAGCAGCTCATACGCCAGATTCTTGGCTTTGCGCATCGCCGTGGGGAAGGGCAGCGATGCCATTTCTTCCAATGTCACCCACAGACCTTCAGGCATCGTCTGCGCGCTGTCCGCCTCAGCATGATAGATGCTCATTTCCCAAATGCGATGGGTGAATATGTGGCGCGCCCTGCCGATCTCTTTGACCTGCGCAGCCGGCACGCCCAGCCCCTTGGCCACTTCCTGCAGGCCGGCAGCACGCTCAATCAGATGAAAAACATAGAGTCCGCGCAGCAGGGCCTCTTCGCGCCGGGTGACCAGCACTTTCCCCCTGCAGGTGATGATGACCACTGCCAGGGGAATCACCCTTGGCGGCTTCTTGAGCGGCAGCAGGGGCAGGCGTTCAGGCTCGCCCGCTTCGAAAGCCGCACAGCCGCTTCGCAAAGGACATCCGGAACAATCAGGCGTACCCGGAACGCAAAGGATGGCGCCCAGGTCCATCAGCGCCTGGTTCATGTCGCCCGTCCGGCCGGCAGGCATCAGTCCCAGGCCCAGTTCATACAGCCTGCGCCGCACCGAGGGGATGCTCACGTCCTCTTCCACCAGGTACAGCATGCTGAGCACGCGGGTCAGGTTGCCGTCCATGGCGGGCACGGGTTCCTCATAGGCGATGGAAGCGATGGCTGCCGCCGTATAGGGACCGATGCCGGGCAATGCTTGCAGCGCGGCCGCGTTGTCCGGCATCCGGCCTCCCATGTCATATGCCACTGTCTTTGCGGCCCGATGAAGGTTGCGGGCGCGGCTGTAGTAACCCAAGCCTTCCCATAGCTTCAGGACAGCCTGTTCAGGCGCCTCAGCCAGCGCCTGCACATCCGGAAAACGCTCAATGAAGCGAGGATAATAGCCCGCGACCGTGCCCGTCTGCGTCTGCTGCAGCATGATCTCCGATACCCAGATAAGGTAAGGGTCCTTTGTACCGCGAAAAGGCAGGCTTCTGCCCTCCCTGCCGTACCAGTCCAGCAGCCGCGCCTGCAAATAGGTTTCTT
>CAZPBJ010000016.1:0-1045 GCA_964584685.1 uncultured Christensenella sp. | reverse complement strand
CATGCGGGTAGTATAACACAGGGCCCGCAGCCGCGCGAGACATGTACGCAGGCATACGCGAAGGACAACGCCCTGCTCCCGGCAGGAAATTTGAAAAAAGGGCTTGCCAATTTCAAGCGGATGGGGTATAGTAGGCACGAACCTTAGCACTCACCAAGGTCGAGTGCTAACAAATCAAAGAGAGCTATTGAGGAGGAACATCAATGCAAATCAAGCCTTTGGGTGACCGCGTGGTCATCAAAAACGTCGAGACCGAAGAAACCACCAAATCGGGCATCATTCTGACCGGCGCGGCCAAGGAAAAGCCGCAGATGGCAGAAGTCCTGGCCGTTGGCCCGGGCGGCAATGTAGATGGCAAAGAGATCACCATGCATGTTTCTGTCGGCCAACGCGTCATCTATTCCAAGTATGCGGGCACCGAAGTCAAGATCGACAGCCGGGAACTTATCATCGTTCGTCAAAACGACATCCTGGCCGTCGTCGAATAATATCACTGATTTAGAGGAGAATGAAAATGGCTAAACAACTGAAATTCGGCGACGATGCGCGCCATTCCCTGGAAAAGGGCCTGAACATGCTGGCGGACACCGTCAAGATCACCCTTGGTCCCAAAGGCCGCAACGTCGTACTGGACAAGAAGTACGGCTCCCCCACCATCACCAATGACGGCGTGACCATTGCCAAGGAGATCGACCTGCAGGACGCCTTTGAGAACATGGGCGCCCAGCTGATCAAGGAAGTCGCCACCAAGACCAACGACGTGGCCGGCGACGGCACCACCACCGCCACCGTGCTGGCCCAGGCCATCGTGCGGGAAGGCCTGCGGAACCTGGCCGCCGGGGCGAACCCCATGGTGCTGAAGCGGGGCATCGAGTCCGCCGTGGAAGCCGCCGTGGACGGCCTGGCCAAGCTCAGCCAGCCCATTTCCAGCAAGCAGGCCATCGCCCAGGTGGCCAGCATCTCCGCCGGGGACGAGGCCATCGGCCAGCTGATCTCCGAAGCCATGGAAACCGTGGGCAACGACGGGGTCATCACCGTGGAAGAG
>CAZPBJ010000015.1:0-52856 GCA_964584685.1 uncultured Christensenella sp. | reverse complement strand
GGTTCGCTGAAGCGTACAAGGAGACGCACCTGATCGCCCGAGTCCAGCGCCCCCGTGTCTTTCCTTCCCTGTTCATTAAGCGGCGGCAGGGCCCCATTTCGCGTCAGGACGCGGAACTGTGTGCCGTGCAGGTGGAAGTTGTGCGTCATCCCGCCCATCATGTCGGGGCGGTTGTAGATTTCCCACACCTCATCCTGCATGGTGAAGCCCTGCTCATCCACGCGGTGCATGCTGTACACATCGCCGTTGATGCTCACCATCATGCCCATGCCGGACAGGACGAAGCGGCGGTCGGCGGCGCCGCTGCCGGCAGCGGCAGGCAGGTCATTCAGCCTGCCCGGTATGATGCCATTTGGTCTTGGTTCGCTTGGCACGTTCAGCCGCAGGACAGGGGTGTCAGCGTTCATCAGGTTGAGATATTCGCCCGGAGTCATTCCCTTAAAAGAAAGGACGATCTCCGCGCGTTCGCCGGGCGTCAGCCGCAGCGATGTCATTTCCACAGGTTCGTTCAGCAGACCGCCGTCGGAGGCGACCTGTACGAATGACCGATTGTCACTCAGGCGGAAATTGCAGATGCGGGCGTTGGACCCGTTGAGCAGCCTCAGCCGCAGCAATTCGGTCCTTACGTCAAAGGCAGCGTGGATGGTTCCGTTGGCAAGCAGGGTATTGCCAAGCGTGCCATCAGGGCTGTAGGTGCCTGGGTAATCAAATTGCATGTCCTGCGTGAAGCTGCGGTCCTGCACGACAAGGGGCACATCATCCACGCCGTACTCAGCGGGCAGATCCTTTGACAATTGGCTGTCATCCCTGATCAGGATGAACCCGGCCAGCCCGCCGTAAACCTGCGCGGCCGTTTTCCCCATGGTATGCGGGTGGTACCACAGCGTCGCGGCCTCCTGCTTCACGCTGAAAGCGACATCGCGCCGGGTGTTTGGGTTGATCACCTGGTGTGGGCCGCCGTCCGCGTCGGAAGGAACGATCAGGCCGTGCCAGTGGACGGTGGTCTCCTCTTCCATTTGATTGCGCAGGGTGACCCTGATGTCTTCACCCTTATTCAGGATGATGGTGGGGCCAAGGTAACTGCCGTTGTAGCCCAGGGTCGCCGTTTGTGACCCTTCCCTGAACACGGTTTGCCCTTCGTCCATTGTCAGCGTGTAGCTGCGGGTGTTTCCGCTTGCTTCGTCGGGTTTCAGGAGTTGAGGGATGCGCAAAGGCCTGTGGTCCCCCTGCTCCTGCACAAATGCCACATCGGCGCTGTGCATCATGTGCATATTGCCCATCATGCCTTGCGCGGAGGCCGCGGCGGGCGTCCATCCCGCGGTGACGATCAGTATGGCAGCCATTGCCGGACCGAGGAATCCGGCAAGCTTCCGTTTTTTGTTGAATTTTATCATCTTAACCTCTTTTTCGATAAGGGTTCTTTGCTTGGCTTTGCGGTCCGCACCCATGGTGCTTGCTCATATTATACCCGGAAGCGCTGACGGCATGAAAACAGGGCCCGCAGCCTGAGCTGCGGACCCCGTGGAATTTCCGGATTATCCGGGTCTGCCTGTTACTTACCTGCGGTTGCGGCCGTGGCCGAAGTTCTGCTGGGTGCCGGTGCCAAAGTGGTCGCATACGCCGTTATTGTTGGTATCCGCGTAGTTTTGGCCCTGCACATTGCCCTGACCCTGCTGTCCGCGGCCCATCATGCCCTGCCCGCGGTCCTGAGCCTGTTGATTGCGGCCCATCATTTGCTGCATACGGCCCATCATCTGCTGCATGCGGCCGCGCATTCCCTGCATACGGCCCTGTCCCTGCCCCTGCCGGTCGGTGCCGAAGTGGTCGCAGACACCGTCCTTGTTCTCATCAAGAAAGTTGGGGGCGTCGGTGTTCTTGCCCTGCTCGTTGCCGCAGTTGTCGCAAATGCCGTCGTTATTGGCGTCAGCATAGCCGGTCTGCGGGGCGGTGGTATCGGGGCTGGCCTGACGCCAGCGGGGGCCGTACTGCCCGCCAAGGGGAGCGGCCGGTGTCGTCTCAGTCGCCTGGACTTCGGGCGCCACTGGGGCTGTCGCGTCAGCGGCGAGCCCGAACACAGGCAGCGCGCAGAGCAGCGCCAGCGTGAGGATAAGCAAGTTCTTTTTCATGGTTGGGGATCTCCTTTTGATGATTCAGCAACTCTTTGCTGTGACACCAATATAACCTCCAACTGTGGCAAAAGTGTGTTTTTTCTTGGGTATGTTCCGGTCAATGCGGTGAACACTCTGTGAATGCGCATGACTGACCGGTCTTGTTATTTTCGCTTGCATGTCTTCTCATCTCATGTTATACTGCGGCCGTTGGTATAAGAATTGTTGTTGTTTGTTATCATTCCGGTTGGAAACTTTTTCTGATGGAGGGCTGCGCAAAGGGTCAGCGCAATCTTGACATATTGTCCGGCTGGATGTACAATCCTCGCAGGCAGTGCAGAAAAGACTGAAAAATCCCGGTTATTTCTCTTAGGACACAGACATTGTTCCCCGCGCAGGCGGCGCCGTTTGGCCCGCATTGGCGTTGTTTATCAAAGGGCTTCCTGTCGTCAAGACATGGACTATATTTTACAAGGAGGAACCAACCTATGAGGAAGATCCTGTCCCTGTTCCTGGTGCTTGCCCTTTTGCTCGGCTTGGCGTCATTTGCCGTCGCCGAAGCGAAAAAACCCCTGATCGGTATTTCCATGCCCGTTAACCCGACCGGTTGGCCGGCAGCCGTTGAATGGGCCGCCATGGCTACGGTCAAGAGACTGGGCCTCAACGCGATCATCAAAACAGATGAAAACGAAGCGGCGCAGAGCGATACCCTCGATCTTTTCATCCAGCAAAAATGCGACTATGTCGTCCTCTTCCCCCACAATGACACGCTGGCCACTGCCGCCAAGCGCGTCATCGACGCCGGCATTCCCCTGATCAACTTCGACCGCACCCTGACGGGCCTCGACCCCGAGTCCTACTACTATGTCGCGGGCAACAACCGTGAAATGGGCGTCATGGGCGCTAACTACATCGCCGAGAAACTTGGCGGCAAGGGCAAAGTCGTCATCGTGTCCATCCCCGGTTACGGCGCCATCTTTGCCGAGCGCGTTACCGGCTTCCGTGACACCGTTGCGGAGAAGTATCCCGAAATCGAAATCCTGGAGCCCGAGTATGGCGCGCCTAACGGTTCTCCTGAAGAGGGCCTCAAACTGATGACCGACATCCTCACGGCCAACCCGCAAATCGACGGCGTGTACTCAACCGATGACGAGATGTCAATCGGCCTGATCCAGGCCATCGTCGAAAGCGGCCGCATGGGCGAGATCAAGGTCATCACCGGCGGCGGCGGCGCTCAGAAGTACTTCCCGCTCATGGATCAGTACAAGGACAAGATGTGGATTTCCTCCCAGACCTACGCGCCTTACATGATGATTGACTGCCTTGAGATCACCGACAAACTGATCAAGGGTGAAGTGGTCGAACGCCGCACCATCATCCCGCCGTCTAACCTGGACTACACCAACTACCAGGCCTGGCTGGACGAAAACGGCATCACCCCGGACGCGCCCTACTAAGCTAAGACCCCAATGGATTGAGAGGAGGAGGCGGCTCCTCCTCTCAATTTAAATGCATCCGGAGGCAAAAGCACACATGGCTGAATACGCGCTGAACATGCGGAAGATCTTCAAGGCTTACGGCGGCGTTCCTGTCCTCAAGGAGGTGGATTTCTCCGTCAAAGCCGGGGAGGTTCACGCGCTCGTGGGGGAAAACGGCGCGGGTAAGACCACGCTGATGAACATCCTGGGCGGCGTCGCGCAGCTGGACGGAGGCGAGGTGGAGGTTTTCGGCGAGCGCCTGCATACCCTTACCCCCGGCATCATGCAGGAAAAGGGCGTTGCTTTTATCCATCAGGAACTCAATGTGGTCAATGACCTGACCGTCTATGAAAACCTTTTTTTAGGCAGGGAGCTGAAGACGAAGCTTGGCCTGCTGGACGTCAAAGCCATGTGCGGGGAGGCGGAGCGGATTTTTTCCCTCATGCAGGTCAGCGTCGACCCCAAAGCCCTGGTGAGCAGCCTGGAGATGTCGATCAAGCAGATCGTGGAAATCGCGCGTTCCCTGCTGCTCAACGCCAAAATCATCATCATGGACGAGCCGACAACATCGCTCACGCAAAATGAGATTGACCAGGTATTCCGCCTGATGACCAACCTGGCTCGCCAGCATGGCGTTTCAATCATTTTTATATCGCACAAGCTGGGTGAAGTGGTGCAGTTCTGCGACTCCTATACCGTTTTACGAAACGGTGAGAAGGTCGCCGAGGGGCAGCTGCAAAAAGCGGACGGCACACTGGTGAATCAGGCGGACATTGCGCGCATGATGGTTGGCCAGGATGTGCTGTCGGTGGAAGTATATGTCCCCCGAATGTTAGGGGAGACGGTTCTGGAAGTAGAGGGTCTGTGCATCAACGGCCATGTCCGTGACGTCAGTTTCTCCCTGCGCAAGGGTGAGGTATTGGGCATCACAGGCCTTCTGGGTGATGGGAAGGAACATCTGGTCCGCAGTTTGTTCGGCGATTTGCCTATCGACTCGGGCAGCATTTCGCTCAACGGCAGGCCTTGCCAGCCCAGGCACCCTGCCCAGGGCAAGGCTTCGGGGATTGGCTTTGTGCCGACCAACCGCAAGGAAAACGCCATCATCAAGGATCTGTCCATCCGCAGCAACATCACGATCGTGTCACTGGACCAGTGCACCAAAGGCCCTGTTATCTCCAAACGGATGGAACACAGCATGGCGGAAAAGGCGAAGTTGGATTTTTCCATCAAAATCGCTGATTTTGACAACCCCATCACCAGCCTTTCGGGCGGCAACCAGCAAAAAGCGGTTCTGTCCAAATGGCTGGGCATGGACCCTTCGCTGCTGCTGCTGTCAAACCCCACCCAGGGTGTCGACGTAGGCGCGAAGAATGAGATCTATAACCAGATCATGAAACTGGCTGAGCAGGGCGTCGGGATCATCATCACCAGCGGCGAGGCCAAGGAAATCATGAAAATATGCGATCGTGTCCTGGTGATGTACCACGGCAGCGTCCGCGGGGTGCTGGAGCGGGACAGGATGACGGAAGAAGCCATCATGATCTTGTCCACCGGCGGGGAAATCGGAAACGTTTATATGAGTGAGGCCGTATGCAAACAGAGCAACTGAACAAGAACCGGATGACCCTGAGGAAATTCCTGGACCAGTACAGCATCATGCTCATCGCGGTCCTCATGATCCTGATTGCGACCCTGCTGCAGGGGAGTACTTTCTTATCCTTGCCCAACTTCATCAACATCATCCGCAATAACTCTATTGTGGGCATCATTGCCTTTGGCATGTCCCTGGTCATCATCTCCGGAAACATCGATCTGTCCGTGGGCGCGCAGATGGTGCTGGTGGCTTCGCTGACCCTTGAAGTCGTCAACCGGACAGGCTCCGCGTTTGTCGGGATCCTCACCGCCTTTGCGTTCAGCTGCTCCCTCTCCCTCATTACTGGCATCATTGTGACAAAGGGCCGCGTGCCCTCCTTCATTGTCACGCTGGGCCTGCAGTATATCTACCGCTCCATCCTGATCTACGCCCTCAACGGCGGCGGGATCACCACACTGAATGAAAACTACACCCAGATATCCAGTTATTCCCTCTTCGGGTGGCTGCCGCTGCAGATCGTCTATTTCTTCGTGATGGCCGCCGTCTTCTATTTTATCGCCAAGCATACAGTACTGGGCCGGCACGTCTATGCGGTTGGGTCCAACGAAAAGGCTACACGTCTCTCGGGCATCAAGACGGACCGGATCAAGATCATCGCCTATCTGCTCCTGGGCGCTGCCATCGCCGTCGCCGCGGTCGCGGAAAGCTCCCGCATGGGCTCCATCAATTCCACGTCTTCGGGCACGTCCTATGAGCTCAACGCCATCGCTATGGCGGTCATCGGCGGGGTCGCGATGGAAGGCGGCAAGGGCAAGCTGACCAACACCATGTTCGGCGCGTTTATTTTCGGGCTCATCAACAACATCCTGACGCTGGTGGGCATCAATCCCAGGCTGGTCAACGCCTTCAAAGGCGCGATCATTATCGTCGCTGTCCTGCTGCAAAGGAAGTCAAGGGAGCGGTAAACAGCTTTCCGGGCAGGCCAAGAACCGTAAAAACAACAATTCAGGAGGGATGTCACATGAAAATCGGTATCGACAGCTATTGTTTCCACAGGTTGTTTGGTGAGGTGTACCCCTTCCAGGATCCGCCGGACCGCATCAGGACCGTCGACGACTTCATTGATTTCGCCAAGGGACTCAAGGTGGACGGGGTCTCGCTTGAGACCTGCTTCCTCCCCAGCCTGGAGGACAGCTACCTGAAGGATCTTGGGGCAAAGCTCAGGGAGTACAAGCTGGACACGGTATTCGCCTGGGGGCACCCCAACGGGCTGGAGCGCGGACTGAGTCCGGAAGCTTTCAAGGAAATGAAAGCCCTCATCCCCAAGACCAGGCTGATTGGCACGGATGTCATGCGCATCACAGGCTCGGCTTTCGACTGGCGGCATGAAAACCACAGGGAGCATATGGACCGGCTGGTCCCCCTCTACAAGGAAGCGGTCAAGGTCGCCGAAGACTGCGGCGTCAGGCTCGCGACAGAAAACCACATTGACTACACGGCTGATGAGATGCTGGAGATGATTGAAAAGGTTGGCTCCAAGAACTTCGGCATCAACTTTGACACCGGCAATTTCCTGCGGCTGCTGGATGACCCGGTCGCCGGTATGGAGAAGCTGGCGCCCTACGTGTTCTCCACCCACATCAAGGACCTGAAGATGCACCCCACGGCGAAACCCAACGACTGGTTCTTCTTCTGCGGCGTGCCGGTGGGCTTTGGCCTGATTGACAACATGAAGCTGGCCGAGCTGCTGCACAAGGCGGGCTACAAGGGCTTCCTGGCTGTGGAAATCGACGCGCCGGCGCCCGAATGGCTTAACATGGAAGAGGAAGCCATCGCCATCAGTGTGAAAAACCTGCGCAAGATCGGCAATTCATTCAAGTAAATCGGAGGGATCAGCATGAAAAAGACGCTGAATGTCGCCATGATAGGCGGGGGATTCATGGGGAAAGCCCACTCCTCCGCGTGGCTGCAGGTAAACCACTTTTTCGACGCGCCGGCCAAGGTGAACCTGAAGACCGTCGTCACCGGCAAAACAAAGCTGGAGGGTTTCGCGGCCAACTGGGGCTATGAGGATTTCAGCCATGACTGGCGCGAGGCGGTGACGCGCGAGGATATCGACATCGTGGATATCGCCACGCCCACCTACCTGCATATGGAGATCGCCATCGCGGCGGCCAAAGCCGGCAAGCATGTCGTGTGCGAAAAGCCCTGCGCGCTCAACTACGCCCAATGCCTGAAGATGGCCGACGCCGCGGAAAAGGCCGGGGTCATCAATTTTCTCAACCATAACTACCGGCGGGTGCCCGCGGTCGTATACGCCAGGCAGCTGGTGCAGGAAGGCCGTATCGGCAAAGTTTTCCACTGGCGCGGGGCCTATCTGCAGGATTGGATCATCGACCCGGATTTCCCCCTGATCTGGCAGCTGAAAGCGGAAACGGCCGGTGGCGGCGCCCTGTTTGACCTGGGCAGCCACGCGGTGGACCTGTCGCGGTTCATCATCGGCGACCCCTTGGCCGTCACCGCCGTCACCAAGACCTTTGTCAAGGACCGCCCGGAGCCCGGCGAAACATCCGTTGTATTCTCCAAAGGGGAGGTGGGCAAGGCGGCAAAGCGCCTGCCGGTGACGGTGGATGACGCTGCGTTCATGGTGCTGGAATATGAGTCGGGCACCCTTGGATCCATCGATGTCAGCCGCTTCTGCTGCGGTCGCAAGAACTTCAATGATTTTGAGGTCTACGGCGAGAAAGGCGCGCTCAAGTTCAACTTTGAGCGCATGAACGAGCTGGAATTCATGGACTTCACGCAGCCTGTGGCTGAGCAGGGATACCGCAAGATCCTGGTCACGGAAGGCTGTCACCCCTACATGTCCGCCTGGTGGCCCTCCGGTCACCTGATCGGCTATGAGCATACCTTCACCAACGCGTTTTATGACTTCCTGTGCGCCATTGACACCGGCAAGCCCATGAGCCCCGACTTCCGCGACGGGTCAAAGACGATCCGCTGCCTGGACGCCGTCAAGAAATCCAGCGCCGAGGGCCGGCGCGTCAGCATTGAAGAGATCAGCGGCTGAAGGCGCGCACGTGAACAGGATGGACGAATTCCTGGCTGCCCAGTATGGGGCCTGCCCTCGTAAGCTGAATGTCGCCCGGTATCTGGACGGCAGCCTCACCCATGCGCAGTGGCAGGGAGAGGTAAAAGACAGGCTGCGCGGGCTGCTGGGCCGCTTTCCCGAGGGATTGCAGCCTGCCCAATACCGGGCCGAAGGCTTGAAGGAAGAGCTGTCCTACGGCACGCGCAGACAGCTGATCATCCCAACGGAAGAGTTACTGGAGACGCCGGCATACGTCCTGGAACCCAAAGAAAAAAACGCCCGTACGCCGGTAATCCTCTGCCTGCACGGCCATGGCTTTGGCAGCGCGGATATCGCGGGCGTTCTGCCGGAAGCAAGCTATCAAAAATCGTTTGCCGCGGCGCTTTGCGGGTTTGGATTCATCGCCGTCGCCCCAGAGCTGGCAGGCTTTGGCCTGCTCAGGCTGGAGGAAGACATCCTTGGCAAAACCGCGGATGAAAGCAGCTGCCACCGCCTGTCCATGGGGCTGATCAGCTGCGGGCGCACGATGGCCGGCGTGCGCGTGCACCAGTGCATGCGTGTTTTGGACGTCATCGCTCAGCTTTACCCCGGCAATCCGGTCGGGGTCATGGGCATCTCGGGCGGCGGGATGATCGCCGCCCAGCTCAGCGTGCTGGATGAGCGAATTATGGCTGCCGTCATCAGCGGTTATGCCTGCACCTTCAGGGACAGTATCCTGGCGATGCATCACTGCGTGGACAATTACCTGCCCGGGATGATGGCATGGTTTGAGCTGGAGGACCTGTTGTCCGCCGTCGCTCCGCGGCCCATGCTGTGGGAAACCGGCAGCAGAGACCCTATTTTCCCACAGGACGCTGTGCTCAGGGCAGGGATCAGCGTGCAGAGATGTTATGGGAAGCTTGGTGTCCCTGACAATTTCTGGATCCATGCCTTTGAGGGTGAGCATGAGATCAGCGGTATAGAGAGCTATGATTTCCTGAGGACCCATCTGGGTTAGGCCGGCTGATACGCCCATACGCCCCGGTATTGCTTCAATGCCGGGGTATTCCTTTGCCGGTTTGGGCGATCAGCCATCGAAGACATGCTTTATGAATTTGAGCGAGCCTGCTGCGTCGTCATCCAGCTGACTGCCGCTTGACCCATGGCTGATGTCCCGCCAGATATGGATGTCCTTGCCCACCTGGCCGCCCATCCTGACAAAAGGTTCCATGACGACCGGCCCGTCATATCCGATGTCATTGAGCGCGCAGGCGATTTCAAACCAGGGCATCCGCCCTTTCCCCGGTACGCGGCGGTTGCATTCGCCGACATGAAAGTGACCCAGCACACCGCCCGCGGTGCGGATGGCTCCGCCTATGGAGTCTTCCTCGATGTTCATATGGAAGGTGTCCAGATGGATTTTCACGGCCGGGCAGTCCACTTCCCTGACAAAGGCAAGCGCTTCGGCTGCCGTGTTGATCAGATAACCCTCAAAGCGGTTGAGTGCCTCCAGGCAGTAATCGACGCCGCAGTCCAGCGCGATTTTGCCCACTTCACGCACGTTCTTCACGCTGCGCTCCCAATCCCTCCGCTTGTCAATTGCTTTTGAGAAATCAACCGGCCAGTATGAATAGAGGCCTCCTCCGATGGTATGGATGCCTAAGGTTTCAAGGCGTCCCAGAATGTCGGCGTAGAAAGCCTTCGCGTTGCCGGTAATCCTTTCATCGCTGTCCGCCAGGTTGTGCGCGGCGCTGGGCCCGTGCCCTGCGGTCAGCATCACATGGTTGGCCTGCGCGCAGCGGCGTATCTCCCTCAACTTTTCCCGGCTGTATGCCGGCAGGGGCGTGCAGGCGATTTCCAGGCAGTCAAAACCCAGCGCCGCGGCCTTTTCAATATAAGGCGGATAGTCGGCCGACCAGTCTTGTTCCCAATACGCATAGTAGATACCGTATTTCATGTACAACTTTCCTCCGTATGTCCGGGTCTATAGCTGACCGCAAACATTTCCCCGGGTAATTCGACGCGTGATCAAAGATTTCTGCGGCAAGCGATGCTGATGTCTGTGCCCAGTATATCACAAATCATTGATGCGGATGAAAGTTTTGCTGTCAATCTTCCTGTTGACAAAGCTGTATCATGATAATAAAATATCATTAATGTCAGTTAATTCACAATTGGCACTGAGATGTACGTTTTCCGCTGATCGCACGACCTTGCACGCACGACCTTCCCTGCACAATAACCGCATATCCCTGACAGCATGACGACAGCATTGACAAAGGAGAACATGGAGCATGCCGGACACATCGCTTGCAGCAGCCGAGCAGAAATTGACGGACTTCCGTGAAATCGGCGAATTGATTGACCTCTACTTCAAGGGGAAACACGGATGCCTGATCCAGGTACTGCACACCGCACAGGGGCTTTACGGCTATCTGCCGCTGGAATTGCAGCAGTACATTGCCGATAAGCTGGACATACCGCTCTCCGAAGTATCGGGCGTGGTAAGCTTCTATTCCTTCTTCTCCGTCAAGCCGCGGGGCGAGCACACCATCCGCGTTTGCCTGGGCACGGCATGCTATGTGCGGGGAGGCAAAAAGATCATTGACCATCTGTTGAAGAAGCTGGGCGTAGAGGTGGGCGGCACAACAGCCGACCGAAAATTTACGTTTGAAATAGCGCGCTGCATCGGGGCATGCGGGCTTTCTCCTGCCCTGATGATCGACGATGTGGTTTACAGGCAAATGTCTCCCAGCAAGGTTGACACCGTCCTGGCGGCTTACAAATAGGAGGTGGGGATAATGGGCAGCATCCTGCGTACGATTGATGACCTGACAACGATAAAGCAAGCCTATCTGACTGATCAGTCAAGGTATCATCACCAAATCCTGATTTGCGCGGGCGCGGGCTGCGTATCGGCAGCCTGCGGCAAGGTAAGGGACGCCGCCGTCAGCACACTGAAGGAACTGCAGTTATCAGGGGAAGTCAGCGTGATCGAAACCGGCTGCATGGGCATCTGCGCGGTTGGCCCGGTGATGCTCATCCTGCCGGAGCGTACCTTTTATGTCAAGCTGGACACACAAAATGTGCGCAGCATCCTCAAGGCGCATCTGGTGGATCATCAAGTGCTTGAAAAGCACACGTTTTATCATCGGACGCTTGGCAAGCACATCCCATGCATTGACGATATCGATTTTTTCAGGGAGCAGGTAAAAATCGCGCTGCACAACTGCGGCACGATCGCCTACGGCAGCATCGAGGCTTACATCGCACGGGACGGTTACATGGCCATTGCAGGCGCGATCACGCAAAGCACGCCGGAAGCCGTTGTGCAGACAGTCAAGGACTCGGGCATCCGCGGCAGGGGCGGCGCTGGTTTCCCCACAGGTATCAAGTGGGATGCGGGGCGCAAAGCCGACAGCAATGACAAGTACATGGTTTGCAACGCCGATGAGGGCGACCCTGGAGCGTTCATGGACCGCAGCATTATTGAAGGCGACCCCCACGCGGTGCTGGAAGGCATGATGCTGGGCGGCTATGCCATTGGTTCACGCCTTGGCTACGTGTACATCCGTGCTGAGTATCCGCTGGCGGTGGAACGCCTTGGCGCTGCCATTGACCAGGCGCGTGCCTGCGGCATATTGGGTGAGCGTATTCTGGGCACCGATTTCTCGTTTGACATCGAAATCCGCATTGGCGCGGGCGCCTTTGTGTGCGGCGAGGAAACGGCGCTGATGGCGTCCATTGAGGGCAAACGCGGCGAGCCGGTTCAAAAGCCGCCCTATCCCTTCCAGAAGGGCTTGTACGGCAAGCCGACCATCATCAACAATGTTGAGACCCTGGCAAGCATTCCGCAGATCCTGCGCCGCGGGGCCCCCTGGTATGCCCAGTTTGGTACACAAACCTCAAAGGGCACCAAGGTTTTTGCCCTGGCGGGGGATATCGCCAATTCCGGAATCGTGGAAGTGCCCATCGGTACCCCCCTGGGCGAGCTGCTGTTCCGCATCGGCGGCGGCATCCTGAATAAAAAGCAGTTCAAGGCTGCCCAGATCGGCGGCCCATCGGGCGGCTGCATCACCAGGGACAACCTGAACACGCCCACCGATTACGAGTCCATCTCCCGCCTTGGCGCCATCATGGGCTCGGGCGGGCTGATCGTGATGGACGAGGATACCTGCATGGTGGATACGGCGCGCTACTTCATGGATTTCATCCGGGATGAATCCTGCGGCAAATGCGTCGCCTGTCGTATTGGCACCAAGCGGATGCTGTCGATTCTGGAGCGGATCACCCGCGGTGAAGGAAACGAAGGAGATATTGAGCTGCTCGAGGAGCTTGGCGCGGTAATCAAGCAAACCGCGATGTGCGAGCTTGGCAAGACAGCCCCCAACCCTGTGCTTTCCACCATCAAGAACTTCCGTGAGGAGTATGAGGAGCATATCCGCCAAAAACACTGCCGGGCCGGCGTATGCAGCGATATGTTCATTTCCCCGTGCGAAAACACCTGCCCGGCCAACGTCAACATCCCCGGTTACGTCGCGCTGATCGCCGCGGGGCGCTTTATGGACGCATACGAACTGATCTGCCGGGAAAACCCCATGCCCTCCATTTGCGGACGCATCTGCACCCGCCCGTGCGAGAGCAAATGCAGGCGGTCATCAGTGGACGAGCCCCTTGCCATTTGCGGCCTCAAGCGCTTTGTGTCTGATTACGCCTACAAAAACCAAAGGCAATTTGAGCAGGACATTATCTTCCCCAAGAATGGCAAAAGCGTTGCCGTCATAGGCGCCGGCGCGTCTGGGCTTACCTGTGCCTATTACTTGAGCCGAATCGGCTATGAGGTGGACGTTTACGAAAGCGAATCCGTAGCCGGCGGCGTGCTTGCCTATGGCATACCGGAGTACAGGCTGCCATCGGAGGTGTTGGCGCGCGAAATCGACCGCATGCGCCGCAGCGGATTCAATATTCACCTGAATACGCAGGTGGGGCGCGATATCGCCTTCAACAAACTTAAACGCGATTCCAGCGCCGTTTATGTCGCCACAGGCACACAGTTCCCGCAGCGCATGAACATTCCCGGCGAGGACCTCAAGGGTGTGCTGCCGGGCATCGAATTCCTCAAGGATGTTAAACTCAAGCACAGTGTGGACCTGGCGGGGCAGATCGTTGCCGTCATCGGCGGCGGCAACACCGCGCTTGACTCCGCGCGCACGGCATTGCGGCTGGGCGCGGCCAGGGTGATGCTGCTGTACCGCCGCACCCGCGAAGCCATGCCCGCCTATGACATTGAGATTGAAGAGGCACTGGAGGAGGGCGTGGAGTTGGTGGAACTTGTTACCCCCGTCAGAATCCTTCCCGACCTGTACGGCCATGTATCCAAAATCGAGTGCATCCGCCGTCAAATGTCCAATTTCGATAATTCCGGCAGACGCAACACCACAGCTGTTGAGGGTTCCAACTTCCTTATCGATGTCGATATCATCATCCCCGCTGTCAGCCAGTATGCCGATCTGCCATTCATCAAGAAGACCGATATCGGCGTTACGCCATGGGGCACCTTCATAACCGATCCCCGTACCAAGATGACCACCATAGAAGGCATCTTTGCCGGAGGTGACGTTGCCCGAGGGCCGGATGAGGTGATCCGCGCCATTGCCGACGGCAAGCAGGCCGCTATATCCATCGACCTGTATTGCGGCGGTACGGGCGTTCTCAACAAGGGGCGCTGCATCGATATTCCCCAGATCATTGACGATGACGAAGTGCTGACCCACGACCGCTTCCCTCAGGATTGTCTGCCGGTGGAGGGCAGGGCCAAGACTTTTAACGAAGTGCTTCTGGGTTACCATAAACTCAACGCTATCGCCGAGGCGATGCGCTGCCTGCACTGTGACAGGAGGTAAGGAATATGCTGCATCTGACCATCAACGGCAAGCCCATCGAGGTGCCAGAAGGCACAAGCATCCTGGAAGCGGCGCGTTTGAACAGCATCGATATCCCTTCGCTGTGCTATCTGAAGGATATCAATGCCGTCGGTTCCTGCCGGATCTGCGTGGTAGAAGTCGCGGGCGCGAAAACCCTGCAGGCGTCCTGTATCACGCAGGCCGCCGAGGGGATGGAAATCTTCACCAACTCCAAGATCGTACGCGACGCGCGCAAGGTATTGTATGAGCTGATCCTTTCCGACCATGACAAGGACTGCCTGATATGCAAGCGCAACCAATCGTGCGAGCTGCAGAAGCTGGGCATCAGGCTGGGAGTCGAGCGTTCCCGCTTTGAGGATGAGCGCTCCTCGCGCAGGATGGATGTCTCCGTGTCCATAACGCGGGATTTGAGCAAATGCATCCTTTGCCGCCGCTGCGTATCGGTCTGCAACCAGATCCAGCAGACGGGCATCCTGAATGTGCAAAACCGCGGCTATCAGTCAGAGATTGGCCCGGCAATGGACCTGCCGCTGGGCGATGCCGGCTGCACCTTTTGCGGGCAGTGCACTGTCGTATGCCCTGTGGGCGCACTCAAGGAGACCAGCTCCGCAGATCGGGTGTGGAGCGCGCTCAACGATCACACCAAACACACCGTCGTACAGGTTGCGCCGGCAGTGCGCGTTGCCATCGGTGAACTGTTCGGCATGGAACCGGGCACACGCTGCACGGGAAAGCTGGCTTCCGCGCTCAAGGAGCTGGGTTTCCGTGATGTGTTTGACACCAACTGGGCAGCCGACCTGACCATCATGGAGGAGGGTACCGAGTTCCTTAACCGTGTGAGCAAGGCATTGCATGGCCAGCCCGCAACACTGCCCATGATCACCAGCTGCAGCCCGGGCTGGATCAAGTTCATTGAGCATCATTATCCCGACCAGCTCAAGCACCTTTCCAGCTGCAAATCCCCGCATACCATGATGGGCGCGATCGTCAAAAGCTACTATGCGCGCCGGCAGGGCATCGATCCCAAGGATATGTTCGTGGTTTCCGTCATGCCCTGCACCGCCAAGAAGTTCGAAATCGACCGCAGGGAGATGCGCAACGGCGGCTATCCCAATGTGGACGCCGTGCTGACCACCCGCGAACTGGCTGACATGATCCACAGCGCGGGCATCGACTTTGTCTCGCTCACGGACAGCGCGTTCCATAACCCGCTTGGCATGTCATCGGGCGCGGCGGACATTTTCGGTGTTACAGGCGGCGTCATGGAGGCGGCGCTGCGCACGGTGTATGAGCTGACCACGGGCCGCGAACTGCCGTTTGAAAAGCTGCACGTTACCCCGATCGTGGGGCTGGATCAGATCAAGGAAGCGACCATCCATATCGCGGACCCGTTGCCTGAATATGCTTTCCTCAGCGGTGTGGATGTCAGGGTTGGCGTTACGAGCGGTTTTGCGGGAGCCGCGAAGCTGATGGACCAGATCCGCGGGGGAACGTCCCCCTATCACTTCATTGAGATCATGGGCTGTCCGGGCGGCTGCATAACCGGCGGCGGCCAGCCCCGCAGCACCGACCGGGACATCGGCGCCAAACGTCAAAAAGCGCTGTATGATGAAGACGAGAGCAAAGTACTGCGCAAATCACACGAAAATCCGGTGATCACCAAGATCTACGAGGATTTTCTGGGCGAGCCCAACGGGCACCTGTCCCATGAGCTGCTGCATACCACCTATACCGCGCGAGGCTTGTATAACCAGTTGATTGATTAGCGAACTCTGTTAACGCGGCGGGGATTGATGAAATCAGGATCAAGGCCCGAAACATGCCGGTTACGGTAACGCCTTCCAATGGCAATGAAATAACGGTTCACTATTATACCTGTGAGAAGGACCCTTATGAGATATCGCTGGATGACGGCGTCCTGAGGCTGAATTACAAAAATGATATTCTCTTCAACATCAGAAGTTTGTTCTCAGGCGTTCTCAGAGTGTTCAGCAATTCGAATCCCAAGGTGGAAGCGATTATACCGGCAGCTTATGCCGGGAAGCTTCAGCTGGACACCTCCAACGCCCCGGTGAACGTATCCGGCCTGATATCGGCGGGGGATGTGCGCATCAATACTTCCAATTCGCCTATCGCGGCAGACAATGTTTCGGCCGTGCTGGTCAATGCCCATACCTCCAACGGCGCGGTAACGCTGGACAAGGTGGCCGTTTCCGGCGCGGTGGAAATGAAGTCATCCAACGGCACACTCACGGCCAGGCAGGTAACTGCCAAGGACAAGCTGAGTATGGAGACCTCCAACGGCCGTATTGTGGCAGATCGTGTGGCATCCGCCGCCATCGAGCTAAAAAGTTCCAACGGCGCCATCTCGGGCAGCGTGGAGGGCAAGCGGTCGGACTACACCATTTCTTCCGATACTTCCAATGGCGATGACAGCCTTGGTGACGGCGGCAAAGGACAGAACAAACTGACAGTAAAGACTTCCAACGGCAATATTGACATCCGTTTCCTCGTGGAATAACGCTTCTTTTACTCAAGTTCCGTTTTCATCATCGTTAAAACCGTATTTACTGCTTCTGCGATGGATACAGACACTCTTTCGCCGGATCTGACAGCGATTTCCACGTTTCCCTCAAGAACGTTTTTTCCGACAATGACCTTAATGGGGATGCCGATCAAATCAGAGTCCTTGAATTTGGCTCCCGCTTTCCAATCCCTGTCGTCAATGAGCGTTGAAATGCCCAGGCTCCCCAATTGCGCATAGAGGCTTTCCGCGACGGACATGATCGCTTCTTTTGAAATATCAACAGGAATCACATTCGCCTTATAGGGAGCGACTGCCATAGGCCAAATGATCCCATCCTTGTCATGATGCTGGTCTATGATCGCCGCAGCGGTCCTCTCCAGACCGATGCCATAGCAGCCCATTGTCATCGTTTTTATTTGACTGTCAGCATCCACATAGCCAATTCCCATTTTTTTGGTATAACGTCGGCCTAGCTTGAAGCAGTGGCCAAGCTCAAAATAAACAAGCCATTGGATACTTGACTGATCATGCCTGCGCGGTACATCAGGATCTGGCTTTGTACCATGTCTTCGCTTCCCTTTGGATTTTCACGAAGCGTAGGCATCAGCATTTTCGTAAATCTCATAACAAGCCTCTTTATAGAACGGCAGGATCAAATGGTTTCATAGTGCCTGACGATTTCCACTGCGGACTGGGCGTTAATGCCGAAACGATCGACCCCCAACGTCAGCAGGGAGTCAAATTCCCGGGGAGTTCTGATGCCCCCCGCGGCTTTTACCTTGATGCGGTTTCCAACAAAGGTCTTGACTTTGGCGATCCGCTCGATGTTTGCGCTGCCCTTGACCCAGCCTGTCCCGGTCTTCAGGAAGGCGGCCCCGCTGTCCATGACCAGCGAACAGGCGTCTTCCAGTTCCCCGTCTTCCAGGCAGTTGAGCTCGATGATGACCTTGGTCAGGGCCTTTTTTTCTGCGAGACGGATGATGCCTTGCAGTTCATCCAGCACGTACGCATACTCCCGGTTCTTGAATTTGCCGACGTTCATCACGATATCCATCTCCTGAACGCCGTCCAGCAGGAGCTGCTCCGCTTCCAGCATCTTGACTTTTGAAGTGTGCCCCCCGCTTGGGAAGCCGACGGGTGCGCCGACAAAAATATCAGGCTCTTCCTTGAGCATGTCACTGAGCGCGCGTGTCCAGCAGGGCAGCGTGTGCACGTTGATGAAGCGGTACTGCTTTGCGATTGCCACAAGCGACCGGATATCTTCCAGGGTGTTGTGAGTCTGTACGGCGCTGATGTCGATCAGCCGCGCGGCTTCCCCGGCTGTTGTCATGGTTCCTCCATACGATTATCTTTTATGATGGCAGCGTTCCGGGGCTGTCCGAAGCGCCGATTTCGATGATCCGCAGGCCGGGATGAATGCTCAGCATTTTCCTGCGGTATGCTTCATCAGGTAGTTTGTCCGTGATCAGGATGTCGCAGATCCCAAGGTCCCCGATCTTCACCAGGCCCCTCTTCTCAAATTTGCTGCCATCCATGACCATGATGACCGATGACGCGACTTTCATCATCTTGTGCTTGATATTGACTTCGAACACACTGGTATCGGTAAACCCGGTCTCCGGTGAAAAGCCGGTGCAGGATACGAAAGCCTTGTTGGGGAACAGGCCGCTCGTCAGCCCCTCGTTCAGCTGCCCGGACAGGGACATATTGTATGTTGATAGGATACCGCCTACGGAGATCATGGTGACGTTCACCTTGTTATGCCGGGGCGCTTCAAGCAGCAGGCGCACAGAATTGGTCAGGACGGAGACCGCCTTGCCGTCATCCAGGAAGCGGATGAGGTTGAGCAGGGTGGTGCTGTTGTCCACAAAGACAAAGTCGCCATTCTCAACGTGTTTTGCGGCAGATTTGCACAGTTCGGCCTTCACTTGGCTGTTCTTGAGTTCGCGGACAAAAACCGGGGATTCGATTTCTCCGTCGCTGGGGGCGACGGCGCCGCCATGGATTCGGCGCAGCAGCCCTTTCTCTTCAAGTTCCTCCAGATCCCTTCGGATCGTCTCGGGCACGACGTTCAGGGCGTCGGCCAGTTCTTTCGTCCTGACCACCGCGTTTTGCTCAAGAAGCGCCAACACCTTGTTTTTTCTGATAATCGCCAGCATCGTACCCTCAGCCTGACATGTTATAGTGTAGAAGAAAACGGATAGTTTCCAACAAAATCCATCATGATTCATCGCCTGATAAGGGGATAATACAGGAATACAAGCAAAATGTCAAATGATCCCCGCGTATCGGGTGAAGCATATTATTATGAAATATCAAGGAAAAACGCACAAATACCGGGAAAAGCGGAAGGGCGGAAATAAGATGTTGCAAAATGTAGTATTTTGTTCTAATATAACAGCAGACAGTATATCGCGCTTTGCTTGCGCGGCGGGATCAAACCCTTTCAGACATTCGGATACAGCATTGAATGGAGGATGACATGGAAAACTACAGGGATATTCTGCTTGAACCCATCAAGATCGGCAACCGCGTGTGCAAAAACCGTTTTTTCATCCAGGCGATGGAATGCGCCGACGCGGATTCACAGGGCAATCCGACGGATTTGACTGTGCAGCGCTACAGCAACCTATTTGGCGGTGAGGCCGGGTTTGTCACGCTGGAAGCGATTACCGTCACCCAGGAGTCGCGCGGGCGCGATAACCAGCTGTCGATCATGCCCCACAACGCCAAGCCGCTTGAGAAGTTTGTCGGGGACCTGAAAAAGATCAACCCGGATACATTGCTCGTCTTTCAGCTGACCCATTCAGGCGAGCTGTCCCACCCGGGTTTTTCACGCCGTGTCACGGTGAAACCCCTGCATGGCTACGGCGGCGAGCTGCTCAGCGAGGAAGAGGTAGACCATATCATCGACCAGTTTGTCCTCGCGGCGCGCATCGCTTATGACGCGGGCGCTGACGGCATCGACATGAAGCTCTGCCACGGATACCTGGGTTCCCAGATCCTGCGTCCCTACAACGACCGCAAATGGAAATACGGCGGAGCCTGGGAAAACAGGCGCCAGTTTGCCTTTGACCTGTACGAACGCATCAGCAGGGAGGTCAATGACCCCAATTTCATCATTGGCTCCAAGATATCCGCCTGGGAAGGCTTCCCCGGCGGCTTTGGCACGGAAGGCCCCGACTCGCCCATCATCGACCTGACGGAGCCGCTGGACCTGGTCAGGGGTCTGGAAGAGCGCGGCGCGTCCTATTTCTGCTGCAGCGGCGGCAGCCCGTCCATCACGGTCTCCCTGACCCAGGCGGACAAGAACGCCCCCTATTTTGCCTACCTTCACCATGGCTGGGCCAAGGAGTTCAAGAAAGCCGCCAAAAAGGCGGTCATCGCCGGCTCAAACTACTCGGTGTACCGCGATGGCAGGAATGGGATCCTTGGCGCGGCGCCGGAAGTGAATTCCATGTTCCACTGGGGCAGCAAGTTCATCTCTGAGGGCAAGGTCGACATGATCGCCCTGGGCCGCCAGAGCTTCGCGGACCCGCTGCTGCCCCTCAAGCTGCGCACGGGCAGAGAAAACGAAATCAAATGGTGCACCCTTTGCGACAACTGCCTGGAGCTGCTGATCCGCCAGCGCGAGATCGGCTGCTGCACCTACAACAAGTACTATACAAACGTGCTGGTGGAATGCCGCAAACAGTTCGGCCCCCTGCGCGCGATGCACACCTGACAAGAAAGGGGATATCACGATGAAATTAGGCTTTTTCTCAGCGAACTACGCCCACCTCAGCCTGGAGGAAGTGGCCGTGATCATGGCGGAGCACGGCTATGAGATGATGGAGATCCCTGCCTACAGCGGCTGTGAGCAGTTCAGCTGCGACGAGGTCATCAATGATCCGTCAAAAGCCGCCTCCCTGCGCAAGATGCTCAAGGGCTGCGGGATTGGCATCTCGGCCCTGTCCAACCACGCAGACTCCCTGCTGATCCTGGGCCCCCACACGTATGACACGGACAAGCTGTGCCCGGGCACCAAAGAGGAGAAGATCAAGTACGGAACCGAGAACCTCCTGAAAAGCGCCCAAGCGGCCAACGCGCTGGAAGTCCCCGTAGTCAACGGCTTCACGGGCGTCACCAACTGGGGCAGGTATTTCCCCTTTCCCTGCGCGGACGGCTGGGAGAAGATGGAGAAGGAATTCGCGGAGCTCTTTGTCCCCATCCTGGACAAGTTCAAGGAGTACGGGGTCAAGTTCGCCGTCGAGCCCCATCCCAACAACATGATCTATGACATCCACACCGCAAAGCGCGCCATTGAGCTGGTGGGCGGGCATCCCAGCCTGGGCTATAACCTGGACCCGGCAAACCTGATCTACCTGGGCCTGAGGGTGGAGAATTTCATCGACGCCCTGGGCAGCAGGATCTTTCACGTTCATGCCAAGGACGGCGAGATCGTTGAGCACAACCTCCAGTACGGCGGCATCCTCATGCAGGGTGACTGGCAGCGCCTGGACCGCGCGTTCCGCTTCCGCATCCCCGGATGGGGCAGCGTGCCGTGGAAAAAGGTCATCACGGAGCTTTCCCTGGTCGGTTACGACTATGTGATGAGCTATGAGCACGAAGATGTCACGATGAGCGTGGGGGACGGCGTGGAAAAGGTGGCCGCCTACCTGAAGCCCCTGATCATCAAGGCCCCTTATGAGGGCCGCCGCGACAAGATATTCAACAACCCCCGTGCATGAGAGCGCCTGAGGAGGTACAGGATGGCTGACAAGATGATGGCGCAGGTCGTCAAAGCGCCTAACCTGATGGAATACTGTGAGGTGCCGGTCCCTCGCATCAATGACGACGAAGTGTTGGTGAAAGTCAAGGTTTGCGGCATCTGCGGCTCTGACTGGAGCATCTATACGGGCAATTACGCCTCGGACAAACTGCCCATGATCACGGGGCATGAATTCTGGGGCATCGCGGACAAAGTGGGCAAAAACGTCAAAGGCGTTAAAGTCGGAGACCGCATCGCCGTCGACATCTGCCTGACCTGCGGAACCTGCTATTTCTGCAGACGAAACGACGGGCTGCTGTGCGAAACATTCACGCAGCTTGGCATCCATACCGACGGCGGATTTGCCGAGTACGTAAAAGCCCCGGGAAAGAACTGTTACCCCATCCCCGACAGTGTGGATGACTGGGCTGCCGCCTTCATTGAGCCCCTGACCGCAGTCATTCACGCAGCCCAGCGCATGGACGCCTGTATCGGCGGGTCCGTCGCCGTCATCGGCAGCGGGCTGGGAGTGCTGCACGGCGCCCTGGCAAAGGCACGCGCCTGCGCGCCGGTCATCGTGATTGGCACCAACGCGGCAAGACTGGCTATCGCAAAGAAAATGGGCGCCGATTTCATCATCGACAGCAGCGAAATACCCGACACCGTGGCGGAGGTGCTGCGCCTGACAGGAGGCATCGGTGTCGATTATGTCATCGAATCGGTCGGGTCAAGCGAAACCTATGAGCAGGCGTTCAAGATGCTGCGCCGCGGCGGAAAACTGGAGGCTTTCGGCATTGTTCCCCAGGGCAGGACAGCCAAGCTCGAGCCTTATGAGTTCGTTCTGGGCGAAAAGAAGGTCAGCGGCTCCTGCGCAGGCATCGGCAACAACTGGGGGGAGGCCATCAAGCTGCTGCAGTACGGCATCATTGACCCCAGCCCCATGTACTCCATGGCGGTGCCCCTGAGCGAACTGCAGGCCGCGCTGTTTGAGCTGCACGGCGCGCCCGGGGTGGAAAAGAACCGAAGCCTGATGAAAGTCTTCGTATGCCCGGAACTGAAGGAGCGGATCATCTTTTAGGAAGGGGTGAGCCCATTCAAAAGTTTTATCGCCTATGACCTGGGCACAGGCGGCATCAAGGCGTCGCTGCATGACAGCTCACTCAGGACAATCGCCAAAGTCTTCATCGAGCATCAGACTTTTTTCCCGGGGGACGACAGACAGGAACAGCGGCCGCAGGACTGGTGGGACGCCGTATGCCAAAGCACAAAGAAGCTGCTGAGCATCACGGGTACAGCGCCTGGGGATATCGTTTGCCTGGCCGTCTCCGGGCAAAGCCTGGTAGCCATCCCGATTGACGCGAACAATGAGCCCTTGCTTGACCAGGTTCCGATTTGGTCGGATACGCGCGCGAAAGCGCAGAGCGAGCGGTTTTTTGAGCATGTCCGTCGGGACGAATGGTACCTCGCCACCGGCAACGGCTTTCCCGCGCCTTGCTATTCCCTGTTCAAGATCATGTGGTTTCAGGAGAACCAAGCGGAGCTGTACGCGAAAACGCGCAAGTTCATCGGTTCAAAGGATTACATCAACCTTCGGCTGTGCGGGGAGGTCCGGACGGATTTCTCCTACGCGTCCGGCACGGGTGCCTATCACCTGACCGGCAGGCGCATGTGGAAGCCCTTCCTGGACGCGGCCGGCATTGACGAAGGGCTTTTCCCGGATATAACGCCATCCCACGCGGTCATCGGACGTGTCAGCCGTGAGGCGGCCCGCGTGACCGGCCTGGCGGAAGGGACGCCCGTCGCCTGCGGCGCCGTGGACAATGCCTGCATGGCGCTTGGCGCGGTGGGGGTCAGGCAGGGCAGCGTGTATGTGTCCCTGGGCTCATCCAGCTGGATCCCGGTCAACTCTTCCCAGCCCGTGCTGGACCCGGTCCGCAAGCCTTATGTGTTCGCCCACGCCGAGGAAGGGTTGTACACGTCCGCGTTTTCCATCTTCTCCGGCGGCAGTTCCCTGCGCTGGGTCAAGGAGACGCTGTGCCGTGACATCGCGGGGGAAAAGGACGCCTATGACCGCATGGGCCGGATGGCGTCGGAGTCCCCGCTTGGCGCCGGCGGCGTACTTTTCAACCCCAGCCTGGCAGGCGGGACATCCCAGGACAAGAGTGTCAACATCCGCGGCGCTTTCCTCAACCTCCACCTGGGCAGCAGGCGCGAAGACCTGATCCGCGCCACAATGGAAGGGATCGCCTTGAACCTGCGCAGTTCCCTCCTGCACCTGAGTGAGCATACGCAGTTGTCCCAAAGGATCCTCTTTTGCGGAGGCGGCGCCAAGAGCATGTTCTGGATGCAGATGTTCGCCGATGTCTTCGGCACGCAGGTGATCACCACCAACATCGACCAGGACGCCGCCTCCCTTGGGGCCGCCGCGATCGCGGCAAGGGCTTCAGGGGTGTGGGAGGATTATTCGGCAGTTGAATCCCTGCATGAGATCCAAAGGGTTTTCCTGCCCGACACGGAGCGGCACGGGGAGTATCTGAAGTTATACAGCCGTTACCAGCGGGCAACGGACATGCTGGCTGATCTGGGTGAGTATCTGCATGGCAAGAATGACGGGGCAATCCAATGATCAACACCCTGACGCTCAACCCCGGCATCGACCATATCTTCTACTTTGACCGGCTTGAAAAGAACATCACCAACCGCATCAAGTCCTCTGCGATTTCAATCGGCGGCAAAGGGACCCATGTGTCCGTCAACCTGAGCGTCATGGGCACCCCTTCCCGCGCCTTTGGCTTCAGCTTTGGAAAAAACGGGAAACGGATACAGGACATCCTGGCGGAATCGGGCGTTGAAGTATTTTTCACCCACGGGGATGAAGGCGAGAGCCGTGACAACTACCTGATCGTCGAAGAGGAAACCAGGGACTGCACGCTGATAGCCGAAAAGGGGCCCTGCCCTTCCCCGGGGCAGCTGGCGGCGTTTTTTGCCCTGCTTGAACGCCATGTGGGCTTGGGGGACGACCTGGTCCTCTCCGGGGACGTTTCCAACTTTTCGGACCAGGACATCTACAGCCGGGTGCTGGACCAGCTCAGCGCCAAAAAGCCGAGGGTATACCTTGACGCCAGCGGGGAATCTCTGCGCGCGGGCATCCGCAGGAAGCCTTTTCTGATCAAGCCAAACCTGGACGAGCTGGCATCCCTGGCCGGCAAGAAACTTGTCAGTCATAAAGATATCACGGACGCGATCCTTCAGCTGGACAAATTCGGCATTGAGGTGATCGCGGTTTCACTGGGGAGCGAGGGGGCGATAATCCGCGCGGGGGACAGGATGTACCGGGCAGTTTCTCCCAGAGTGCGGGTTTTCAATACCGTCGGCTGCGGGGACTGCTTCATCGCGGGGCTTCTGCATGGCTTTGAAAACAGCTTTGATATGGAGGATACCATCCGGTACGCCGTTGCCGTTTCCTCCGCAAAGGCGGAATCCCCGGTCTCCGTCGGTTTTGATATGCGCCGGGCGACAGCATTGCTTGAACAGGTTGACATCTCAATCATATAGGCAAGAGGAGCAAAAATGGCCGAATTATCTTATTTGGACATGCGCAGGGAAATGTGCGTCACGGCAAAAAACATGTGGGAGCGCCGCCTGACGAATGCCGCGGGCGGCAATTTCGCGGTGCGCGTGGATGAAAACCGGATCCTGATCACACCTTCCCTGATGTCCGAGCGGCATCACTGCTGTTTATCCCCCGAGGATATCCTGCTGATCGATTATGGGCATAACATCCTGGAAGGGGAAGGCAAATTGTCCCGCGAATCGGACATGCATGTCCTGATGCTCTCCGGCTTTGAAAACATCAGGGCGACGATCCATGCCCATCCATTTTACTGCATGCCCTATATCGCCTTTGGAAAACCTATCCCCAACGTCACGGAGGCCACCATGGGGCGCGGGATTGTGGAATGCATCCCCTATACCAAGGCCTACACCCCGGAACTGGCGCAGAAGGTTTACGCCTATTTCGACACCCGCCGGGAACTGGCGGAAAGGAAACCCATCGCGGTCATCCAGGAAAAGCATGGCGTTGTCGTGTCGGGGCCGGACTTGTTCATGGCCTATTCGATGCTGGAGAGGATTGAGGCGGATGCCTTCTGCGGCCTGGCAAAGTCGCTGATATAAGGGAACCCTGGGGTATGGATTATCTGTCTTTTGACCTTGGCGCTGGCAGCGGCAGGATGTTCCGCGGCGTATTTGACGGGGAACGCCTTGCGCTGCTGCCCGTCCATTCTTTCCCCAACAGGATTGTTCCCCTGGCAGGCGGCTTGTACTGGGATTTTCCGGGCATCTATGACGGGATGTGCGAAGGGATCCGCAAGACGATGGCGGAAAAGCCCTTCGGGTCGTTTGGCATCGACAGCTTCAACAACGACTTTTCGTTTATAGCCGAAAACGGGGACCTGCTCTTTCCCCTCAGGTCCTACCGCGACGCGCGCACCGTGCGCCATCAGGATGCCATATACCGCAAGATCCCCGCCCGAGCGCTTTATATGCATACCGGCAACCAGATCGCGCCCTTCAATACCTTCATGCAGCTGGCGGCGATGCGGGAAGACGGGCAGGGCTGGCTGTTTGACCATGCCGACAAGCTCCTTTTCCTGCCGGACCTGCTGGGCTATTACCTGACTTCTCAGAAACATACCGAATATACCATTGCTTCCGAAACGCAGATGCTTGACTGGGACAGCTGCGACTGGATTGACGGCTTGCTGCGGCTGTACGATATCCCCAGGCGGCTTTTTGCTCCGCTGACCATGCCGGGCACTGTGATTGGAAGCGCAAGCAAAGGTTTCCTCAGCTGCAATGGGGTGCCGTCCTTCAGGCATGTGGCGGTATGCGAGCATGACACGGCCTCCGCCTTTCTGGCGGCGCCGGCATCTGAAGATACCGCGATCCTCTCCTGCGGCACCTGGTCGGTCATCGGCGCGGAAAACGAGCGTCCCGTCATCAATGACTACGGGTATGCGAACAACATCGCCAACGAGGGAAGCCTGCCCGGCCATCACCGGATCTCAATCAACGTGATGGGCTTGTGGATCATGCAGCAGCTCAGGGCGGATTACGCCCTGCGGGGTCGGACCTTCGACTATGGGCATATCCAGGCGCTTGCGCTGGAGGCCGCCCCTTTTGCAGCCTTTGTCAATCCGGATCATGGGGACTTTTACCATCCGGGGGATATGGCGGCCAAAGTATCCCTTAACCGGCTGCGGCAGGGAAAGCAGCCGCTGAGCGACGTGCCCGGCGCGCTCTTCCGCTGCGTATACGAAAGCCTTGCCTTCCAGTACCGACGGTCTTTGGAGATACTCGAGCGGTTCCTGAACCGGAAATTCCGGGCGCTCAGCTTTGTCGGCGGTGGTTCCCGGGATGAAGTGCTCTGCCAGTTCACGGCAAACGCATTGAATCTGCCTGTCTACGCGGGGCCGGCAGACGCCAGTTCGGTGGGCAATATCCTGGTGCAGATGCTGGCGGACCATGCCATCGGCGATATCGCTGAGGGGCGGGAAATCGTGCGGCGTTCCTTTGCGCTCAGGGAATACCTTCCCCGGGAGCCCGGCCTTTGGCAGGAGCAGTACCGGCGTTATTACACCATGGTGAACCCGGAAGCATGACATTTGTGAATGCGATCAATTAAGAAAGAAAACAACAACAAACAATAAAAAACGATTGTGCTAAAGCCCTGCCGCATGATACAATGTCCCTATAATCAGATAATTCACGATGATCAAGACTTGTTGATTGTCTGGTTCATCTGGAGAGGGAGGTGTTCCCGTGAAACAAGATAAAGTGGGGATTTGCCTGATCGGCTGCGGCAGGGCAGGGATGATTCACGCGCGCAACTATGTCAACAAGGTCAGCGGCGCGGCAATGGAGGCGGTGGTGGATATCCAGGAGAGCGCGGCCAAAGCGGCGGCTGAGGAGCTGGGTATCTCAAAGTGGGCTACGGACTACCATGCTTTTCTGGACGATCCCGCGGTGGACGCGGTCATCGTCGTATCGCCAACCGACCTGCACTGCGGCATTGTGCTGGACTGCGCCAGGCACGGCAAGCACATCCTGTGCGAGAAGCCCATGGCGATGAACACGGACGAGTGCCGCCTGATGATCAAGGCCTGTGAAGAGAACCACGTCAAGCTGCAGCTTGGCTTTATGCGCAGGCATGACGAGAGCTTTGTTGAAGCCAAGCGCCTGCTTGACGAAGGTGCGATAGGCGACCTGGTGCTCATCAAGTCTCACACCCGCGGCCCCAGCAAGCCAAGGCCCTGGATGTACGACCTGAAGATGTCAAACGGCATCCTGGCAGAGGTCAATTCCCACGATATCGACGCGGTCCGCTGGTTTTCGGGCAGCGATGTCAGGCAGCTGTACGCCATCGGGGGCAACTACAGGAATCCCGAGGTGCGCGGGGAGTATCCTGACTATTACGACAACGTGGTCATGACCGGCACGCTCAACAGCGGTGTGCAGTTTGAGATCGACGGCTCCGCTTTCGTGCAGTATGGCTATGATTCGCATATTGAGCTGGTCGGTACGAAGGGCTTGCTGCATGTGGGCAGGGACAGGCGTTTCTCTGTTGAAGTGACGACAAGCGAGGGGAAGACCAGCTCATCCTTTGTCAACAGCTGGATGACGCTTTTCCTGGACGCCTACCTTCGGGAAGATATTTCATTTGTTGATGCGATCCGTAACGACAGGGAACCCTCTGTCACGGGTTATGACGGCCTGATGGCCGTGGCCATTGTGGAGGCGGGCAACCGCTCCATCCTGAACGGCAAAATCATTGAATTGTAAAGGAGGCATGACTATGCTTGCGCTGCGCCTGTATGGACCGGGGGATATCCGCCTGGCGGAGGTTCCGGTACCCCAGATCAAGGATGATGAGATCCTGCTGAAGACAAAGGCCGCTTCCGTCTGCGGCACCGATATCCGCATGTGGCAAAACGGGTACAAGAATGTGGACGCGGATCACCCACTCACTCTGGGCCATGAATTCGCCGGGGTGATCGCCAAGGTCGGGGCCAATGTCCCTTTTTACCGGGAAGGAATGGCCATCGCGATGCAGCCGAATATCGGCTGCGGCATCTGTGACCGCTGCGTCAGAGGCAACCAGCACCTGTGCGACGGGTACAAGGCCTTCGGCATCAACATGGACGGGGCGTTCGCCGAGTATATCCGCGTCCCGTCCGCGGCGATCAGTCACGGCAACATGATGGTCATACCCGAGCATGTTTCATTCGAGCAAGCGTCTATTGCCGAGCCGCTGTCCTGCGTTTATAATGGCTTCAGCAAATGTTTCGTCAAGCCCGGTGAGTTCGCGCTGGTCGTTGGCGCCGGACCCATCGGCCTGATGCACGCGATGCTGCTCAAGATGGCAGGCGCAGTCGTGCTGATCAATGACTTGTCAGAAGACAGGCTTGCCATCTGCCGGCAAATGCTGCCGGGGGCAGTCACCTACAGCGGCAATGACCTGACCGGCTTTGTCATGCGGCAGACCAATAACATGGGCCTGGATGTGGCCATCACGGCCGCCCCGGTACCCCAGGTCCAGTCGGCCATGCTTGCCCTGATGAACTACGGCGGGCGCATCAATTTCTTCGGCGGCGTTCCGGATGCCAAACAGCCTGTCCCCATCAATACCAACCTGATCCACTACAAGGAGCTTTACCTGACAGGCTCCACCCGTTCGAGCATCATGCAGTTCCGCAAGGCGCTCGGTTTCGTTGGGCAAAAGCTGATCGATGTCAGCGGCATCATCACGGACCGCTATACGCTTGACAAAGCCCCGGAGGCTTTTGAAAACTCAAAGAATGTCAAGGGATTGAAGCATACAATCATATTTTAGAGGAGGGAAGAGCGATGCAGGGGAAGATGCAGGGTGCCATACTGCCCGGAAACAGCACGGTCGAGATGAAGGAGTTTAATATCCCCAAGCCGGGTGTGGGGCAGGTCTTGCTCAAGACAATGGCTTCGACGATCTGCGGCAGCGATATCCGCGCGATCTACCGCGAGCACCTGGGCAAAGGCGCGGAGGGCTATATCCCCGGCACCATCGCCGGGCACGAACCCTGCGGGATCATTGTGGAGGAAGGGACGCACCTCAAGCGCTTCAAGAAGGGCGACCGCGTGGTCGTCTACCATATTTCCGGCTGCGGCATGTGCCATGACTGCCGGATGGGTTACGCGATCTCCTGCTCAAGCCCTCTGCGCGCGGCTTACGGATGGCAGCGTGACGGCGGCATGGCGCCTTACCTGCTCGTCGATGAGAAAGACCTGGTGCTGCTGCCCGATGAGCTGAGCTACCTGGACGGCGCGCAGATCGCCTGTGGCTTTGGCACGGTGTATGAGGCGCTTGAAAAGATCGGCGTGTCGGGCAATGACGCGGTGCTGGTCGTCGGTCTTGGTCCGGTTGGCTTGGCTACTTTGCAGCTGGCAAAAGCCCTGGGCGCCAACCTGCTCATCGGCGTGGAGACCAACGAAGGCCGCCGGAAGGTCGCCCGTGACCTGGGCCTGGCTGATCATATACTGACCGCCAATCAGGATACCCTGCAGCAGATCCTTGACCTGACCGGCGGCAAGGGTGTTGAGAAGGCAGTCGACTGCAGCGCCAATGAGGCAGGGCGCACCTTGGCCATCCGGGCCACCCGCGAGTGGGGCAAGATCGCCTTTGTCGGCGAAGGCGGCACCGCCCATTTCTCCCCCAGCCCCGATATCATCCATGGGCAAAAGACGATATACGGCTCCTGGGTCACCAGCCTGTGGCGCATGGAGGACCTGGTGGAACGCCTGGTCCGCTGGAACATCCATCCCGACCTGCTTGTCACGCACCGCTTTCCCCTGGATAAATGCGCCGAAGCCTACGCGCTGATGGCGTCGGGCGAGTGCGGCAAGGTGGCGGTCGTTTTCGACGAAAAATGACGGCTGAGACATTGATCTATTGATGCTGCAAGAGGCTGTCGGCACGCCTGCAGGCAGGCTTAAAACGGAAATTATGTTGACGGATCATCCATCATCGTGATAAAATGACTATACAAACGGTGATGGCAAGATGATGCCGCCGCATAAATAATAGAAGGAGGAACCCCAATGAAAAGGCTGTTGTCCCTGTTCCTGGTTGCCCTGATGCTCGTCCCGATGGCCGTTCTGGCTGAGCCTGTCGATGTGGCAGTGCTCATCAAGGCCACAACGTCCGACTTCTGGCAGTATGTGCTGGTCGGCGCGACCAACTACGGCAAGGAATTCCCTGACCGTGTCAAGATCACCACTTACGGCCCGCCTTCCGAAGCTGATATCGATCAGCAGGTATCCATCCTGGAGGATATCGTCAGCACCAACCCCAAGGCGATCGTGATCGCCTCCACTTCATCGGACGCCACCATCCCCGCGCTGCAGGAAGCAAAGGACAAGGGGATCATTGTCATCACCATAGACAACCGCCTCAACGATGAGAATGTCTATGATTCCTTCCTGGCGACCAACAACTATATCGGCGGCGGCCTGGCTGCCGAGCAGATGCTCGCATTCTGGAAAGAGTTGGGCGTGGAGCCCAAGGGCAAGGTTGGCATCGTCAACGCGATGGCCGGCGTTCAGGTCCTGATCGACCGCGAAGGCGGCTTCCGCGACAAGATGAAGGAAATCGCTCCGGATGTCGAGGTCCTGGAGACCCGCTTCACGGACAACGACATGATCAAATCCATTGCCGCAGCGGAAGACCAGATCTCCGCCAACGATGACATGATCGGATTCTTCGGCTGCAACAATGTCACGGGCAGCGGTGTTGCCCGCGTGATCTCCGAGCGTGGGCTCAAGGACAAGATTGTCGGCATCGCCTTTGACTCCGATCCCGAAGAGATCGAAGCCGTCAAGAACGGCGACCTGAAAGCCTTGATCCTGCAGGATCCCTATGGCATGGGCTATAAGGGCGTTGACTTTGCCTGGCAGAAACTCAACGGGCAGGAGATCCCCAAGGTAGTGGATACCGGCGCCACGGTCGTGACGCTTGCCAACTTCAATGACCCGGCCGTCCAGGGACTTCTGGATCCCAGGACAAAGGCGCTTCCCTGACTGATCAATTGACGAACTAAAGGCAGTTGACCAACCCATAGCAAGCCTATGGGTTGGTCAACATTGAAGGCACAATGGGTTCTTAACGCCGCGAGGAGGATGACCGGATGAGCTTTGCGGGCAAAGAATTGGTCAGGCTGAACAATATCTCCAAAACATTTCCAGGCGTCAAGGCGCTCAACGGTGTATCTCTGACAGTCCATGCCGGGGAGATCCATGCCTTGGTTGGAGAAAATGGGGCCGGGAAGTCGACGCTGATCAAGGTGCTGACAGGCGCCCATCAGGCTGATTCCGGCGGGGAAATATTCATTGAGGGCAAAAAAACAGAGATCCATAATCCGGCTGCCGCGCTTGAATTGGGCATCGGGGCGGTATACCAGGATGTTATGATGGCGCCTCACCTGTCGGTGGGTGAAAACCTGTTTTTAGGCAAGCTTCCCCGTAAAAACGGTTTGGTGGACTGGGCCCGCATCCGCAGGGAAACCATCGAATCCCTGGGGCAGATCGGCGTGGACATTGATCCTTCGACCCAATTGAAAAGCCTGACGATTGCCAAGCAGGAAATGGTGGCCATCGGCAAGATCGTTCACGAGAAGGCCAAGGTCATCATTTTTGATGAACCCACCGCGCTGCTGACCAATGAAGAGGTGGAGCAGCTTTTCGCGCTCATCAGGCGTTTGAAGGCGGCCGGCTGCGGCATCATTTATATATCTCACCGCCTTGAAGAGATCTTCCAGATCTGCGATACGGTCACGGTGCTCAAGGACGGCCAATATGTTGCCACTCTTGCGACAGCGGATATCGACCAGGACCGCCTGATCGCGCTGATGGTGGGGCGCAACCTGGAAGAGATGTACTCCATCAGCCGCCGGGTCCCCGGGGTGCCGGTGCTGGAGGCGCACAATCTTAATCGCGCCGGTGTGTTCAAAGACATCAGTTTTACGGTAAGGCAGGGCGAGATCTTTGGCATGTACGGGCTTGTCGGCGCGGGGCGAAGCGAAGTCATGCGGGCTTTGACAGGCGCGGATCGGCTGGACAGCGGCGAAATCCTGCTGGAAGGCAAAAGCGTGCGCATCAATAATCCAAAGCAGTCTATCCGCCACGGCCTGGCTTTCCTCACGGAGGACAGAAAACGCTTTGGTCTTGCCATGAACATGAGCGTTGTGTTCAACATCAACATCGCCTCCTATGATGCCATCAGCAAGGGAGGCATTGTCAACCTGCGCAGGGAAGCGAAGAGAGCCGACCATTATGTGGATGAAATCAACATCAAGACACCCTCCATCCTGCAAAAGGCCAAGAACCTGTCGGGCGGCAACCAGCAAAAGGTCATCATCGGCAGATGGCTGGCCTGCAACAGCAAACTGTTCATATTTGACGAGCCAACCATCGGCGTGGATGTCGGCGCCAAGGTTGAGATCTACCGCCTGTTTGAGGAGCTGCTCAAGAAGGGCGCGGCCATCATCGTGATCTCATCCTATCTGCCCGAGGTCATGGGCTTGTCCGACCGTGTCGCGGTCATGTCGGAAGGCCGCATCATGCAAGTGATCCAGCGCAAGGATTTTTGCACGGACGGCGTGATGGATGAGGAGCGGCTGGTGAGGCTGGCCTCGGGACTGACGGCCTGAATTTGGCTTATCGCGCAAAAAGGAGCATTGAGCTATGACAAATCAGATTGCCCGTTTGAAGGGCAAGAAGCAGATGTCTACGGTCATGGTGCTGGTCATCCTGATTGTGGGCATGTTTCTGGCGCTGACCCTGCTGACGGATAAGTTCCTGACTGTCAACAACCTTCAAAACCTGCTTCGCCAGACGGCCATTTACGGCGTCATCGCCATAGGCATGACCTTCGTGATCATGTCAGGGGGGATCGACTTGTCCGTCGGCGCGGTCGTTGGTTTGTCGGGCGTCCTGTCAGCGATGTTCATGAGCACAAAACTGATGACAGGCTGGCCGGTTCCCCTGGCGATCCTTGTGGCGGTCGCCATTTCTTCCCTCGTCGGGCTGATCAACGGCGCCATCATCTTTGACGGCAAGGTGCCGCCATTTATCGCGACGCTGGGCATCCAAACCGCTGCCCGCGGGGCGATCATGCTCATTACCAATGCCCAGATGATTTCGGGGATACCCAAGGATTATGCCGCTTTCTCCAGGCAGACGATTCTGGGCCTTCCCGCGCTGGGCTGGATATGGCTTGTTTTTATCGGCCTGGCGGCCCTTGTGATCAAGTATACCACCTTTGGCCGCAATATTTTCGCGGTCGGTTCCAACACGGAGGCCGCGAGGCTTTCGGGCGTCAGTATCCGCAAAACCATATATGGCGTATATATCGTCAGCGCTTTCATGTGCGCGGTCGCGGGCGTTTTGATGACGGCGCGCCTTGGCAATGGCGTTCCCACAGGCGGTATCGGTTACGAGACCGACGCCATCGCCGCTGCGGTGCTTGGCGGCGCTTCTTTGGCAGGGGCTGAGGGCAGCATCCTGGGAACGGCTTTGGGTTCACTGATCATGGCAACGCTGCGCAACGGCGGCAACCTGCTGGGGATCAACCCCTTTGTACTGGAGATCACCATCGGCATGCTGATCGTCTTTGCGGTACTCATGGATAAGAGGAGGAAGAAATAATGAAATTCAGAAAAGTTGACCGGATTGCCGAGCCGCTGTCCGTGATCGGTTACGGCTGCTGGTCAAGCGCCGGCTACAACTGGACGGACGGCGACCAAGGCGAATCGCAGCGGTCCATCCTGGCCGCCATCGACAGCGGGATCAATTTCTTTGACGTCGCGCCGATATATGGCTTCGGCGAGTCGGAAAAGGTGCTGGGACGTACCATCAAAGGTAAGCGGGACAAGATCTTTATCGCCACGAAGGTCGGTCTGCGCTGGAATGTGATCGATGGTCCCGGCATCAACAACCTGACGCCCCAAAGCATCAACGAGGAGATCGACCTGTCGCTGAGCCGGCTGGGCGTGGACTATGTGGATCTTTACCAGATGCACTGGATGGATCACAAGACCCCCATTGAAGAAACGATGCACGCCCTGGTCAAGCTGCAGAAAGCCGGCAAGATCCGTTATATCGGAGCGTCCAATTTTTCCCTGCAGGAGCTCGAAAAGGCGGAGAAGGTCGCCCCCATCGCCTCCCATCAGGTGCTGTACAACATGTTCGACCGCAACTCAGACGATTACTGCGGCAACCCCCTGGAGTACCGCGCGGAGGACGAGATCCTGCCCGACTGCCAGAGAAAATCGATGGCTTTCATCCCCTACAGCCCGCTGCATCAGGGCCTGCTTTCCGGGCGTTTTTACCGGGGGCGTGACAAGGACCTGAAGCCTGGCGATATGCGGCTGACCAACCCGCAGCTGCTGGGCGAAGCGCTTGACCGTAAGCTGGACGTTGTGGAAGAACTCAAGGTGATCGCCGATGATGCCGGGCTGACGCTGTTGGAGCTGTCCATGGGATGGTTGATCAAGCATCCGGGCGTCACCACGATCATCAGTGGTTCCCGTACGGTACAGCAGGCCAGGACAAGCGCCGCTGCAGGCGATATCGACCTGAGCGATGACGTATACGGGCGTATCATGCAGGTGATGGACGCTTATGAGAAGGGAGAAAAGCCATGAAGCTCGGCCGCATCCTCAACAAGAAACTCAATACAGCCATAGCGGACCTGGGCCACGGCGATGTGCTGGTCATCTGTGACGCCGGATTTCCCATCCCCAGCGATGCGCAGCGGATCGATCTGGCCATGGAAAAGGATATGCCCACCATCCAGCAGGTGCTGGACCTGGTATTGAGTGACCTGTGCTATGAGAAGGTTACAGTGTCCGACGGCATGAAAGCATATAACCGTCCCCTGTTTGACCATGTGCAGAAGGCCTGTTCCCGCTGCCCGGTCGACCTGATGCCCTATGATGAGTTTATGGCGACCTATCCGCAAAAGGCAAAGTTTATCGTGCGCTCCGGCGCTTTTGATCCGCACGGCAACATCGCGCTGGTTTCCGCTGTCGATGCGCCGCGCTGGTTCAATAAGCCCGGCGTCGTGGTGCCGGAAGTATACAAAAACCGGGTATAGCCGACATGAAAGCGATACTGGCGAAAAAACCATATGATTTCAAACTCATCCAAACGGACGTTCCTCAGTGCGGGCCTTTTGATGTCCTGGTGCGGATCAAGGCATGCGGGCTGTGCGGCACCGATTTGCGCACGGCTGCCAGGTCTGAGGGCTATGAGCCCATCGGCCACGAAATTGCGGGCATTGTCCACGCGGTTGGCCCCGCCGTTCAAAACGTAAAGCCTGGCCAGGACGTCTGCCTTGAAAGCGGCACTTTTGACCGCTTCTCCTCCTTGTCCAGAAACGGGCAGGTTGACAAGGACATGACGGGCAGGTCCATGTTCAACTCCGGCATCGCGACGATGGGCTTTGCGGAATATATCCTGGTGCCCTGTGAATCCTGTGTGCCGTTTTCAGGGATGAGCTATGCCCAAGCCTCGCTGACAGAGCCGATGGGAGTTGCCTATGACCTGCTGAAAGTCACCGGCCTTGAGCTGGGTGAGGATGTCCTTGTCTACGGCATCGGGCCCATCGGCCTGTTTGCGCTGCGCCTTGCCAGGCTGATGGGCGCGCGGAAGATTTACGCCGTCAACACATCGGGCCGGGATGCCAGGGACAGCCTCGCCAAGGCGTGGGGCGCCGACGATGTGATCCACTCGGATAAGGCGGACCTGTCCGGATTTCCCTTCCCAAAGGGCGGCGTGGACCGTATCCTGATGACTGCTCCGCCCAGTGTGATGCCCGAAGCCCTTAAACTGCTAAACATCGGCGGGGTCATGGGTTTCATCGGCATTGGCGTGGATGACACGCGTTTTGCCAGCTTTGACATGCGCCTGTTTCATGACCGCAAACTGCAGGTCAGGGCCAGCAATGCCGTTCCAGCGCTCTATTTTCCGGCCTGCCTTGAGCTGTGCGCTTCGGGCATGGTCGACATGAAGGCCATGATCTCCCATACACTGAGCCTGGACAGCTTTGCCCGGGATGTCGCTTCGTACATGAAGGACAGGCAAGGCGCGCTCAAGGCTGTCATGGTATTGGATTAACTGAGGGGGTGCAAGATGCAGAAAATACTTGTGTTTGGCAGTTTTGTAGTGGATCTGACGTCCAGGACCGGGCGCCTGCCCCAGGCGGGGGAGACGGTCCTGGGCAGCTCCTTCAAAATGGGTCCTGGCGGAAAGGGCTCCAACCAGGCGGTCGCCGCGCACCGCGCAGGCGCTGACCTGACACTGGTCACCAAGGTGGGCAAGGATGTATTTGGCAAGGTGGCCAAGGATTTCTACTTGTCAGAAGGGATGCGCACCGACCTCATCCTGGAGGATGAGGAAGTTGAAACCGGCACCGCGCTGATCATGGTCGATGAGGTCGGAGGGCAAAACCAGATCCTTGTCGTCAGCGGGGCCTGCGGCCATATTACGGATGAGGACATCCGCAAGGCGGAGTCCGCCATCCGGGGCGCGGATATCCTGATGCTGCAGCTGGAGATCAATCAGGACGCCATGGAAAAAGTGATTGAAATGGCCGCCGGTCTGGGTGTGTGCGTGGTGCTCAACCCGGCCCCGGCCCACCCCTTGCCGGAAAGCCTGCTCAGAAAAATCGATGTGCTTACGCCTAATGAATCGGAAGCCGCGACGCTTAGCGGTATCCCTGTCAACGATACCGGGGACGCGAAAAAGGCATGCGGCGTCCTGTTGGGCATGGGCGTGAAAAGCGTTGTCATCACCATGGGCAGCCGGGGCGTGTATGTAAGCGACGGCACCAAAGACGAGTTCATTCCCGCGATCCGTGTGAAAGCCATCGATACCACCGGGGCGGGGGATGCCTTCAACGGCGGTTTCATCACCGCGCTGGCGGAGGGGTTTGACTTGTTTGACGCCGCCCGCTTTGGCAACGCGACGGGCGCCCTGTCTGTCACCAGGCTTGGCACAGCGCCATCAATGCCTCATCGCGTGGATATCGACGCGCTGATTGCCAAAGAGTACCCTGATATGAGGAGGAAATGAGAAAATGACCTATCAGCCGGCCCAGCGGGACACCATGTATTTTATCGGCGTGACCACGGGAAAATCGTCTATCATGCAGGTTTTTCCCAAGTGGATGGATGCCCTGGGGATCGACCTGCACATCGAGGGCATCGACCTGCCCATCCATGCCGATCCCGAAACCTACCGCGAGGTGGTGGCGTTCATCAGGCATGATCCGCATTCCAAGGGCGCCCTGGTGACAACGCACAAGATCGACCTGTACGAGGCTGCCAAGGACCTGTTTGACGAGCTTGACCCCTACGCGAGGGAGTTTTCGGAGCTGTCTTCCATCGCGAAGTCCAAGGACGGCAAAAGGCTGCTTGGCCATGCCAAGGATCCCATTACCTGCGGCATGGCGATGGAGGAGTTCATTCCCAAGAACTACTGGAAGGAGCATCCAAAGGCCGGCTTGATGATCATGGGCGCGGGCGGCAGCGCGATTTCCATGTGCGCCTATTTCCTGCGAAGGGAATATATCGGCAATCAGCCCGCGCGTATCGCGGTCACCAACCGCAGTCAGGGCCGCCTGGACGCACTGAAGGAGATATGCGATCGCCTCAACCCGGGCACTGTGACGATGGATTATTACCTTTGCCCGCAGACCGGGGACAACGACAAGGTGCTGGAGGGCATGCCCGAAGGGTCCCTGGTCATCAACGCCACAGGACTTGGCAAGGACAGGCCGGGTTCCCCGATATCCGACACGGCGCTCTTCCCAAGGGAAGCACTGGTATGGGAGATCAATTACCGCGGGGCGCTTGACTTCATGCACCAGGCGAACCGGCAGAAGGATGAGCGGGCGCTGAAGGTCCATGACGGCTGGATGTACTTCATCTATGGCTGGACGCAGGTGATCGCGGAGGTCATCCATCAGCCCATCCTTGGGGAAACACTGTATCGCCTCAGCGATATCGCGTCTGGAAAATAAGGAGGAACGGCCATGATGGATTTCAACGGGAGCCTGTTGCCCCTGGATTTTGAAAAAGGCTGTGTGATCGACTTTGACCTGAAAACAGGCCTTTCGGGCGCTGTCGATACCGGCAAACGCTGGCTGAGCCAGATGAAGGGCATGTTTCATGACGATGCCGCCTTTGAAGCGATGCTGGGGAAGAAAGATGAACTCGTCTACGAATTCCACGGGCTCAAGCTGCCCGAAACCGCGGGCGACCTGGCCTTTGGCTGCAGCATTGTCTATCCGGGCAAGGTGGGTGACGAGTACTTCATGACCAAGGGTCATTTCCATACGATCATTGAAACGGCGGAGGTTTACTATTGCCTGCAGGGCAAGGGCTACATGCTGCTGGAGAATCCCGAGGGCGACTGGCGCGCCCTGGCGCTTGAGGCCGGCAAGGCAGTTTATGTGCCCAAACGTTACGCGCACCGCAGCATCAATGTCAGCCCCGATGAAAAGCTCATCACCTTCTTTGTTTTCCGCGCGGACGCGGGCCATGATTACGGCAGCATCGAAACCAAGGGCTACCGCAAGCTGATGGTGGCGAAAGACGGGCAGCCCGCCGTGATCGACAACCCGAAATGGAAGTGAGCGCATGAAGATACTGGTCACCCCGACATCGTTTGAAAAGCCGGAGAACGCGCGGGCGCGCGCGCTGCTGGAGGGCTTTGCCGACAAGATTGTCTATAATGACCTGGGCATCCCCCTGAAGGGAGACGATCTGCTGAGCCGGCTGGATGGCGTGGACGGCTATGTGGCCGGTCTTGACTATATCACGGCGGACATCATCGACAGGATGCCTTCTTCCCTCAAGGTCATCTCGCGCTACGGCGCGGGGGTTGACCGGGTTGATATCGCTGCCTGCAATCGCAAAGGCATCACAGTCACCAACACGCCCGGCGCAAACGCGACCGCGGTGTGCGAACTGGCCTTTGGCCTGATGCTGGCGGTAGCCCGCAATATCCCTTCCCTGCATAAGGCCGTCGAAATAGGAGAGTGGCCGCGCAGCGACGGGATGGAACTGGCCGGCAAGTCTCTGGGCATCGTTGGCCTGGGTGCGATAGGCAAAAAACTGGCCCTGCGCGCTCTCGCGTTTGACATGGCAGTGCAGGCCTATGACCCTTACCTGGACAAGGCCTTCGCGTCGGCGCACGGGATCGCGGCCGTTGATTTGGGGCAACTGCTTCAAACGAGCGATGTGGTTTCCCTGCACGTTCCGCTCACGGAGCAGACCCGGCACATGATCAATGCCCAAAGCCTGGACACCATGCGCAAGGGAACCATCATCATCAATACGGCACGTGGAGGGCTTATTGATGAGGAGGCCGCCGCCAAGGCGCTGCGGGAAGGGAAACTGCGCGGCCTGGGCCTGGATGCCTTTGAACAGGAACCGCTCAAGGATTCACCGCTGACCGGCCTGCCCCGCGTGGTTTTTACACCCCATACGGGGGCGCATACCGCGGAGGCGGTGTCCAACATGGGCATGATGGCGGTGCAAAACGCCATCAGCATCCTCAAGGGCGAAAGCTGCCCGTATATCGTCAAATAAATGAAAGCAGGGGACAAGGGACATGGATAAGCTTGAAGTACTCAAACGCCTGACAGACTGCGGTGTGGTTGCCGTAGTGCGCGCCGAGAACGCCGACCAGGCGCTGAAGATCGTCGACGCCTGCATCAAGGCGGGCATTGTCGGCATCGAGATCACCTTTACGGTGCCCGGCGCCGTGGAGATCATCCGCAGCCTGGCCGCGAAGTACAGGCCCGAAGACATCCTGATTGGCGCCGGCACGGTCATGGACCCCGAAACCGCGCGCGCGGCGATCCTGGCAGGCGCGCATTTTGTGGTAAGCCCCTGTCTGAACGTTGAGACGACCAAACTGTGCCTGCGCTACCAGGTGGCCAGCATGGCAGGCGCCATGACGGTCAAGGAAGCCGTGGAGGTCATGGAGGCCGGCTCCGATATCATCAAGGTCTTCCCCGGCAACCTCTTTGGGCCCGGCATCATCAAATCGTTCCTGGGCCCGCTTCCCTATGCCAAAATGATGCCCACCGGCGGCGTATCAGCCGAAAACGCGGGCGAATGGATCAAGGCCGGAGCCGTCGCGGTCGGCGCGGGCAGCGACCTGACCAAAGGCGCCAAGACCGGCGACTATGACGCCATTGTCGAAGTGGGCCGCAGGATGGTGGAGGAAGTCAAAAAAGCCAGGAGCAAATAGGCGCCCGTAAGCTTCAAATCATATCCGCGGAGGGTAACATGAAATACATCCTGGCGCATGACATCGGCACCTCCGGCAACAAGGCAACCGTATTTGATGAGAACGGCGCGATGGTCGCAAGCGAGGTGCACGCGTACGGCGCCAGGTATTTCAATGAGACCTGGGCTGAGCAGGACCCGGGCGACTGGTGGGAAGCGATCTGCTCTTCCACCAACAAACTGATCGGCAATACCGGCATAGACGCCAAGGACATCGCGGTGGTCAGTTTCAGCGGCCAGATGATGGGCTGCCTCTGTGTTGACCGGCAGGGCAGGCCATTGCGCAATGCCATCATCTGGGCCGACCAGCGCGCGCAAATGCAGACGGAGGCCCTTGGCAGGAAGATGCCGCTCAAGGAGCAGTACAACATCACCGGCCACCGCAACGCGGCTTCCTATGGGATCCAGAAGCTCATGTGGGTGCGCGACAACGAGCCCGACATCTACAAAAACACATACAAGGCGCTCAACGCGAAAGACTATATCACCCTGAAGCTGACAGGCGTCTTCATGACGGAACCGACTGATGCCGACAGCTTCGCCTGCATGGACCTTCGCAGCAATCAATGGTCCGCCCCGATCGTTGAAGCGTCGGGCATCGATGAACGCAAGCTTCCCGACATCATGCCATCGACCCATGTCGCCGGGTATGTCAGCAGGGAAGCCGCCCGCGAAACCGGCCTGCACCCGGGAACCCCCGTGGTGCTTGGCGGCGGCGACGGGATCTGCGCCAATGTCGGCGCTGGGTCCGTGCGGCCCGGCAAAACCTACTGTTCCCTGGGCTCATCGTCCTGGGTGGCGACCACCAGTGAGCGGCCCGTGCTGGATGATGAGATGCGCACCGTCTGCTGGGCGCACATCGTGCCGGGTTATTATTCGCCAAACGGCACCATGCAGACGGGCGGCGGGGCATACAGCTGGCTGAAGGCAAACGTCTGCCGGCAGGAGACAGAGGAAGCGGCAAGGCTGGGGATCAGCCCATACCGTCTGATCAACGAGCAAATCGAAAAGAGCCCGCCCGGCGCAAACGGCGTGCTGTTCCTGCCCTATCTGCTTGGGGAGCGCGCGCCCAGATGGAGCTCGACCGCGCGGGCGGCTTTCCTTGGCATCAAGATGGAGAATACGCGCGGCGACCTGCTGCGCAGCGTGCTTGAGGGGATCACGATGAACCTGGCGCTGATCTTCAACATCCTGAACAAACAGACGAAGATCGATGAGCTGCTGGTCATCGGGGGCGGCGCGAAGGGCGCCGTATGGTCACAGATCATTGCCGATATCTTTGGCGTGCGTGCCTTGATCCCGCAGGTGCTTGAGGAAGCGACGTCCATGGGCGCGGCTGTCACGGGCGGCGTGGGCGTGGGCATATTCAAGGATTTTGACGTCATTGACCGGATGATCAAAATCAACGCCTCCTTTGAACCCAGGCCGGAAACCAGGAAGACCTATGACCGCGCCATACGGCTGTTTGACAAGACGTACAAGGCGCTGGAAGAAGTGCACCGGGACATGGCGGGGCAGGCATAGGCATGCTGCCGCTGCTGACCAGACAGGGACGCGATTGTTAGTCCTGGCATTAGAGACAAGCACCAGCTCCGCCAAGGCGATGGTGTATGACAGCAGGCTGGGTCCGGTTGCCGCCGCGTCTGAGCGCTTTTCACCTGACATTGCCAAGGCCGGGCAGCAGGACCCCGTCGGCGTTCACCTGGCTATGCTGAAGGTGGCGCGGCAAGTGACGGGGGGCCGCGACATCCGGGCCGTCGCGCTGAGTTCCACCTGGCACTCCGTGGGGATCTGCGACGCGGCCATGCAGCCCCTCAGCCCTGTGTATACCTGGGAGTTCACACAGGCGGCTCCTTTTTGCGCCGGGATGCGAAAGGACGAGGCGCTCACCCAATCGCTCTACCGCTCAACCGGCTGCATGCCGCATGTCACCTATCCGCGCCAAACCCTGCTGTACTTGAAGGGGGAGGGGCTTTCCCTTGAGAGCCGCCTGATCATCAGCCAGGGCGGCTACAGCTTCTTGCGCATGACGGGTGAACGGGCAGAGACGATCAATGTACAGTCAGGCGGCGGTTTTATCCGGCTCGCGTCCAAGCGCTATGACCCTGATGTGCTTCAGATGCTGGGCATCAGTGAGCGGCAGCTGGGACGCCTGGTGACCTGCCTGGATACCGCGCCCCTCAATGAAGAGACGGCGCGCCTGATGGGTGTCCAACCGGGCATACCGGTCGTACCGGCGCATTCGGACGGCGCCCTCAGCCAGATCGGTTCGGGCTGCGGTCTTGCCAAGCGCATGACGCTTTCTGTGGGCACCAGCGGCGCGATGCGGATGACCTCGGATGTTCCGGTATTTGCCGGCAGCGGAGAAACCTGGTGCTACTGCGGCGTGGACGGCTACCTGGCAGGCGCTGCCGTTGCCGGGGCCTGCAACTGTGTCGATTGGTTTGAGCAGGAATTGATGCGGGGGCAGCTGAGCCACGGGCAGCTGGAGGGTGACCGCAGGCCGCCGCTGAAAGACCCGCCCATTTTCCTGCCTTTCATCTTTGGGGAGCGCTGCCCCGGCTGGCGGGATGAGCGCCGCGCGGGCTTTGTGGAGATTTCGGGAACGCATGACTACCGGGACCTGTACTTCTCCCTTCAGACAGGGATATTGTTCGGGTTGCTGCAGTGCTATGGGCCGCTTATCGATATGCTGGGAGCGCCGGAGAGGATCGTCGTATCGGGCGGCATCCTGAATTCAAAGCGATGGTTCAGCATGCTTGCCGACATCTTTGACCATCCGATGCGGCTGTCTCCAAGCAAGGACGCTTCCCTGACAGGCGCGGCCGCTTTGGCCCTGCGCGCTGCCGGCGACCCTTTGGACATAGGGCAGTTTCAGCCGACGGCTGATGAAGCGCAGGTCATCAAGCCGGATCCGGCCCTTGTGCCATGGTACCGGGATCAATACACGCGTTATCTGGCATGGTATGCCAAGTCGTAACAACCTTTTGACAGATTATAGGTGAATGAAGGAGACTGACCAATATGAAAGCAAGGCTGCTGCCGGTCCAACTGAGTGAGACCAACGAGAGGGAACGCAGGGAATTTTCTGAACAGCTGAATCGCCTGGAAGCGATGTACGGGGAGGAGGCCGAATTCCTGCCGGTTCAGACGCTTGACACGCTTGATTCGCAGGGTGCCGATGCCGTGCTGTTCCCGCAGCTGATCGGGTCGGTCTTCTCGCATGGGGATGATCTCGCGCGGATCTCCCAGCCCATCCTGATCCTGTCGAGCGCATTTGGCACAGTGGAGATGTGGGATTGGGAGATCGTGGCCTATCTGCGCGAACAGAAGAAGCTCAACGTGCTGTCCCCCTACAATCCCGATCTCGCGCGCGTCATCATGCGCTCCCTTGCGGCCAAGCGCGGCATGCGGGAGGGCAGCAGGTTCCTGATGATGCAGGATGATCCGGGTGAAGGCATGCAGGCCGGCATATTCAAGCGGTTTTACTGGTGGGAAGGGGAGAGCACCAGGCAAATCGAGCAGGCTTTCGGGCTGAAGATCGTTTACCGCAGCTGGAAAGCCCTGAATGAAAAGGCGCAGGAGATTCCCGATGAGGCCGCGCAGGCGCTTTGGCATGAGCGCGAGGTGCCAACGGAGGGCCTCGGCCTGCCTGCCATCCTCAAAGCGGTCAAGGTCTATATGGCGGTCAAAAGCCTCATCGACGAAATCGGCGGCGTTGTCGGCGTCGGGAGCAACTGCCTCAATGAATCCTTCCACTCCCAGACGACCCCCTGCCTTGCCTGGAACTGGATATACGAATATGATCATATCATCTGGGCCTGCGAAGGCGATACGGTGACGCTCATCAGCAAGTATATCCTGCATTCGGCGCTCAGGCAGCCGATGATGATGACCAACATCTATCCCTTCCTGATGGGCATGGCTGCGCTCAAGCATGAGAAGATCAGCAGTTTCCCGCAGGTGGAAGACCCGGACAACCACGCCCTTGGCGTGCACTGCGGCTACTTTGGCCTGGCCCCGATGAGTTTTTGCACGCACTGGATGCTTCGGCCCCGCGTGCTGGAGATCGTCAATCCCGATGCGGTTGTCATCGACTGCAGGATGCAGGAAGGACCGGTCACACTGGCCAAGATCCATACGGACATGAAAAAACTGACCGTCATAGAGGCGGTCATCGAGGACTATGTCCAGTACGAGGGGTCCGACTGCCGAAACGGCGCATTGATCCGCTACAAGAACGGGCAGGGGCACCGGGTCATGGAGAGCCTCACGTCACATCACCAGATCATCATCCGGGGGGATGTGAAGGCACAGCTGATGCAGCTTGCCAAGGTGTACGGATTTGAACTTGAAGTGATCTAGCCCAAGCCAGTGTGCAGGGGATCTATACGGCGATAAATTCCAGGCTGTCCTTGTGCTCGCGCAAATAGGAAGCCACCTTGGGGCTGGCCTTGTCATCGGTGATCAGGCGGTCGATCTCGTTGATGGACGCGAACTCCACAAAGCTGACACGCCCGAACTTTGAACTGTCACATACGACGATCCGCTCGGACGCGCTGGCGATCAGGGCTTTCTTGACCTCCGCCTGATGGATGTCGGGGGTGGTAAACCCCTTTTCAATCGAGAAGGCGTTTGACCCCAGGAAGGCCTTGTCCACATTGAAGGAGGAGAGGGTGGACGTCGCGATGGGGCCCACGGTGGCACTGAAGCCGTGGCGCAGGATGCCCCCGATGAGCACGATGGTGATTTGCGCGCTGCGCTCCAGGTACATCGCGATGCGAACGTCGTTTGTCAGGACGGTCAGGTTTCTTCGGTCAGCCAGGCATCTGGCAAGCTCCATCATCGTGGTGCCCGAGTCCAGCGCGATGGTGTCGTTTTCCTCTATCAGCGTTGCCGCGTAGGCTGCCAGGCGCTGCTTGGTGGCGCGGTTTTCGACGGTCTTGGCCAGCGTGTTGGGCTCAAAGGCCGCCTTTTCCAGCGGAATGGCGCCGCCATGCGTCCGCTTGAGCTTTCCTTTGTTTTCAAGGTCTCGCAGATCATTGCGGATGGTTGCCGGTGAAACGGAGAAAATGTCACACAGGTCCGAAACGACCAGTTTCGTTTTTTCCTGAAGCAGCTGAAGGATCTGCACATGGCGCTCTTCCGCGAACAATGTGCGTGAAACGGGGGTTTCCTTTGGTTCAGTCATGATATTGCACCGTCCTGTGTATTGATGGGAGCGATTATACAGTTTCCTGTCCCGGCTTGCAAGGTATTGACGGATCATGCCCCGCGCGGTATCATTTTAACAAACGAAACGAAACAAGAGAGATCAGGAAACTGTTTTTTCGATTCATTCACAAGAAATGACGGTGAAACGATGGGAACATATCTGATTGCCGTGGATATCGGCACACAGGGAACCAAGGCTGCCTTGTTTGACAGGGATCTTCAGATGATCGCCTCAGCCTTTGAAGCTTCGCGCCTGATATCCCCCAAGCCGGGCGTCGTGTGGCAGGAGCCGGCGGAGATGCTGGACGCCTGCTGCCGCACCATCGGGGAATTGATGGCGAAAACCGGCATCCATCCGGCGGATGTTGCGGCCATCGGCCTGGACGGCCAAATGGCCGGGATCATGGGCATTGATGAAGCGGGGGACGCTTCCACCTGGTTTGATTCCTGGCTGGACATGCGCTGCGGGCCTTTCATGGACGAAATGAACGAAAAAGCCGGCAAGCGCATCATAGAGCTGTCGGGCGGCCCCGCCACTTATGTGCACGGGCCGAAGATCCTCTGGTGGAAAGCGACGCAGCCCGAAGCCTATCAAAAGACGGCCAAGTTTGTCCTGCCCCACGCCTACATCGTGGGCAAGATGTGCGGGCTTGGCGCGCTGCGGGCTTATTTTGATTTTACGCACCTGCACTTTTCCTGCCTGTCGGACAACAGGAACAAGGCCTGGTCCGACGAGCTGCTGGAGACTTTTGACATCGACCAGGACAAGATGCCGCGCATTGTATCGCCCTTCGAAGTGGTCGGCGCCCTGAGCGCCGAATTTGCCGGGCGCTGCGGATTGATCGCGGGCATCCCGATGGTGGCCGGCTGCGGGGACACGGCTGCCAGCACCTTTGGTTCGGGCATGTTTGAGCCGGGCATGGTGCTGGATATCGCGGGCACGGCTTCCGTCATGTGCAGCGTGGTGGACGGTTTCAATCCGGATGTGGAAAACCGGACGCTTACCATGATGCGCAGCCCTGTCGACGGGCTTTTCCTCCCCCTGGCCTATGTCAACGGCGGGGGGCAGTGCATCCGCTGGTTCCGCGATATGCTGTCCCTCAAAGAGAAAGCCAGTTACGACGAGCTGCAGGCGGAGGCACAGATGGTTTCCTGCGGGAGCGAGGGCCTGATCTTCATTCCGCATTTTTCCGGGCGTGTGCTTCCCAACAACCCCCACCTGAAGGGCAGTTTCATCGGCCTTGACTTCAGGCATACGCGCGGGCACCTGTACCGGGCGATCCTCGAGTCCATCGCCTATGAGTACGACTATTATCTTTCCGTGCTGAAAAAACTGTATCCCGCCACGGACTTCAGCACGCTTTTAAGCCTTGGGGGAGGGGCGAACTCCAGCCTCTTTGGCCAGATCAAGGCGGATGTGCTGGGCCTTCACGTGCTGACCCTGAAACTGGGGGAGACCGCCCTCATCGGCAGCGCGGTGATCGCCGGGATGGGCGTTGGCTTGCTCAAAGAATACGCAGGCCCCATCAGGCAGGCGATCCGGCCGGGTGATTCCTATGACAGCGATACGGCGCGGCATGAAGCGTACGTGCCTTACGCAAGCGCCTATCTGGAGGCCATGGAAAGCATGTCGGCCCTGTACCGGCGCTCCCCTGTCCTGGGGAAAGCCTGAGGTGCGCGCGGACGAGAATTTGCGTTTGCTGTTTATTGTTATTGTTGTCTGATCATTATCATTGTTTTTTGTGTTTTTGTGATTGACAGGCGCCAATATGTGAATTATAATCCCTGCAGAGACATAGTCGGGAGAGGAGTGAGAGGCGCCGGGACATTTTTACCAAACAGGACCCCTTGCCGTCAGGACGTTCACAACATGATAGGAGGAGAAGCCACTATGAAATCATTCCGGAAAATGCTGGCCCTTGCCCTTGCAGCCGTGATGCTGCTGTCCATCGTTCCCGTTCTCGCCCAGGTTGACTACGCCAACCTGAAGGAATTCCAGATCGATCCCGCGCAGATCCCGCAGGAGAAGAAAGACACCACACTTTATCTGGGCGTTTCGATCCGCGGCCTGGAGAACCCCTACATCGCCACCATCAAGGTCGGCATGGAGATGTTCGCGGCCTACCTGGACACGATCGGCCAGAAGTACGAAATGCAGGTTCTGGATTCCCAGGGCAACAACGACAAGGAAGTAGACAATATGCGCCAGTTTGCCGCCAAGGCAAACGGCAACGCGATCGCCTATTCCGACCCCAACGAAAACTCCATCGCCTTCGCCCTGGCTGAGGCCATGGCGGAATCGGGCGGCTTCATCGGCACAGCTTGGAACAAGCCCGCCGATGTCGGCCCCAAGGACCTGACCCCCAACTGGGTCATCCACACCTCCCCCGATAACGTAATTGGCGGATACAACATCGCTGTTGAACTGTTCAAGGCCCAGGGCGGCAAAGGCAAAGTCTTTGTTGTGCAGGGCATGCTGGGCAACTCCGCCGCCCAGGCCCGCTATGAAGGCCTGCAAAAGGCGCTGGCCGAGTATCCCGAAATCGAAGTCGTGGAAGATGACACCGCCAACTGGAAGACCGCCGACGCCCTGACCCTGGTAGAGACCTGGCTGAGCAAGCATCCCGATGTCGGCGGCATCTGGTGCGCCAATGACAGCATGGGCACCGGCGCCCTGCAGGCGCTTGACGCCAAGGGCCTCAAGGGCAAGGTCGGCCTGGTCGGCATCGACGCCAACACCGATTTCGTCGAAGCGGTTCGCGACGGCTTCGCCACGGCGACCGTTTCCTCCAACGGCTACCTCCAGGGCGGTTACACGCTGGCCATTTGCTACGCCGTGTGGGCAGGCCTGGTTGATGTCGCGCAGATGCCCGATGAATTCCGTGAATTCGCCACCCCCTCCAAGCTGATTGTCAAGGACAACGCCCAGGAATACCTGACCTCAGCGCCCCAGTTTGATTTCTCCAAGCCTTTCTCCATCAAGCTCCCCTAAGACAGGGCACTGATCCGGTTCGCGGGACGGGATTGCTCCCGTCCCGCTTTTCAACTGTACTTGGACTATGGCAGGATTTCCATAAGGGAGTGAAGGCGGATGGACAAGAAAATCGACCGCGCGGCCATGTCCATTGTGGACGAGTTTTCCGAGCGGGTCAGAAAAGAAAATTTCAAGGAGCATATCATCAAGACGGCCCCCCTGATGGTGCTGGCTGCGCTTATTGCAGTCTTTGCCATCACCAGCGGCGCCAGTTTTCTGTCCGCGGACAATTTGGTGTCCATCCTGAACCAGCTGGCCATCCCGTTGGTAGTGGCGCTGGGCCTGACCTTTGTAATCATGATCGGCTCCATCGACCTGTCCATCAACGGTTCCGTAGGCATGGCCGGTTCGCTGATGTCCGTGCTTGTGCTCAACAGCCTGTATCCCGACATGAACATGGGGCTGTGGGGCATAGCGCTGGCTATCCTGGCCAGCGTGCTGTGCGGCGTGCTCATCGGCATCATCCATGTGAAGCTGCATATCCCCTCCTTCATGGTCAGCTTCGCCTTTATGTACATCTGCAAGGGGATTGGCATGCTGTCCTACCAGGGGCTGATCCCCACCATCAGGGACCCTTTGCTGATCAGCGCGGCCAAGGCTTCGTTTATAGGTGTTCCCTTCATTACCTGGGTGGCTCTGGTAATGTTTGCGGTTTGCTATTATATCCAGGAATACACTGCCTTTGGCCGGCATATCTATGCGGTGGGCACCAACGAGAACGTTCCGCGCTCGGTGGGTGTCAATGTGGACATGGTCAAGATCAAGGTATTTACGCTGGCTGCCTTTTTGTTTGGCGTGGCGGGCGTCATCGGCACCATCCGCCTGGGACAGGGGCAGGTGGGCGTCGGGGAGGGCCTGATGTTTCCTGCCCAAGCCGCCGTGGTTGTGGGAGGCACTTCCCTGTCAGGCGGCAAGGGCGGTGTGCTCAATACCGTTACCGGCGTGATGATCATGACCATCCTCAACAACGGGCTGGTGCTGCTGAGCGTCAACCCCTATATCCGCACGGCGCTATCGGGCATTATCATCCTTATCGCGGTCATCCTGACCATCCAGCGCAGCAACCAGATCATCAGCAAGTGAAGAGGTGAGCAGCATGACGCAAGCGAAGGAACCCTTCTTTTCCGCCCGGGGCATCACCAAGGCTTTCTCGGGCACGCAGGCGCTCAAGGGCGTTGACCTGGATGTATACCCGGGTGAGATCGTCGGCCTTGTCGGCGAAAACGGCGCGGGCAAGTCCACGCTTTTAAAGATCATCATCGGCGCCCAGCCGCCGTCGTCGGGCACCATGAGCATCCACGGGGAAAGTTACGCGCCGCGCACGCCCATGGAAGCCAACCGGCAGGGCATCGGCATGGTGTTCCAGGAGCAGTCCCTGATCGTCAACCTGAACGTCGCGCAAAACATCTTCTTTGGCCACGAGAAAGAATTCAGTGAGCGCGGCATCATCAACTGGAACAAAATGAACAAAGCGGCGGCCAATGTGCTTGCGGATGTCGACGTCAAGGATATCCCCGTGAAGAAAAAGGTGATGGACCTCAACTTCGCGACCCGGCAGACCATTGAAATCGCCAAAGTCATGAATGTGACCAAGGCAAAGGCGGACCGCACCTGCCTGATCCTTTTGGATGAGCCCACCTCCATCCTCAATGAAGGCGAAGTGCAGAACCTCTTTGTGCAAATGCGAAAAATCGCCCAGCGCGGTCACGCGGTTGTGTTTGTATCCCACCGCCTGGACGAGGTGCTGGAGATCAGCGACCGCGTCTATGTCTTCAAGGACGGCGAGGGCGTGGGGTGCATGAAGACAGGCGACGCGACGGAGGCCAAACTGTACCAGATGATGGTGGGCCGCTTTACCAATACGGAGTACTACCACCTGGAAAGCCAATGCGAGCCGCGGGAGGATATCGAGCTGGAAACGCGCGACCTGGGTTTGCGGGGATTGTTCAAGCATATCAACATCAAACTGCGCAAGGGCGAGATCCTTGGGCTGTGCGGCGTTGTCGGCTCAGGCAAGGAAGAGATCTGCTCCGTGCTGTGCGGGGACGAGAAGCCAACGTCGGGTGAGATACTGCTCAATGGCAAACAGGTTCATTTCCGCTCGCCCAAGGAGGCGCTCGAGCACGGCATCCTGATGATCCCCAAGGAACGCCTGTACGAAGGCGTTGTCATGACCCTGTCGGTGGAGGCCAACATCGCCCTGTCCAACAACAAGAAGATCGCCAGGGGCTTGTTCATCTCCAGGAAAAAGATTGCCGCGCAGGCCAACAGCTGGATCGACCGGCTGCGCATCAAGACAAACGGGCGCAAGGAGCTTCTGCTGCAGCTCTCGGGCGGCAACCAGCAGAAGGTCGTGTTCTCCCGCGCCCTGGCCAGCGAGTCGGATATCCTGATCCTCAACCATCCTACGCGCGGTGTGGATGTTGGCGCCAAGGAGGAAATCTATGCCCTCGTCCGGGAAATGACAGGCAGGGGCAAATCCGTCATCCTGCTGGGCGACACGCTGGATGAGTCCATTGGCTTGAGCAACCGCCTGATGGTGCTCAAGGACGGCCTGGTAACCGGCGAGTTTGACGCGCCGGCGGACGCCAAGCCCAGCCAGGTTGACATTGTCAGCCTGATGATGTAAGGGAGGCGGGGAAAGTGGCAAAAGTGACCAAGGTCGCCCGTTCGGTGCAGAGCAGGATGAAGCTGCGCGACAACATCGCCAGGTATTTCAGCTTCTCGGCCATTGTGATCCTTCTGGTGGGACTGTCACTGACGCAGCAAAACTTCCTGGGCGCGGCGAATATCCGCAATATGCTGCGCGATACCGCTCCGCTGATGATCATGTCGGCCGGCATGACCTCCGTGCTGATCTTTGGCTCCATTGATCTGTCGACAGGGGCCATGTGCTCGGTATCCAACGTGCTTTTCGTGCAGTGCCTGAATGTGTATTTTGCCCATCTGCCGCCCTGGCAGGCGACCGTCTGCGCCTTCGCGCTGTCACTTGCCTTCGGCTTTTTCGCGGGCTTTCTGCTGGGCGTCGTCCATGTCAAGATGAAGGTGCCCTCCTTTATCGCGTCGCTTGGCTTCATGTCGGTCTGGCAGTCGGCGGCGCTGCTGATATCGGAAAAATCGGTGTCTGTCCAAAAGACGATGTGGTTTGCGACGGACTGGTTCAAGATCCCCGTACTGGGGGTTGTCGGGCTGCCGCTGGTCCTGGCGCTTGGGATTGTGGGTCTGGTATATGTCATCCAGGGGCATACGGCCATCGGCAAGAACCTTTACGCCATCGGCGGCAATGAGCGCGCCGCGCGTGTCGCCGGCGTGCCGGTGGACAAGACCAAGATATCGGTCTTCATCGTCAACGGCCTGTGCGCCTCCCTGGGCGGGATTTTCCTGGCGGCAAAATTGAGAAGCAGCGCGCCTACAACGGGTGAACCCTTTACGCTGCTTGTCGTCGCTTCCTGCGTGCTTGGCGGGACCGCCCTGTCCGGCGGACGGGGCAGCGTGCTGGGAACGATCATCGGCGTTTTCACTGTCGCCCTTATCAACAACGGCATGAACTTCATCGGCGTCAGCCCCTACTGGCAAAACGTGGTGTTCGGTTTCTTTGTGCTGGCCGCCATCGCGGTTTCCGTGGACCGTTCTGTCAGGGGCCTGACGATCAAATGAGTGCCGGCTTCAAGGTGAAAAATGAAATGAAAATATGGAGGAAAACATGACGTATCTGGAAAAACTTTTTGGACTGAAGGGCAAGGTTGCCCTGGTGACGGGCGGG